>NZ_JBWZCG010000025.1:0-60151 GCF_059383415.1 Pseudarthrobacter sp. RHLT1-30-1
CGCTACATCGAGAACTACAACCAGGACGCCAAACCATTCACCTGGACCAAGTCAGCGGAGTACCTCCTGGGCAAGATGAAACGCAAACAAACCATTAACACGGAGCACTAGCACAGCCGTTTCCCTTGGTTTCTTTCATCCGCTGCTCCATAACAGGATTGGTAACGGCAGTTAAGGAGCAATCGATGGGTCTCTACCGGGCTCAGGACCGGGGAAACTCCGGTCAGGATGGGTCTCTACCGGGCTCAGGACCGGGGAAACTCCGGTCAGCGCACCACCGACGGGGACCAGGCGTGCTCGATGTAGAGGGCCGGACGCGACGCCGGATCCATGCCGATCTGCCAGATGTCACTGTCGCCGGCGGCACCGTCGCGGGCGAGGCCGTAGAGCAGCGTCTGGTCGTCCAGCCACTCGATCTGGTCGTCCACGCTGCGCGTCTCGGACAGTACAGTTTCCGTCCCGGTGGCCAGGTCCAGGAGGGCCGCACGCCAGTGCGGGGACAGCGGGCCGCCGGTGTTCTTTTTGTACGCGATCCGGGTGCCATCGGGGGAGATTGACGGGCACTCCACGCCGTCGTGGATTGCCGTGAGGGTGCGCGCCGAAAGACTGCCCTGCACCAGCCAGATGCGCCCCGATGAAGCCGCCGTCGCGTAGAACGTGTCGCTTTTGCCCGGGACGAAAGTCACGCCCCAGATGTTCCGGTCCGCCGCGGTGATGCGGGTGCCGTTGACCAGCAGCGCGAAGTCTTCGAGGCTCCCGGTTCCGCCGCTACCCTGCGCCGCCGTGATGGAAGTCTCGGTCGAGAAGCTCCCGCCGCCGTACGAGTGCCCGGAGACAAACACAGTTGTTGCCACCAGGGATCCGTCCGCACTCACCCGCGTGCGGCTGGGGATGCCCGGTAGCGCCCAGGTCCTGGTCGGCTGCCATTCCCCGTTCAGCAGGACGGCTTCGAAGCTGGTCACGAGCCCGCGGTTGGTTTTCAGGCAGACGATGCCGTGCAGGGTGCCGTAGACCCTGTCGCAGGCTACCGGAGCCAGCGACCGCTCGCCGGCAGGATCTGACAGCGGAACGGTGCCGATGGTCCCGTACCCCTGGCCCGGTGCGGTGTTGCGGAACAGGACAGATCCCTGTGTCAGCACGGCGGCGCCGGATGCGACCCGCGCCGGCGATGCCGCCGTGGTGCTCTCCTGAAAGCGCTCGAACGCAGTCGCTGCGTAGGCTCCGGCGGCGGCGATGACCAGCACCGTGACCGCCAGCAGAATCCCCCAGCGCGCCCTGCTCCCGGCGGGGGTCAAGCCGGCCCCTGCTGCCGGCCGCCACGCAGGCCGCCACGCAGGATGAACCAGGACGCCACGAGGCCTGCGGCCAGGCAGCCGCCCACCACCACCATCGCAACGGCGGGGCCCAGCGCGAACCACAGGACTCCGAAACCCACCGAGGCGGCCATCCGGCTGAGCGCCACCACGGTCTGGGCGGCGCCGAGTCCGGTAGCCAGTTTGTCCGGCGGAGTCAGCTGGCTCGCCAGCGCCGCCAGCACCCCGTCTGTCGCGGCGTAGAAGGCACCCAGCAAGACCAGGCACACCGCTGTCGGTCCGAAGCCCCCGACCGGCGCCGCAGCCAGCAGGTAGCAGGCCAGCAGGGCGATGTGTCCAAGAACAAACACCCGGGCCTTGCCCCAGCGGTCCGCGAGGCGGCCCAGCGGAATGGCGAGAATCAGGAAGACCACGTTGGTGCCCACATAGAGCAGCGGAAACCACTGCACGGCAAAGGAGTCCCGGTCCTGCAGGACCAGGTAGATGAATCCGTCCCCCACCGTCAGCAGGCCCAGGATCCCGGCGGCGACCAGTAGCCGGCCCAGGCCGGGCTCCCGCAGCAGGCGCCAGCTGAATCTGGCCGCAGGCCTGGTTTTGCTGTCCGGCTCCTGGCCGCCGGAGCGGGCGGTCCTCAGGTTCGGCACCAGCAGGGCCAGTGTCGCGACACCAATGGCGGCGAAGGCCAGCGAGACCACAAAGACGGTGCCGTAGCCGTTGGGCATCAGCATAAGGATGAGAAAGGCCAGCAGCGGGCCGCTCGCGGCCCCGATGTTGTCCAGCATCCGGTGCACGCCGAAATGCCGGGCCAGGTATTCAGGCTGGGCCGCGACAGCGACCAACGCATCGCGCGGGGCCGTCCGGATGCCCTTGCCGATCCGGTCGGCCGTCACGACGGCGGTCAGTGCCCAGAATCCGCCGGCGAACAGGAGACCGATCCGGGCGACCATGGAAAGTCCGTAGCCCGCGAGGGCCACCCCTTTGGGGCGTCCGATGCGGTCGGAGGCATAACCTGCGGCGATCCGCACGATGGAACTGGCGCCCTGGTTGATTCCGTCGAGTATTCCAAACGCAACGATGGACAGGCCAAGAAACCCGGTGATGTACAGGGGCAGGATGGCGGAGACGGACTCGGACGAGACGTCGGTGAGCATACTGACGACACCCAGCGAGAGAATGACCGGGGAGAGCCGGAAGGGTCCTTTTACCGGCCTGGCCGGGCCCGCATCGACCGGTTGCAGGTCCTTTTGGCCGCCGTTGCGGTCTGAAATGGAGAGATACATGGCGCTACGGCCCGGCCGCCGCGTGCAGGTTCCCCAGGAGCATAAAGCGCGTGCCTCCCGTGCCCGTGGTGGAAGCCGTAACGGTCACCGAATCAGAGCCCCGGCTGAATCGGATGGAGCGCTGGCCCTGAGCCGCCGGGACGGGTTCGGACCAGAAACCCAGGCCGCCAAGGACCTGCTGGAAGTGTCCCGCAACCGAGTCCTGGCTCAGGCCGACGATGGCGTCGGCGGCCACCTGCAGGGTGTCTTCCGCCGCGGAGACCGACGTCGAGACCACCACCGTTCCCTCCGGAAATGAGACGACGTCAACCGGGAAGCCGTCCACGATTTTGCCCTGGGCCGATGCCGTCGCCGGCAACGGCGGGCTGATCAGCGGCGCCGGCGGCGACGGCATCGGCAACCCCGAAGGGGTCGCGCTGACCGGGGGAAGGACCTCACCGCCCACAGGTGCCGGACCTGAGCCTGCATCGGACCCGGCGCCGGGCGTGGCCGCGGCCTCGCCCGATTCCGTTGCGGCGGCCGCGCCCTCGCCCGCTTCCGGGCGTGCCGCCGCGTCCACCGGCTCTGGCCCCGCGGTGGGACCTGCCGACGGCGGACTGCTGCCGGTGACCGGCGCGGCACGCGTCACCGATTGCACTCCTGCCGTCATCTGGTCCAGCACGACGGCGGTGCCGCCAAGGAGCACCGCGATGCCGACCCCCGCGATGACGAGCCGCCTCGCTCTCACCGGCGGATCTCCGGCCGGCTCATAACATCCCTAAAGTCCCCTGCTGCTATTTCCCTTGCACCCATCGCCACAGTCTTTCAGCGGGATGTGCGGTTCGTAAGAGTAGTGCTACTTGTTTTTGCCGCCGGCCGCGGCCGCTACCAGCGGCCGTTGCGTGGCCGGGGCTGGCAGACCGGGCAGGAATACGAGGAGCGGTTCATGAACTGCTCCCGCTTCATCCTGCTGGCCAAACCGGCGGCGGCGCAGCGTTTGCACTCCTGGCCTTCGCGGCCATAGGCGTTGAGGGAGCGGTCGAAGTAGCCGGAAGCCCCGTTGACGTTGACATAGAGCGAGTCGAAGCTGGTGCCGCCGGCGGCCAGGGCATCGGTCATGACTTCGCGGGCGGCGTCGAGCACCCGTTCGGCTTCGGCCCGCCGGAGCGTGTCGGTGGGCCGGGCGAAGTGCAGCCGCGCCCGCCAGAGAGCCTCGTCCGCGTAGATGTTGCCGATCCCCGAGACGAGCCCCTGGTCCAGCAGGGCGCGCTTGAGGCCGGTTTTGCGCGCGCTGAGACGGCGGTAGAACTCATCGAAGGAGAAGTAGGGGTCCAGCGGGTCCCGGGCGATGTGGGCCGCTTCTTCGGCGATCAGCGGCAAGGGTGTTTCGGCGAGCCCGCCGGGACCGCCGTCGGCCGTGGGGATCAGCGAGGTGAGGAAGAGTCCGCCGAAGATCCGCTGGTCCACGAACCGGAGCTGGTCCGGCATGCCGTCGGCGGGGCTGAGGCGCAGGCGCACTTTCAGGTGCTTCTCGTCCGGCACGGAGGAGTCCTGCATCAGCAACTGCCCGGACATGCCCAGATGCGCCATCAGGGCCACGGACGGCGCCGGGGTTTCCCCGGAGCTGCTGTCCCCGGGGGTGTCGGCCAGGGGCAGCCAAAGGAATTTCCCGCGCCGGACCACGTCCAGGACGCGGGCGCCTTCAAGGTTGCCGGCGAAGTCCTCCGGGCCGAGCGCATGCCGCCGGACCGAGCGCGGATCCACCACGTCGACGGCGGTGATGCTCCGGCCCCGCACCCAGCTCACCAGGCCGCGGCGGACAACTTCAACCTCGGGCAGTTCCGGCACAGGACGGGCCTAGGTGCCGTTCGGGGACTGCAACGTGCCGGGCCCCGCGGCGTCGCCGGGGGCTACGGCGTCGCCGGGGGCTACGCCGTCGCCGGGCGCCGGATCCGGCGCACCCGCCGACGGAGCAGAGAGCCGGCGCCAGGCGTCCGCGGCAGCTTCCTGCTCGGCTTCCTTCTTGGAGTTGCCCGAACCGGTGCCGTAGTCGGTGCCGCCGATCCGCAGGATGGCTTCGAACGTCCGCGCGTGGTCCGGGCCGGAACCGTCCACCAGGTAGTTGATCGTCCCGAGCTGCCGGCTGGCTGCGAGCTCCTGGATGCTGGTCTTCCAGTCGGTGCCGGCACCGAGCGCGGCGGCGTCCTTGAGCAGCGGCCCGATCAGGCGCATGACAAGCTGGCGCGCCGTCTCGATGTCATTGGAGATATACGTGGCGCCGATCAGTGCTTCCATGGTGTCCGCGAGGATGGATGCCTTGTTCTTGCCCTCGGTGAGCTTTTCGCCCTGTCCGAGGTAGATGTACTCACCCAGACCGATGCTGCGGCCGATGCCCGCGAGTGCCCGGGTGCTGACGACGGCGGAACGGCGCTTGGCCAGGTCCCCTTCGGGCAGGGTGGGGTTGTCACGGTACAGCGCGTCGGTGACCGAGAACCCCAGAATGGAGTCGCCCAGGAATTCGAGCCGCTCGTTGGTGGGGATGCCGCCGTTTTCGTAGGCGTAGGAACGGTGTGTGAGCGCAAGACGAAGCGTCCCGGCGTCAATAGTGACACCGAGACGCTTCAAAAGCTCTTCAGTTGAAGACATCTTATTCAGCCAGTTGGCGGATTAGACGTCTGCGACCTTGCGGCCCTTGTATTCAAGGAACAGCGCGGTGCCAGCCGAGTCGGTAACGACTTTTGCCTGGTGCGGCAGGCTGTACGTGACCTGGCCGTTCTCGACAGTCTTCACCAGGTTGGCAGGGGTTGCCTTCCACTGGGAGCGGCGGGCGCGGGTATTCGAGCGAGACATTTTCCGCTTCGGGACAGCCACGGCTAACTCATTTCTCTCTAGTCCAACACTTACAAATCAGTTTTGCCGGTCAGGCTTAGCCAAGTCGGCTAGGGCAGCCCAGCGAGGATCTACCACCTCGTGGTGATGCCCCGGCTCGTCTTCCAGGCGAACTCCACATTCGGAGCAAAGGCCCTGGCAGTCTTCCCGGCACACCGGCTGGAACGGCAGCATGGTTACAACTGCGTCCCGCAACACCGGTTCAAGATCGATCAGATCGTGCTCGATTCGACGTTGCTCTTCTTCGTCTTCCTCATCGGAGAACACGGCGTCCTCGTAGAAGAAAAGTTCCTGCACATCGACCTCGAGGTCATACGCAAGGGGATCCAGGCATCGGCCGCATTCGCCAGTAACTTTGGCAATAACGGTTCCTGATACCAGAATTCCTTCGTGTACGGCCTCCAGCCGCAGGTCCAGCTCGACATCCGAGCCTTCCTGCACGCCAATGAGTGCCACACCGAGATCACCCGGTGCGGGTACATGTTCTGACAGCGTCCGCATGCTTCCCGGACTGCGTCCGAGGTCCTTGACGTCGAACGCCAAGGGCGAACTAGCATCTCGTTTAATGAGAACTCCTGTAGAACATATGACCGACGTACTATCTTAGCCTGATCGGCCGGGCGGACTCAAACCGGGGGCAACGCCGCGGTTCACACCGCAAGCCGCCTCGGGTTCGGGCCGCGCAACCGGGGGGCAGGCCGCCGAGTACCGATCAAGCTTACCCTCTGTGTGGCGGTTCCTGGACCGGTCCGGGCGGCTGCAGCCGTTTCAGCACCGATCGGGGAACGAAGTCGGACACATTGCCGCCCAGCGTGAACACTTCCTTGATCAGGGTGGAGGACAGGTGGAGGTAGTGGCTTTCGGCGGGCAGGAAGACCGTCTCGACGCCGGTCAGTTGGCGGTTCATCGTTGCCATCGGCAGTTCGTAGTCGAAGTCCGAGGAGGAGCGCAGGCCCTTGACGATGGCCGAGACCCCGCGCTGCCGGCAGTACTCGGCGAGGAGGCCCTCCCCGACCGGTTCCACCACGATGCCGCGCAGCGAGGCCAGGGTTTCCTTGGCCATGTCGATGCGTTCCTCGAGCGTGAAACGGTATTTCTTGGCGTAATTCGTCGAGACGCCGACAATGACCTCGTCGAAGAGGCCTGCGGCCCGGGCAATGACTTCCAGGTGGCCATTGTGGATCGGGTCAAAGGAGCCAGGGCATACGGCGCGTCTCATGCACCGAACCTACCGTATGGCTGCGGCGGGCCGGGATAACATGACTGAATGTCAGCATCGAGCATTCCCTTCACCGTGTCCCGAGGCGTGGTTCTCGTGACGGGAGCCGCCATGGGCATGGGCCGTCTTTACGCCCTGCGAGCGGCCCGCGAGGGCGCCGGCGTCGTGATTCTCTGGGACGTCGACGCCGAAGGCCTGGCGAAGACCGCCGCCGAGGTGACCGCCCTCGGCGCGCGCGCCGTCGTCCGCCAGGTGGACCTTGCCGACCGCGCGGCGATCGCCGACGCCGCTTCGGAGTGCCGGGCGGAAGGGCCGCTGACGCTGCTGGTCAACAACGCCGGGATCGTCCGCGGCGCACTGTTCTGGGACCACAGCCCGGAGCGGGACATCGCCCTGACCATGGACATCAACGCAATGGCTCCCATGTACGTCACGCACGCGTTCCTGCCGGACATGATGGGCGACGCCGGCCGGTCCCGCCGGATCCTCAACATCGCCTCCGCCGCCGGCACCGTGTCCAACCCGAGGATGAGCGTGTATGCGGCGTCCAAATGGGCAGTGATCGGCTGGAGCGACTCGCTTCGGCTGGAACTTGAACAGCAGGGCTACCGCCACCTCGCGGTGACGACCTTCTGCCCCAGCTACATCTCCACCGGAATGTTCGACGGCGCCCGCGGCCCGCTGCTGACGCCGCTGATGACGCCGGAGGACGCCGTGGACCGGGCGTGGCGGGCCACCACCGCCGGGCGGCCGCAACTGATCGCCCCTGCGACCGCACAGCTGGGCAAGGTACTGCGCGGGCTGCTGCCGGTCCGGGCCTGGGACTTCGTGGGCGGGAAAGTCTTCGGGATCTATTCGACGATGGACAAATTCACCGGGCACGGCGAAAAAGCGGGCAGCCGATGACCGCCCCGACGCCGTTCCCGTGGCAGCGGGCCGCGACCGGAGCCAACCTGCTCTCCCCCGGTGGCACCCTGGGCGTGACGATCTTCGAGGAAATGACCACGCTGGCGCTGCAGACGGGCGCCATCAACCTCGGACAGGGCTTCCCGGACGAGGACGGCCCGGTGGAGATCAAGGCTGCCGCGCAGGCTGCCATCGCCGCCGGCGCCAACCAGTACGCCCCCGGGAAGGGCATCCTGGAGCTGCGGGAGGCGATCTCGCTCCACCAGGAGCGTTTCTACGGCCTCGCGCCGGACCCGCAGACCGAGGTCATCGTCACGACGGGCGCCACCGAGGCCATCGCCGCCTCGCTCCTCGCGCTCGTGGGACCGGGGGATGAGGTCCTCACCTTCGAGCCGTTCTATGACTCCTACGGCGCGATCATTGGCCTGTCCGGCGCCCGCCACGTCACCGCCCCGCTGCTGGCGCCCGACTTTATGCCCGATCTAACCGCCCTCGACGCGGCGTTCAGCAGCCGCACCAAGGTGG
Source organism: Pseudarthrobacter sp. RHLT1-30-1 (assembly GCF_059383415.1). Lineage (NCBI taxonomy): Bacteria > Bacillati > Actinomycetota > Actinomycetes > Micrococcales > Micrococcaceae > Pseudarthrobacter > Pseudarthrobacter sp. RHLT1-30-1. The sequence goes on from NZ_JBWZCG010000025.1 coordinate 8,112, forward strand.
TGCTGGTCAACAACCCGCACAACCCCACCGGTGCGGTGTTCCCCCGCGAGGTGCTCGAACGCGTCGTCGAGCTCGCCATCCGGCACGACGCCGTCATCATCACCGACGAGGTCTACGAACACCTCACCTTCGGTGCCCGGCACATTCCGGTGGCTACCCTCCCGGGCGCCGCGGAACGCACCCTGACCATCTCCTCCGCCGGGAAGACCTTCTCCTTCACGGGCTGGAAAATCGGCTGGCTCAGCGGGCCGGAACACCTGGTCGCCGCCGCCCGCACCGTCAAGCAGTTCCTGAGCTACAGCTCCGGCACCCCGTTCCAGAGCGCCATCGCGGCCGGGCTGGGCCTCCCGGACGAGTTCTACACCGGCATCGCCGATACCCTCCGGCTCAAACGGGACATCCTCAGCGAAGGCCTCCGCGCTGCGGGGCTGGACGTCTACACCCCGCAGGGGACGTACTTCGTGAACGTGGACACCGCGCCGCTCGGCATCACCGACGCCGTCGACCTCGCCCGCCGGCTGCCCGCGCTCGTGGGCGTCGCGGCAATTCCGGTGCCGGTCTTCTGCCACCCGGAAGGTGCCGAACGCACCCGCAGCCTGCTGCGCTTCGCCTTCTGCAAACGGATCGATGTGCTGCAGGAAGCCGCCGAACGGCTCGCGACGCTCCGCGAGGTCCTCTGATGGCGGGCACCCCCGCGGCCGCGCGCTTCCTGCGCACCACCGGCCAGCACGCCACCATCGAACCCGATGCCTTCACCGAGGGCGGCTTTGTGCTCAGCATCGGCGGGGCGGAACAGTCGCACGTCAACCTGGCGGACCCCTCGGACATTTTTTACGAGTACCTGCGCAGGATCGGCCACGTCGCGGATCTCGCGGCACCGTGGGGCGAACCTGTCACGGCCCTCCACCTCGGCGCCGGGGCGTTGACCCTCGCACGCTATATCCAGGCCACCCGGCCAGGTTCCGTGCAGTACGCGGTCGAGCTGGAGCGGGAACTGCTGGATTTCGTGCTGGAGCAGCTCCCGCTGCCGGCCGGCACGGAGCTGCACACGCTGATCGGCGACGCCCGGGAGGCCCTCGCGGGGCTGCCGCCGGAGCTGCGCTTCGACGTCGTGATCCTGGACATCTTCTCCGGACCGGAGGCGCCGGAACACATCGCCTGCACGGAGTTCTACCTCGAGGCGGCGGCGAAACTGAGCCCGCGCGGGGTCCTGGTTGTCAACGTGGGCGACGAGCCGGGACTCACCCTGGTCCGCAGCCAGGTTGCCGCGCTGCGCCGGGCAATGGCCGACGTCGCCGCCTTTGCCGAGACCGGCATGTTCAGCGGCCGCTATCCGGGCAACATCATCCTGACCGGGACGCAGGGCCCCTGGCCGGAGGCGTGGACGGCGGCGTTGACCGCCCGCGGGCCGCACCCCGCAAAGGTGCTGTCCGGCGTCGCGCTGGACGTGCTCTCGGCCTAGTACCGCGGCCCAGGGCCTTCGGCTGCCGGATCAAGCGCGTTCCAGTCGCGTTGGCGGAAGAGGGAACTCAGCCGAACGCGATCTTCCGCAACAGGACGCGGAGCTGATCCCGTTCGGGACCGTCGAGCGGTGCCAGGGACGTATTTTCGGCCGTCCGGACTGCTGCCGCGGCACGCTGATACAGCTCCAGGCCGGCTGCCGTCGGACGGATGACCTTGGACCGCCGGTCGCGGGAATCGGCCGCGCGAAACACGAGCCCGCGCTGTTCCAGCATGTCAACCAGGGAGACAATCTGGCTGGGATCCAAGCGCAGAAAATCTGCGAGCTCGCGCTGCGATGGCTCCGAGCCGCTGCACGCCGTCGCCAGGACCGAGTAGGAACGCACCCGCAGATCCAGCGGGGCCAGCATGGCGTTGGCCTGGCCGCTGCCCAGAGATCGCGCCCGCGCTGCCAGGAACTCTATTTCGTTCACCAGATCGCCGGTGAGAAGGCGGTCGGGGACGGCAGGAGCCGATGCGCTTTCCCGAGCGTCATCGTCATGCTGGGTTGATGCGGCCACGGGCCCTCGCAGCTTCCGGTTGGCGCCTGAAAACGCTTGACCGCCCCAACGATACCGCCGGCACCTGCCTTCCTGAAAAATCGTTGAGAAAATAATCATTGACATCGTCAATTATATAGGTTGTCATTTAGATAACTTCGGTGCTGTCCGACAAGGCGTTGTCCGCCAAAGTGCCCCGATCGTCTAGTAACTCACCCCAAGGAAGTGGACTGTTATGAACAGACTGAAATTTGCCGTCGTCGGCGTTGCCGCGGCGTTGCTGCTGACCGGCTGCGGCAGCGGGTCGCCGTCCGGGTCCACCCCGAACGCGTCGGCCGCAAGCGGTGATGGTGTCCGCAACATCAGCGTAGGTGTGATCCCGATTGCGCCGTCCGCTGCCGTGCAGCTGGGCATCGACGAGGGGATCTTTGCGAAGCACAAGCTGAAGGTCGAGTTGCAGAGCGGACAGGGCGGCGCGGCGATGCTTCCCGCCGTCTCGACTGGAACCATGAACTTCTCCGTGGGAAACCCGCTGTCCGTGCTTCTGGCCAAGAACAAGGGCCTGGACATGAAGATTGTCTCCGGATACTCAAACTCCCTACCCACCGGCCAGGACATCAATGGCGTCGTCGCCAAGGCCGGCTCCGGCATTGCCTCGGCCAAGGACCTTGTTGGCAGGAAGGTCGCGGTCAACACCATCAATGCGCAGGGTGACCTGACGATAAAGGAAGTTGTGTCACAAGAGGGCGGCGATCCCGGTGCGGTCCAGTTCCTCGAACTGCCGTTCCAGGACATGGGGGCCCAGTTGGCCCAGGGAAACGTGGATGCTGTCTGGGTTCCCGAACCGTTCCTCTCGAAGCTGTTGGCGGAAGGCAACAAGCTGGTGACGTACAACAACCAGGCGGCGCTGCCGGGCCTGCCCACCATGGTCACGTTCACAAGCGGCAACTATGCCCAGCAGAATCCTCACGTGGTTGCTGACTTCAAGGCAGCCATGACGGAGACCCTGGCCCTGGCGCAGAGCAACCCCGACAAGGTCCGGGCATTGCTGCCCGTGTTCATGAAGATGCCGGAGGCCGTGGCCAAGGACCTGCGGCTGGAGGCCTTCAACGGCCAGCTGGATGAACCCACCCTGGGCAAACTTGGCGAGCTGATGGCCAAGTACGGAATTGTGCCCTCAATGCCGGACGTTTCGGGGACGGTTCTGAAATAGCGGCCGCCGGGTGAGCGGACGAGGACGACGGCGGGGGCCCCGCCGTCGTCCTCATCGGACGCAGCCTGACGGGAACCACCCGCCGGAGGGTAAGGCGGAAAGGCCTAGTCGGCGGCCTTCACAGCAGGTTCGGCGAACCAGAGCTTCGTCTCTCCGTACTTGCGTTCCGCGAACCGCTCCATCCCGACGGGCCAGGCCGGCTCGGGGGTCCGGGAGGACCGCTCCGCGACGACGACGGCGCCTTCGGCCAGGTGCGGGAGAAGCTTGGCCAGCACCCCGGCCAGGGCCGGCTCGTCCAGCGGGTAGGGCGGGTCCAGGAAGACAAGGTCCCAGCGGACCGATTCCTGGGTCCGCTCAAGGAACGATTCGACCTTGGAGCGGTGCACGGTGACGACCTTGCGCCCGGCGACGGTGTTGACCAGGTCCGCGTTTCGCTGGCAGACCTCGCTGGCCTTGCCGTCGAACTCCACCAGGTCCACGCTCTGCGCGCCGCGGCTGGCACTTTCCACGCCAAGCGAACCGGAGCCGGCGTAGAGGTCCAGCACGCGGGCGTCCGCGATCACCTCGAACGCGTCCAGCCGGGAGAAAAGCGCTTCCTTGACCCGGTCGGTGGTGGGCCGGGTCAGCGACCCGGGGACGCTGGCCAGCGTGGTTCCGCCCGCGGCTCCGGAAATGATGCGGCTCATGGCCGGGCCGACCGGGATGGATGGATCGTGTTAGCCGCGTTCAAGGAACGCCTCCTTTTCCGGATTGAGATATGCGTCGATCGCCGCGGCGAGGACGGGGTGCGCGCCCAGCGACGGGTCGCCGCCGACAATCCGCCAGGCGTCCTGCCGGGCGCGGGCGATCACGTCCTCGTGTTCCAGGACCCGCAACAGCTTCAGCGTGGACCGGCCGCCGGACTGGGAGGCGCCCAGGATGTCACCTTCACGGCGCAGCTTGAGATCCTCCTGGGAGAGCGCGAAGCCGTCGGTGGTGGCCGCGACCGCGTCGAGCCGGCGCCGGCTCGGGTGGCCGGGTTCCAGCGTGGTGACGAGCAGGCAGGTGCCCGGCAACCCGCCGCGTCCCACCCGGCCGCGGAGCTGGTGGAGCTGCGAGATGCCGAAGCGGTCCGCGTCCAGGATCACCATCAGGGTGGCGTTGTGGACGTCCACGCCCACCTCGATCACGGTGGTGGAGACCAGGAGCTTGGTCTGATTGGCGGTAAAGGAGGCCATGGTGTCGGACTTCAGCACCGGGTCCAGCCGGCCGTGCAGCGCTGCCACCCTCACCCCGGCCAGGGCCGGTTCGTCCCGGAGCTGGTCCACGACGGCGGTGACGGACGCCAGCTCGCGTGCCGCGCTGTCGCCCTCGAGGTCCGCGGCGGTTGGTTCAGCCTCGCCGGGGCTGAAGTCGCCGTCGTCGTCCGAGCCGATCTTGGGACAGACGATGTAGACCTGGTGCCCGGCGTCGATCTCCTCCCGGGAACGGGTCCAGATCCGCGAGGCCCACGCCGGATGCTCCGCGAGTCCGACGACGTGGGTGGTGATCGGCGCGCGGCCGGCCGGAAGTTCGTCGAGGATAGAGGTTTCGAGGTCGCCGAAGACGGTCATGGCCACGGTCCTGGGGATGGGAGTGGCCGTCATGACCAGCAGATGCGGAGGTTTGTTGGCCTTGGACCGGAGCAGGTCCCGCTGTTCGACGCCGAAGCGGTGCTGCTCGTCCACCACGATCAGGCCCAGGTCGTAGAAGGAGACGTTGTCGCTGAGCAGGGCATGCGTGCCGATGACGATTCCGGCGGTTCCGGAGGCGGCGTCCAGCATGGCCTGCTTCCGGGCCGCGGTGGGCATGGAGCCGGTCAGCAGCGTGACCTGGACGGAGTCCGGGCCGACACCGCCCAGCAGCCCGTCCCGGGACAGCGGCCCGAGCGTGCGGCGGATCGACTCGAAGTGCTGCGCGGCGAGGACCTCGGTGGGGGCCAGCAGGGCCGCCTGTCCCCCGGCGTCAACCACCTGCAGCATGGCGCGCAGGGCCACGATGGTTTTTCCGGAGCCAACTTCGCCTTGGAGCAGGCGGTTCATCGGCGAGTCCTGGGCGAGTTCCCCGGCCAGGGTCTTCCCGACGGCGGCCTGGCCGGCGGTCAGGGTGAACGGCAGCTGCCGGTCGAAGGCGGTCAGCAGCCCCTCGGCGGCGGGCCGGCGGGCAGTGGCCTCCTCCGCCGCGAGCTGGGCCCGGCGCCGGGCGAGGGCGGACTGCAGCACCAGGGCTTCCTGGTAACGGAAGCGGTCCCGGGCCAGCTGCCAGTCGGCGGCGCTCAGCGGGGCATGGATCATCCGGTAGGCGTCAGCGACCGGCAGGAACTTCTCCCGGGCGGTGACGTCCGCCGGCAACGGATCGGGCACAGCGTCCAGGTCCGCGGTCTTCAGCAGCGCCGCCATGACCCTTTCGATCGCCTGGCTGGTGAGCTTCGCGGTGGCCGGGTACACCGGGATGGGCATCGCTGCGCGTGTCTCCGGATCCATCCCGGGGCTGTCCGGATCGTCGTCGAGCAGCCGGTACTCGGGGTTGGTCATCGAAAGGGCGCCCTGGTAGCGGGTGACCTTTCCGGAGAAAATGGCCCGCTGGCCAGGCTGCAATTCGGTCCTGGCCCGGAAGCCGTTGAAGAAGCTCACTTTCAAGGTGCCCGGGGCAGCGGCATCGTCGGTGATCACGACGTCGGTCAGCGATCCACGGCGGGCCCGCATGGACCGGGTGCTGCTGGAGACCACGCGGGCGATGAGGGTGATTTCCTCGTCAAGCGGAACCTCGCCGATGGGCGTGAGTTCACCGGGGTTGAAATAGCGCCTGGGGAAATGGTTCAGCAGGCCGCCGACGGTGGTGATGCCGAGGTGTTTTTCGATCGGTGTGGCGGAACGCTTGCCGATCCGACGTTCCAGGCTTAGCCCCAGTTCGCCGCCGGCTTCTGCGCTGCCCGGTTTAGCGTTGCCGGCTTCAGCGCTGCCCGGTTTAGCGTTGCCGGCTTTAGCGTTCATGTCCGTTGCGGGCCTGTCCTGCGGGTCCGGGCGTGCCGGCGTCGACGGGTTCGGCGTCCGGTACCGCCAGCTCGGTGATGCTGATGTCCGAGGGTTCGCCCAGGGAGCGGATCAGGGCCACGGCGGGATCGGCGGACGGCACGTGGGCGTGAACCCGCCACCGGTAGGCGCCGGTCCCGTCCGCGGCGCCGCCGACCTGGCTCATGATGACGGAGTCGCCCATTGCGTCCAGACGCTGGCGCAGCATCGCGGCGTCGAGCGGGGACAGCGTGATGGTGCACATGACTTCCACGCCCTCGTCCCGTGGCATGCCGGCGTGGATGTGGGGGGCCTGGACGTCGTAGCCGTGCAGCCCGTCCAGCAGCTGGTCCTGGAGTTCCTCGCCGAGAACGGCGGAACGGAGGCAGTCCAGGATCAGCAGCATCCCGACGCCGCCGGCATCCACCACGTGGGCGGCATGCAGGGCCTCCAGCTGGTCCTCGGTGCGGACAACTGCCGCGACGGCGGCGTCCACGGCGGCGTCGAGGGCCAGTCCGAGCGTCTGGTTGCTGTCGTCGCCGTCGTGCGCGGAGTCCACGGCCGCCGCGGCGCGGGCGGCTGCTTCCATCACGGACAGCATGGTGCCGGGAACCGGGTCGCTCAACGCGGACCAGGCCCGGAGTTGGGCCCGGTTCAATGCGGCGGCCAGCAGCGGCGCGCTCAGCCGGTGGTGGCCGGCGAGGGGCTCGGCGGCGGCGCAGAGGAAGACGGCGAAGAGGGTGCCGGAGTTGCCGCGGGCTTTTTCCAGCGCTGCCAGGCCGGCCCGGGCAAGGATGGCGCCGACGTCGTTCCGGGCCGGGTCCGGCGGACCGACTGTGCGGGGTGGCGGGTCAGCGCCGACCAGGGGAATCGCGGCAGTGTCCAGGCAGTGCAGGGCCTGGGCGGCGGCGCGCACCGTCAGGTACAGGTTGGTGCCGGTATCGCCGTCCGCGACGGGGAAGATGTTGATGGCGTTCAGGCGGTCGCTGTGGTTACCAAGGGTTGTTTCTGCCTTGCTCAACCACCGCTTCATCGCTTGCGCGTTCGCGGCAATCTTAGTCTGCAAAGTGATCCCATCCCACAGTGTCAGCGGGCCTGCCCGCTATCGTTACGCCCGCGCCGTCGGTTGGTGCAGGGGCTTCCACCGAGCCTATCGCAGTGAAACCGGGAGGCAGCTGAACGCCCGGCGGGAAGGTGGCCAGCAGCCCGTGGTCCTCGCCGCCGCCGAGCACCCAGCCCATCGGGTCCAGGCCGAGGAGTTCGGCGGCAGGCAGCAGTGGAAGCGCCAGTTGCTCCAGTACCGACGCGTCCAGGTTCAGGACAGCGTGGCTGGCGGAAGCCATCCGGTCGCCGTCGCGGACCAGTCCGTCGGAAATGTCCATCATGGCGGTGGCTCCGGACTCCCGGGCCAGCGGGCCCGCCGCGAGCGGGGGAAACGGCCGGCACTGGGTGTTCATCAGGGCGCGCTGTTCCCGGTTCAGGCCCTCGACCGGGTTCGCCGACTCCAGCAGCGCGAGACCGGCGGCAGCGCGGCCCACGGTGCCGGCCAGGGCGAGCGTGTCTCCCGGACGGGCGCCGGAGCGAAGCACGGCAGCCTGGCCCTCGAGGGTGCCGAGAATCGCCACGCTGACCGCGAGCTCCCGGCCCCGGCCAAGGTCACCGCCGGCCACGGCGCAGTCCGGGGCGCCGAGTTCCCGGATGCCGGCACTGAGACCGTCGGCGAAGTCCTCAACCCAGGCGACCCGGGTTTCCGGCGGCATGGTGAGGCTGACCACGAGGGATGTGGCCCGGGCCCCCATCGCGTTGATGTCGCTGAGGTTTTGCGCGGCGGCCTTCCAGCCGACGTCGTAACCGGTGGTCCGGTAGCCGTTGTTCCATTCCAGCCGGAAGTCCTGGTCCGCCACCTGCGTGTCGATGCTGAGGACTGCCCGGCCGTCCGGTGCGGCCACAATCGCGGCGTCGTCGCCCGGGCCCAGGATCAGCGACGGGTTGTGTTCCTGGCCGTAGTGCAGGCGCGGGAAGATGCGTCCCAGAAGCTGGGATTCGGAGAGCTCCGCCACGGTCAGCGGTGGCGTGGTCCCGGCCGGGTGCGGCGGGGCCGCTTCGGGCTGGCTCGCCGCGGAGCGGGGGGCAGTATCGTGTTCAGGCACAGCCCAACGCTACCGCGAGCCGGTGACAGCGGCCCTCAGTCCTCTCTTCATGTTTGCTTATTTTCTGCCGCCGCCCGGCCGTCCGGCCGTCCGCGCGCACCGGGATAGGCTTAACCAATGCAGCGCTTACGTTTCCAGGCTTCCGCACGTCCGCTCCGTTTTCTTGCCGCGGCGGCTGCCGCAGGGGTCCTGCTGAGCGGATGCTCTCCGGTAGTCGACGTCGCTCCCGCCAAGGACGCCGCGAACGCGGCCTGCGCCCCGATGATGGTGGCGCTGCCGGATGCGATCGGCGACGCCAAGCTGCGCAAGACCAACAGCCAGGCCACCTCCGCCTGGGGCGATCCGTCCCTTGTGATCCTGCGCTGCGGGGTCAACGTGCCGGGGCCGACGACGGACCGCTGCATGAGCGTGAACGGCGTCGACTGGGTCATCAAGGAGGGTGACCCGGTATGGACACTGACCACTTTCGGGCGCGAACCGGCCACCGAGATCCTGCTGGACCCGGACAAGATCAGTGCTGCCACCGTGACGGCTGACCTCGCCGCCGCCGCCGCGAAAGTGCCGGCTTCGCGTAACTGCGTGGGCCAGGCGGACCTGCAGAACCTGCCGACGAGCCGGTAGCGTGCCGCAGCCGGCCGGGCTGGCTGCGGGCCCGCTGCCCGCTACCGCAGCCCGGTCCTGCGGTGCAGCGCCAGGAAGATCAGTTCGTCGATCAGTTCCGCGTAGCTGAGGCCGGAGGCCCTCCACATCTGCGGGTACATGCTCTTCGGGGTGAATCCGGGCATGGTGTTGATCTCGTTGATGATCAGCTCACCCTCGGGCGTGTAGAAGAAATCGACCCTGCTCAGTCCCTCGGCTCCGACGGAGTCGAACGCGACGGCGGCCAGCTCGCGGACCCGGGCGATGGCTTCGTCCGGGAGGTCGGCCGGGCAGCTCAGGGCCGCGGCGTCGTCCACGTATTTGGCGTTGAAGTCATAGAACTCATGCCCGCCGCCGGCCACCGAAATCTCTCCGGGCATGGACGTCCGGGGAGCCTCGGTCCCCCGGCCCTCCAGCACCGCGCATTCGATCTCGCGGCCCACAATGCCGGCCTCGATGACGAGTTTCGGGTCATGCAGGCGGGCGGCCTCGATCGCCACGTCCAGGCCGTCGATGGAGTCCACCTTGGAGATGCCCATGGAAGAGCCCGCCCGCGCGGGCTTGACGAAGACCGGGAAGCCAAGCCGGTCCACGCGCTTGCGCACGGTCTCGGGATCATTGCGCCACTGACGGTCCGTGACGGCAATGTACGGACCCACCCGGAGCCCGGCGGACTCGAACACCACCTTCATGAAGTGTTTGTCCATGCCGACGGCGGACGCCAGCACGCCGGCGCCCACGTAGCGGGTGTCGGACAGCTCCAGGAAGCCCTGGATGGTGCCGTCTTCCCCGAACGGGCCATGCAGCAGCGGAAACACCACATCCACGGCGCCCAATTCCTGCGGGATTTCGTTCGGGGCGGCCACAATCAGCTGGTGTTCGCCGCCGATTTCGGCCAGCGTGACCGTCCGGCCGGAGGTGGCAACCTCGGGCGGGGACGAGGCCGAAAGAGACCAGTCGTGGGTATCGCCGGACGCCAGTACCCACTGGCCGGACTTGGCAATCCCGATCGGGATAACCTCGTACTTCGTTTGGTCGATGGCACCCAGGACCCCGGCAGCCGTCACGCAGCTGACCGCATGTTCGCTGGAACGGCCGCCGAACAGCACGGCCACGCGGGGCCGTGCCGGGGCGGGTCGGCCTGCTGTGCTTCCGTTTACTTCAGACACGCTCAGTTATCGCCTTCAGGTTTCAGGTCCCGGGACAGCAGCAGCGGCCCCAGTTCGTCAACGGACAGTTTTCCGGCCAGCACCGCCACGACAGCCGCGGTGATGGGCATCTCGACACCCAGCTTGCCGGCAAGTTCATGCACGGCCTGGGCGGATTTGATCCCCTCGGCCGTCTGCGTCATTTCGGCAGCTACTTCTTCCAGGGTCAGGCCCTTGCCCAGCAGCCGCCCGGCGGTGTGGTTCCGCGACAACGGCGAGGAACACGTTGCCACGAGGTCGCCGAGGCCGGCCAGCCCGGCCATTGTCCGGGCCTCCCCGCCGAGGGCCAGAGACAGCCGTGAGGTCTCCGCGAGGCCCCGGGTGATCACCGAGGCTTTCGTGTTGTCGCCCATCTGTTTGCCTTCGCAGATGCCGACCGCGAGGGCGATGATGTTTTTGACGATCCCGCCGATCTCGACGCCGACAACGTCGCCCGTGGTGTAGGGGCGGAAGTAGGGCGCGGTGCAGCTGCGTGCGATCCAGCCGGCCGCGGCCGGGTCGGAGCAGGCCACGACGGAGGCGGTGGGTTCTTCGCGGGCGATTTCCATGGCCAGGTTGGGTCCGGAGACGACCGCGATCCGGCTCGCGGGAATGCCGAGTTCCTCCGCGATGACCTCGCTCATCCGGGCGTCGGAGTGCAGCTCAAGCCCCTTCATGAGGGACACCACCACGGCGCCGGGCGCCAGCAGGTCCTTCCAGTGGCGAAGTTGGGGCCGCAGGGTCTGGGCCGGCACGGCCAGGACCACCAGCTCCGCCCCGGCAAGGACTTCGGCCACGTCTGTGGAAGCGGTGATGCTGGGCGGGAGGGTGATGTCCCTGAGGTACTGCTCGTTCCGGTGTTTCAGGTTGATCTGGTCGACAACTTCCGCGCGCCGGCCCCAGAGCCGGATCTCGCGGTCCACGCCGGAGGCGTCGGCCGCGTCGGCGAGAATCTTGGCGAAGGTTGTTCCCCAGGAGCCGGCGCCGAGTACGGCCACCGTGGCGGCGGAGGATGCTCCGCCGAAGCCGCCTGTCATGTGGCGCCGTCCGCGTCGGTGACATTCCCGGCGTCGGACGCGTTGCCTGAAGAACCGCCGGCAGTGCCGCCGGTTGTGCCCTCCGCGTCGATGAAGCGGCCGTGCGTGGTCTGCTTGTGGGCCGAAGGGTCCCACCGGACCAGCGGGGGCTGTCCGCCGCGGAGCGTGGCCAGGAGTTCCGTGATGGCATCCATGATCACGTTGGTGGCCTCGGTGAGGGTGGCTTTGTCCAGCGGCCGCCCGGCGAAGGCGCTGAGGTCCACGGGGTCGCCCACGATCAGGCGGGAGGTCTTCCGCGGCAGCAGGTGGATCCGTTTGGCATAGCGCGGAAGCACCTCGTGCGCTCCCCAGTGCGCCATCGGCACCACGGGGATACCGCTTTCCAGCGCCATGCGCGCGGCTCCGGTGTGGCCCTTCATCGGCCACAGCCCCGGGTCCCGGGTCAGCGTGCCCTCGGGGTAGATGATGATGGCCCCGCCCTCATCCACGACTTCCTTGGCTATCTGCAGCGAACGGTTGGCACCCGCCGTCGAGCGTTCCACCGGGATCTGCTTGGTGGCGCGCAGCACGAATCCCAGGACGGGGACCCTGAAGAGCCCGGCCTTGGCGAGGAAGTGCGGCATCCGCTTCTGGTTGTAGAGCATGTGCGCCACCACCAGCGGATCGATTTCGGTGCAGTGGTTGGGTGCTGCGATGAAGCCGCCGGCGGGGAGCTTCTCCAGCCCGATCCACACCTTCCGCATCAGGAAGTTCATGCTCGGCCGGACAATACCGGCAACAACCTTAAAGGTGATTCGGCTCTTGGCCGTTTCCTTCACGTCGCGCCCGCTACTCGGCCGAGGAGATGTCGAAATCGGCGCCCAGGCCCGCAAGCTTTTCGGTGAAACGCTCGTAGCCCCGGTTGATGATGTCGATGCCGGTCACCCGCGAGGTGCCATTGGCGGCGAGCGCCGCGATGAGATGGCTGAACCCGCCCCGCAGGTCCGGGACGTCGATGTCGGTACCCGTCAGCTGGGTGGGGCCGGAAATCACGGCTGAATGCAGGAAGTTGCGCTGGCCGAAGCGGCACGGGACGCTGCCGAGGCATTCGCGGTGGACCTGGATGTTCGCACCCATCCGGATCAGCGCCTCGGTGAAGCCGAAGCGGTTCTCGTACACGGTTTCGTGGACGATCGACACGCCCTCGGCCTGCGTCAGGGCGACAATGAGCGGCTGCTGCCAGTCGGTCATGAAACCGGGGTGCACGTCGGTCTCGAGGACCAGCGGGTTGAGCTTGCCGCCCTTGTGATAGAAGCGGATGCCGTCGTCGCCGATGTCCATGCCGCCGCCGACCTTGCGGTAGGTGTTGAGGAAGGTCATCATGTCCCGCTGGGTGGCGCCCTCGACGAAGATGTCGCCGCGGGTAACCAGCGCCGCGGACGCCCAGGACGCCGACTCGTTGCGGTCCGAGAGGGCGCGGTGGTTGTAGCCGCCCAGGTCAGGCACGCCCTCGATCCGGATGGTGCGGTCCGTCTGGACGCTGATGATCGCGCCCATCTTCTGCAGCACGGCGATGAGGTCGACAATTTCCGGCTCGGTGGCCGCACCGGAGAGCTCGGTGATGCCCTCGGCCCTCGTGGCGCTCAGCAGCACCTGCTCGGTGGCCCCGACGGACGGGTACGGCAGCGAAATCTTGGCGCCCTTGAGGCCGCCGGGCGCGGAGATGTGGATGCCGCCGGGACGCTTCTCCACCACGGCGCCGAACTGGCGCAGCACGTTCAGGTGGTAGTCGATCGGGCGGTCGCCGATCTTGCAGCCGCCCAGGTCCGGGATAAAGGCCTCGCCGATCGCGTGGATCAGGGGCCCGCACAGCAGGATCGGGATCCGGGAATCACCGGCGTGTGCGTCGATCGCCGTGTGGGAGGCGGTCTTGGCGTTGGTCGGGTCGAGGGTCAGGTCCCCGGTGACCGGGTCCTTCTCGACGGTCACGCCATGGAGCTGGAGCAGGCTGGTGACAACCTCGACGTCCTTGATTTCAGGGACGTTGCGCAACACGGACGGCTCGTTGCCCAGCAGGGCAGCCACCATGGCTTTGGGGACAAGATTCTTGGCCCCCCGCACGGTGACGCGGCCAGTAAGCGGGACGCCTCCGCGGATTGTCAGAACACTACTCATATACCGGTTTCCTCACGACTACTCGCCCCCAAATCCTTACAAAGGCACCAGCTAAGCATAGGAGCTAGCGTTACCGATCTGAAATACGGCGCGCGCCGGGATGTCCCCGCAATCCCAGCGGCCGCCGTCGTAAACCAGGCAACGCGGGGTCATTTACGGCCGGTCCCGGGGGCCGGGACGGGCCGTAAATGACTCCGCGTTGGTGTGGGCGGGCGGCGGGCAGGGCACCCCGGGCGCGGTGCTGCCGGGCGGCGCGTCAGGACAGCTTGGCCGGCAGGGTTTTGGGCATAAACGCAGGCCGGGTGGCCTCGAAGGCGGTGATGTCTTCCTCGTGGTTGAGCGTCAGCCCGATGTCGTCCAGGCCCTCGAGGAGGCGCCAGCGGGTGTAGTCGTCGATCGCGAACGGCGCCACGATGTTGCCGCACTGGACGGTTTTGGAGACCAGGTCCACGGTGACCGCGGTGCCGGGGGCGTTCTCCAGCTCCTTCCAGATGAGTTCGATGTCATCCTGGGCCAGTTCTGCGGCGAGCAGGCCCTGCTTGCCGGAGTTGCCGCGGAAGATATCCGCGAAGCGTGCGGACAGCACGGTCTTGAAGCCGTAGTCCTTGAGCGCCCAGACGGCGTGCTCCCGGGAGGAACCGGTGCCGAAGTCCGGGCCGGCCACGAGCACGGAGCCGGCGTTGAAGGGTTCCTGGTTCAGGATGAACGCTGGGTCCTTGCGCCAGGCCGCGAACAGGGCGTCCTCGAAGCCGGTGCGGGTGATGCGCTTGAGGTAGACGGCCGGGATGATCTGGTCCGTGTCGACGTTGCTCTGGCGCAGCGGGACGCCGATGCCGGTGTGGGTGGTGAACTTTTCCATGGCGGATCCTTCTTGGCGGTGTGGATCTGAGCGGTGTGGCTCTGAGCAGTGTGGATTCGGGCAGGGCCCGGTTAGGCGGCGTCGGAACGGACCGCGGCGGAGTCCGGTGCGGGGTCCAGGTCCGACGGCGAGCTCAGGGTGCCGCGCACCGCGGTCGCGGCGGCCACGACCGGGGAGACCAGGTGCGTGCGTCCGCCCTTGCCCTGGCGGCCCTCGAAGTTGCGGTTCGAGGTCGAGGCGCAGCGCTCCCCCGGTTCCAGCTGGTCCGGGTTCATGCCCAGGCACATGGAGCAGCCGGCGAAGCGCCATTCGGCGCCGAAGTCCTTGAAGACCTTGTCCAGGCCCTCGGCCTCGGCCTCGAGCCGGACCCGGGCGGAGCCGGGCACCACGAGCATCCGGATGTTGGGGTCCTTGGTGCGGCCGCGGATGACGTCCGCGGCGGCGCGGAGGTCTTCCATCCGGGAGTTGGTGCAGGAGCCCAGGAAGACGGTGTCCACCCGGATCTCCTTCATCGGGGTGCCGGCTTCCAGCCCCATGTACTGCAGCGCGCGTTCCGCGGCGGCCTTGGCGTTCTCGTCGCCGAAGTCCTCCGGCGAGGGCACCTTCGCGGAGAGCGAGACGCCCTGGCCGGGGTTGGTTCCCCAGGTCACGAACGGCTCCAGCGTGTCGGCGTCGAGGTCCACCTCGACGTCGAACGTGGCGTCGTCCTCGGAGCGCAGGGTGTTCCAGTACTCGACGGCGGCATCCCACTCGGCGCCCTGCGGCACGTGCGGGCGGCCGAACATGTAGTCGTAGGTGGTCTGGTCCGGCGCGACGAGTCCGGCGCGGGCGCCGGCCTCGATGGACATGTTGCAGATGGTCATCCGGGCTTCCATCGAGAGCGCGCGGATCGCGGAGCCGCGGTACTCGAGCACGTAGCCCTGTCCCCCGCCGGTGCCGATCTTGGCGATCACGGCCAGGATGATGTCCTTGGCGGAAACGCCGGGCCGCAGGGCGCCCTCGACGTTGATGGCCATGGTCTTGAAAGGCTTCAGCGACAGCGTCTGGGTGGCCATGACGTGTTCGACCTCGGAGGTGCCGATGCCCATCGCGAGGGCGCCGAACGCCCCGTGGGTGGAGGTGTGCGAGTCGCCGCAGACCACGGTCATGCCCGGCTGGGTGAGGCCCAGCTGCGGGCCCACGACGTGGACGATGCCCTGCTCGGCGTCACCGAGCGAGTGCAGCCGGACACCGAATTCCTGGCAGTTGTTGCGCAGCGTCTGGATCTGCGTGCGGCTGGTGAGGTCGGCGATTGGCTTGTCGATGTCCAGCGTGGGAGTGTTGTGGTCCTCGGTGGCGATGGTGAGGTCCGGCCGCCGCAGCGGGCGCCCGGCCAGCCGGAGGCCTTCAAAGGCCTGCGGCGAGGTCACCTCGTGCACCAGGTGGAGGTCGATGAAAAGAAGGTCGGGCTGCGCGTTGGCTCCCTCGCCGTCGCCTTTGCGCACCACGTGCGCGTCCCAGACTTTCTCGGCCAGTGTCTTTGCCACGGCCTGCTCCCTTCACTGCGGTGTTCGTACTTGCCGGCTTGTTGTCTCCACTGAACCAGCCCACCCGCTGCATGCGCCAGCGGGTGGACTTGCATCTCAGATAATGAGACGGCAATATCATTACATGGACAATTCTAGTGGTGTCGGTGTCATCGATAAAGCGGCCCATGTGCTTGACGCACTTGAGGCCGGGCCCACCACCCTGGCGCAGCTTGTCGCTGCCACCGGACTGGCGCGGCCCACCGTGCACCGGCTGGCTCTGGCGCTGGTCCACCACCGGCTGGTCAGCCGTGACATCCAGGGCCGTTTTGTGCTCGGCAGCCGGCTTGTGGAGCTCGCCTCCGCCGCCGGTGAGGACCGCCTGATCGCCTCCGCAGGACCGGTCCTGATGCAACTGCGCGACGCCACCGGCGAGAGCGCCCAGATCTTCCGCCGGCAGGGCGAGTGGCGCGTCTGCGTCGCCTCCGCCGAGCGCCCCATCGGCCTGCGCGACACCATTCCGGTGGGCACCCAGTTGTCCATGAAGGCCGGCTCCGCCGCCCAGGTGCTGCTCGCCTGGGAGGACCACGACCGGCTCCTGGAAGGCCTGCAGGCCGCCCGCTTCACGCCCACCGTCCTGGCCGGCGTACGACGGCGGGGCTGGGGCCAGAGCCTCGGCGAACGCGAGCCCGGGGTCGCCTCGGTGTCGGCCCCCGTGCGCGGCCCGTCCGGCCGGGTGATCGCCGCGGTGTCCATCTCCGGCCCGATCGAACGCCTGACCCGCCAGCCGGGCCGGCTGCACGCCGAAGTGGTGTGCAACGCCGCCCGCGTACTGACCGAGGCCCTGCGCAAAACCAACGACTGACGGCATAGGCTGTCCGCATGAGCAGCTATGCGGTGTTCCTGCGCGGGGTTAATGTCGGCGGCATTACCATCAGGATGGCCGAACTGAAGGAAGCCCTGAAGTCCCGTCCGTTCTCGGCGGTCAAAACGCTTCTGGCCAGCGGAAATGTGGTCCTCGCCAGTGAGGTGTCCGCTGCCGGCGTGAAGAAGGAATTCGAGGCGTGCCTCCGGGAAGCCTTCGGCTATGACGCCTGGGTCGTGGTCCTGGCCGCGGAACGGGTCGCCGAACTGGTGGCGGCATGCCCCTACCCCGCGGACGACTCGTCCACCCACACCTACCTCACACTCGGCTCCGACGCCGAGGTCCTGGCCGAACTGTATGAAGCCGGCACCGCCCTGGCCGGTACAGCGCTGACACGGCTGGGGCCCGAGGCCCTGGCGTGGCTGGCGCCCGCCGGCAGCACCCTGGACAGCCCGTTCAGCAAGCTGTCCTCGAAGCCGAAGTACAAGGCCTCCACTACCACCCGCAACCTGCGCACCATGATCAAGGTCCGCGACGCCGCGGCCCTGGCCTAGCGCACTCCTTCACGGCCTTTGACCCAGGCCTGGCTGCGCGCCGCCGGAGCGCCGGAGCCCGGTCAGCGTGACGCCGCCTGCAGGGCCTTGGTGAACGACGCCAGCCGGCTGACCTCCAGCGCCACGGGCTCCACCACCAGGTCCTCCGCCACGGCCGCCACGGAGGCCCTGAGCCGTCTTCGGGCCGCCGCGCCGCGTGCCCGGGCGGCGGCGCCGGCGATGAACTTTGCGAGGATGGCCAGGACAATTCCCAGCAGCGCTCCCCCGGCGATCATCAGGGTCGGCAGCGGCCAGCCCTCCACCAGCGGTACCTCCGGGACGGGAAACTGCAGGTAGGCCAGTCCGGCGAGGATGCCGAGCCAGCCAAATCCGCCGAGGGCCACCAGCAGTGCCAGCCATTGCACGATGTTGAACGGGGACCACCACCAGGCTATGGACCCGGCCTTCAGCTCAGTCGAGGCGATCGCCTGGTCCAGGGCGTCGGGCAGCCGCTCCCGGCCCTCCCGGGCGGCTCCCCGGATCACGGCGCGCCAGGGGCCGGGGGCGCCCTCGGAGGCGGCGTCGGCAAATTCGCGGACGGCGGCATCCGTGCGGGCACGTTCCGGGGCGCCGGCTGGCGGCAGCGAGGTGCGGTTGAGGTCCGGCCGGGCGCCCTCCCGCCGAAGGTTCAGCCGCCGCAGCGGGTCGGGCCGGAAGCGGACCAGCCACCGGGTGACGGGCCAGCCGGTGCGGCGGGTCGACTCCAGCTGGTAGGACCGGACCACGGCGTCCACCACCACCGGGACGTTGGCCGCGACGGCCAGTTCCTCGGCCAGCCGGGCCTTGGACGAGGCTTGGACCCCGGGCGCCCCGCCCGGGCCCGAGGCCTCGGCGAGCCGGGCCGCGGCCCGGGTAACGTCGGCGCCGAGGCGCTGTGACTGCGCCTGCCGCTGCGAGGCCACCTGACGGATGGCGGCCCGGACTTTGTCCAGCCCGGTTCCCACCACCGCGGAGGCGCCGATGACCTGGACCTTGCCCAGCCCGTCGCGCGCCAGAATGCTTTTAAGCGACTCCAGCACCGGGCCGACCTCGAGCGCCGGGAGCCGGTCGATCTGGTTGAGCACCACCAGGGTGACGGCGCCGTGGAAGGCCAGCGGCGTGAGGAAATCGTTGTGTACGGCGGCGTCGGCGTACTTCTGCGGATCAAGGACCCAGACGAGGACATCCACGAGTCCCACCATGCGCTCCACGATCTCGCGGTTGGCGGCGCGGGTGGAGTCGAAGTCGGGCAGGTCCAGCAGGATCAGGCCGGTGCCTTCATCGGCGAAACCGGGCACCGGGGTGGCGTGGTGCCGGTTCCGGACCTCAATCCAGTCGAGCAGTTCGTCGCTGCCCTCGGCTCCCCAGATGCCGGCCAGCGGCTCGGAGGTCGTGGGCCGCCGGGCGGCCGCCGTCGCGATTTCCGCCCCGCTGACGGCGTTGAAGAGCGAGGACTTTCCGCTGCCGGTGGCCCCGAAGAACCCGACGACGGTGTGGTCCGCCGAAAGGGAACGCCGGGAGCTCGCCCGGTCCAGCACTTCGAGGACGCCGTCCAGGACGTCCTCCGGGAGCGCTCCGGCGGCGAGTTCGCGGGCCTCGTTCAGGGCGTCGAGCCGGCGGTCCAGCCGGGAGGCCTCAGCGGCGATGCCGTGGCGGCTCATGCGGAGGCCGCCAGCCGGCGGAGCGCCGCGGCATGGCCGGCGAGCACTGCAGGAGGGACCCCGCCGGCGATTTCCAGCCGGGCCAGGAACCGCTGCTGTTCGGCCTGGAGCAGGCGCTGGCACCGGGTGTGGAGATCCTCGCGGGCCGTTCGGGCCAGCCGGCGCACGGCGTCCTCGCCGAATACTGCTTCCAGCAGCCGCTGCCCGACGACGGCGGTGCCGCCTGCGACGCCGATCTCCAACCCGGTGAGCCCCGCCGTCATCGAGAACACCACGATCATCAGGGCGGCGCCGAGGCCGTTGATCCCGAAGGACAACCAGCGGGCCTGGTTGCGTTTGCCCTGGCCCTCGGTCCTGATCAGTTCCATCAGGCTCCCCTGCCACGCCCGGATCTCGGCGGCGGCCTGCTCCGCGAAGCCTTCGGAGGTTCCCGAGAGGTCGTCACCGCCCAGCAGCTGGCGGCCAGCCGGATCGGAGCGCCAGCGCCCGTCCGTGGCCTCGGCCGCGTTGGCGGCCTCATCGAGAATGACTGCCTGCAGGCCGCTTTCGATCGCGGTCTCCACCCGCACGGCCGGTGCGGGTTCGCCGCGGAAGAAGGCGCCTACCCGGTCGCGGAAGCGGCCGACATTCTGCTCCATGGCCCGGAAAAACTCGCCGGTGCCGACGAAGTCCTGCCACCGGGCCAGCACCTCGCCGCGCAGGAGTGCGCCATCACGGGTGGCCTCAAGGATTCTGGCTGCGGCGTCCCGGTAGGCGTCCCGGGCATCCCCGGCGAGGACGCCGGCGGCGTGCTCCTGGGCGAGGGTGGCCTCCGCCACGGCCTCCACACGGCTCCCCAGGGCCTTGACGGTGCCTGTCAGGGTCCGGCGGGCTATGGCGGCCCGTCCGGCGGCGTCCGCGGCGAGCTCCTGCAGCCAGCGCCGCAACGGCTCCACGGCGGCGGGCGGCAGCATTCCCAGGGGGTCCAGGGCCGCCTCGGGGACGACGAAGAGGCGCGCCCCGCCCAGGCCTTCCCTGCTGAGCATGGACTGCAGGTCGGCGCTGACCTCGGCTTCGGCAGCAGCCGGGACCCGGTCGAGCACGACGGCGACCATGATGTCGCGGGAGGCCGCGTCGAGCAACAGGCGCCAGGGAACGGCGTCGGCGTAGCGGTTGGCCGTGGTGACAAAAACCCAAAGGTCGGCGGCCGCGAGCAGCTGGCCGGCGAGCCTGCGGTTATCAGCGGAGATGGAGTCGACGTCGGGTGCGTCCAGCAACGCGATTCCCTGCGGCACCGCGGTATCGGAGACCAGCACGAGCGAGGTGATCGCCCCCGCGTCCGGGGTGGGACCGGCCTGGCTGGCGGGCAGCGGCTTCCGGTTCACCGTGCCGCGGATCCGGCTCAGGCTCGGCAGGACCCGCTGGTCCTCGAACCAGTGCCCGTCGGCGGGGTGGTGCAGCAGGATGGGCTGGCGCGTGGTGGGCCGGATTGCACCGGCACGCGTCACAGCGTGGCCGACGAGCCCGTTGACGAGCGTCGATTTACCCGCACCGGTGGAACCTCCCACGACGGCGAGCAGGGGCGCGTCCAGGCTGCGGTAGCGCGGCAGGATGTAATCATCGAGCTGGGCGAGGGCGTTGCGGATGTCCCGGCGGGCCTCGTCCGCCCCGGGCAGCGCCAGCGGCAGTCCGGCGGCAGCCAGGTCGCGGTGGACGGCTTCCAGCAGTTCAACGGCCTGGCCGTGGGATTCTTCACTCACGGCTTCATCATGTCAGTTCGGACCAAAGCCGGTTCCGCGCCACGGGATCGGGATAATGAAAAACGGCCCCGGGCTAATGCCCGGGACCGTTTCAGCTGTGACCCCAGCGGGATTCGAACCCGCGTTACCGCCGTGAGAGGGCAGCGTACTAGGCCGCTATACGATGGGGCCGCGTACTCTCCAGAACGGCATTTCTGCCATTCGCGCTAAGCGATTATTTCATACACTCAGCAAGCGTTTCAAATCGGCGGACCGATTCAAAACCCCTGATCAGCCGCGGGAATCCGCGGATTTTTCAGAGCTGGGATACCAGGACTCGAACCTAGAATGACGGTACCAGAAACCGTAGTGTTGCCAATTACACCATATCCCAATGGAACTTTCGGGCCGGATTCCCGGGTCTAAACCCGCGCTCCCGGCGCCTCAGCACGAGTAATTACTTTACCCGAGAGTTTTGCTCCGCACAAATCGGCCGTCCCGCCGCGGCCAGGACGGCGCCGCGGCCACCGGCGACACCCCCTTTGCCTCCGCAAAAACCCTTGCCAATCCGGCATCCACAAGTTTACGCTCGGTAAGTTACTAAAGAGTAACCAACCTCCCCCACTTCGCTGAGGGCAGCTTCGCGGGAATTTCCGGATGTTAGCTGCATCACAGTTCGGGGGCCGGCAGCAGTTGCCGCTGCCGGCACCGCCATCGAGAGGAACCATCTGTGACACAGAGTCGTGCCGCCACCAACAAGACCCGCAGCCGTGCCCAGCAGATCGCCATCGGGCTCCTTGCCCTGCTGCTGATTGCCCTGCTGGGGTTCTACACCCTCGTCACCGGCCGGATTGTAGATGGTTCAGCCCGGCTCCAGGAGGGCGTCGGGCTGGCCTCCACGGGCGCCGAACGGCTGAAGGGGGGTGCCGGAAGGCTCGCCACGGGTGCCGGCGCGGCGGACGCCGGCGCCGGCAAGCTCTCGGCCGGCGCCGACAAGGTCCGGGACGGAATCAGCCAGCAACTGGCCCCCGGAGCGGAGAAGCTCCACGCCGGCGCCGACCAGCTGGCCGCGGGTGCCATCAAGATCGAAACCGACGTCAACAATAAACTCGCCCCCGGCGTCTACAGGGTCGACGACGGCGCACGGAAACTCGCCGCCGGAGCCGCGCAACTCTCCGCCGCCCTGACCCCCACTGCCGCCGGCAAGGCAGAGAACAACCTGGCCGACGGCGCCACGCAGCTGAATGCGGGCGCTACCCAGCTGGAGGCAGGCACCACGGCACTGGAGGCCGGCACCGGGCAACTGGAGACCGGAGCCACCCAGCTGAAGGCCGGCACCACCCAGCTCAAGGGCTACCGCGGGGCGAACAATGACCCTGAAGCCGGGACCGGAACCGCGGCGCTCGCGCAGGCCCTTGAGCAGCTCCAGGCCGCGGCCAACGATCCCGCCCAGGGGCTCGTCCCGCTGGCCGTAGTCAAGGACAAGATTGCGAAAATTCTTGCTGGTGCCCACAAACTGGATGCCGGTGCCTCCCAGCTCCAGGCCGGGGCATCCCAGCTCCACACCGGGGCATCCCAGCTCCACGCCGGAGCGTCCAAACTCCAGACGGGAGCAGGCCAGTTGCACGCCGGTACGGAGAAGCTGACGGGCGGTTTCGCGACCCTGGCGGGCAAGCTCAACAGCCGGGACCCTAAAAATCCCGGCGTGGTCCTCGGCACCGAACTGCTCGCCGACGGTACGGCGAAGATCAGGACGGGTATGGACGGCGTCCCGGGCGACCCGGCACACCCGGGCCTGATCAAGGCCGCAGCAAAAATGACCGAAGGCAGTTCCCGGCTCGCGGACGGCACAGTGGCGCTCAACGCGGGCATCAAGGGCGACCCGGCAGATCCGGCAAACCCGGGGCTGCTCGGCGGCTCCCTGGCACTGGCCACCGGCGCCGGCGAGCTCTCGGTCGGCAACACCAAACTTGCGTCCGGCTCGTCGGAGCTTTCCGCCGGCGCGGACAAGCTCGCCGACGGGAATGCCCGGATCGCCGAGGGCACGGACACCCTGTACTCGAGCGCGGCGGCGGTCTCGCCGTCGACCATGGTGGGCCAGTCCGACGCGGCCCTCGCCGTTGCGATGGTGGGCGTCCTGTGTCTCGGCGCGGCCGGGGCTTTCCTGGTGCTGCGCTCACGCCGGGCACGTGCCGGCGCGGCCACGGCGGGTTAGGCCAGCAGCTCCAGCAGGGAACCGATCTCGCGGCCGACAAAGCCCGGGGCCGGTTCCCCGCCGCGGTTCAGCCAGACGCCCAGCAGGCCTGCCGCCGTCGATCCGTCCGCATCAAGGAGGCGGTTGTCCCCCACGTAGAGCGTTTCGCCGGCCCCAAGGCCAAGGCGGCGGACGCCTTCAAGGTAGATGGCGGGATCCGGCTTAGCGGCCCCCACGGTGTCCGTGCCCACTAGAACAGTGATGCGTGACAGCCCGGCAGCGTCCAGCTTGACCCGCTGATAGTCGTGGACGTTGTTGCTCACGGCGCCATAGCTGATGCCGGCGGCATCCAATGCGTCCAGGATGGGGGTGACGTCGTCGAAGGCGCGGATGTAGCCGTGCTGCAGGCTGGCGTAGGAACTGACCCAGTGGTGGGCCTGCTCGCCCTCCGCCAGCTCCACGCCGAAGTGCCACAGAGCGGCCCGGCCCCGCAGCAGGCGCTGCTCATTGAAGCTCAGCTCCCCGGCCAGGTACCGGTCGTAGAAATGCGTCGTCTCGCGGGTGAAGATCCGCCCGAACTTCTCCCACCCGGCCTCATCCAGGCCGGGCAGGAGGTGTTCGCTGACGTCGCGCAGGGCTGTCGTCATGGCGAATTCGAGATCCACCAGGGTGTCGTCGATGTCGAACAGCACACCGCGGATGCTGCCGAGACCCGCCGCAAGGGCGCTGGTTTGGGCGCCGGTCCTGGCGCTGGCCCGGGCCGCTGCCCGCTCGCCGGACGGTATTCCGGACTGCACGGCCGTCATCAGCCGCGGAAGGCGCGCAGCCGGGCCAGGGACGAGTCCTTGCCCAGGATCACCATGGATTCGAAGAGCGGCGGGGAGATCCGGCGGCCGGAGATCGCCGTGCGGACCGGGCCGAAGGCCAGCCGCGGCTTGACGCCCAGGCCCTCGACGAGTGCTGACTTGAGCGCGGCCTGGATGTTCTCCGCGGTCCAGTCGCCCAGCGGTTCCAGGGCGGACAGGGCGGCGTCGAGGACCTCGGTGAGGTTCTCCGGCAGCCCCTTGCGGGCGTCGTCGGCGACGTCGATCCCGTCGTCGTTCTTGAACAGGAAGGCGAGCAGTTCGGGGGCCTCGCCCAGCAGCGAAATCCGCTCCTGGATCAGCGGGGCCGCCTCGGTGAGGATCTCCTCCTGCCGCGCGGTCAGGGTGTCGCCGACAAACCCGGCGGCGCGCAGGTACGGGACGAGACGGCCCCGGAAGTCCCCGGCGTCGAGCATCCGGATGTGCGTGCCGTTGATGGCCTCGGCCTTCTTGAGGTCGAAGCGGGCCGGGTTGGCCAGCACGTCGTTGACGTCAAAGTTCTCGATCAGCTGCTCCACCGTGAAGATGTCCTCATCGGCGGAGAGGCTCCAGCCGAGCAGCGACAGGTAATTGAGCAGGCCCTCCGGGATGAAGCCACGGTCCCGGAGCAGGAAGAGGTTGGACTCCGGGTCACGCTTTGAGAGCTTCTTGTTCCCCTCGCCCATGACGTACGGGAGGTGCCCAAAGACCGGCAGGTAGCTGGCGACGCCGATGTCCATCAGCGCGCGGATCAGCACCACCTGCCGGGGCGTGGACGAGAGCAGGTCCTCGCCGCGGAGCACGTGGGTGATGCCCATCAGGGCATCGTCCACCGGGTTGACCAAGGTGTAGAGCGGGGATCCGTCCGCGCGGACGATCACGTAGTCCGGAATGCTGCCGGCCTTGAACGTGATGTCGCCGCGGACCATGTCGGTGAAGGTAACGTCCGTGTCCGGCATCCGCACGCGGAGGACAGGCTTGCGTCCCTCGGCCTGGAACGCGGCCAGCTGCTCCGCGGAGAGCTCGCGGTCGAAGTTGTCATAGCCGAGTTTGGGGTCGCGGCCGGCGGCGCGGTGGCGGGCCTCGACCTCGTCCGGGGAGGAGTAGCACTCGTAGGCGTAGCCGGCCTCGATGAGCTTGGTGACGACGTCCTTGTACAGGTCCAGGCGCTGGGACTGGCGGTACGGCTCGTGCGGTCCGCCGACCTCAACGCCTTCCTCCCAGGTGATGCCGAGCCATTTCAGGGCCTCAAGCAGCTGCTGGTAGCTCTCCTCCGAGTCGCGCGCCGCGTCCGTGTCCTCGATGCGGAACACGAAGGTGCCCTTCGTGTGGCGGGCGTGCGCCCAGTTGAACAGGGCCGTGCGGATCAGGCCGACGTGCGGGGTGCCGGTGGGTGACGGGCAGAAGCGGACCCGGACCGGGGTGTCGGCGGTGACTTCGCTGGTCACGGTGGGGGCGGAGCTGGAGACTGCGTCGGGCGCGGAGGGAATAGTCATAGTGGTACCAACATTACCAACCCCGCTCTTTGCCGCGCGCCGGGGGTTTCCGCTGCGAAAACGGACAGCCGCACCGTGGATCAACGGTGCGGCTGTCCGAAACCGGCGTAGATTCGAAATCAGCGCCGGTTCTAGGAGAACTGCCTAGCGGCGGACGACCGGGTTGGAGAGCCGGCCGATCCCCTCGATCTCGACCTCGAAGCGGTCGCCGGCCTGGACAAGTCCGACGCCGGCCGGGGTGCCGGTCATGATGACATCGCCGGGGAGCAGGGTGAAGGCCTGCGAGACGATGGAGACGAGTTCGCGGACGCCGCGGACCATCTGGCTGGTGCTTCCGTCCTGGCGCAGTTCACCGTTCAGGCGGCCCTGGATCTGCAGGTCCTCGGTGTTCAGCTCGGTCTCGATCCACGGCCCCAGCGGGGCGGAGGTGTCGAAGCCTTTGGCCCGGGCCCACTGCAGGTCGGTTTTCTGGACGTCGCGGGCGGTGAGGTCGTTGCCGCAGGTGTAGCCGAAGATGACCTCGTCGACGCGTTCCTCGGGAACGTCCTTGCAGATCCGCCCGATCACCACGCAGAGCTCGGCTTCGAAGGACACTTCCTCGGAGAACTCCGGCAGGACGATCGGGTCGTTGGGTCCGATCACGGACGTGTTGGGCTTCAGGAAGAGCAGCGGGTGCTTCGGGATCTCGTTGCCGAGTTCCTCGGCGTGTTCCACGAAGTTGCGGCCGACGCCGATGACCTTGCTGCGCGGGATGATCGGGGCCAGCAGGCGCACGTCCTCCAGCTTGTGCCGCACGGCGGTTCGTTCCACGCCGTGGAAGAACGGGTCGCCGTTGATGACAGTGACTTCCTCACTGCCGGGCTCACCTTCAACAATGCCGTAGAGGGGATCAGAATCGACTACAAACCGGGCGATACGCATGGCTCCTAGCGTACCGTCTCGCGCGCGGCGTGCCGGACTGCGGGGGCGGCCGTGCGGGGCACTCCCGCACCCAACTGACACGCAGCAGTGGCCTTACGGAGGGCTGAAACGGCCCTGGCCGCCAGTTACTGGGGATTCAGGCGGTGCCGCTGTCCAGGCGCAGGTAGTGCAGCTGCGCGGCCACGGACAGTTCCGCCGCGGGCCGCACGGCAGGATCGACGGCGGCGTACACCGCGTCGGCCACGTCGGCCACGTCGGCCACGGCGGCTCCGGATCCCAGGTCCTTCAGTGCTGAGCGGATTTGCCCGAGGCGGTCCTCACGGTGGTCCCGGTAGGCGCGGACGATCGTGTCCAGGGCCGGCAGCATCGGCCCGTGGGCCGGGAGGACGGTCGCGGGGCCCAGGCTTTCCAGCAAGTCCAGCGACGCCAGGTAGTCGCCCAGGGTGCCGTCGGGGTAGTCCAGGACCGTGGTCCCGAGACCGAGGATCGTGTCGCCGGTGAGGACCGAGCCGCGGTCGCCGTCGTGCGGCAGGTGGAAGCAGACCGAGTCCGAGGTGTGCCCCGGCGTCGCCAGCACCCTGATCTCGGCCCCGGCGGCGTGGATGACTTCGCCGTCGACGAGGGGTCGTCCGCCATGGCAGTGGGCGGGATCCTTGGCGCGCACGGGTGCGCCGGTCAGTTCGGCGAACCGGGCGGCGGCGGCGGTGTGGTCGGCGTGCCGGTGGGTGATCAGGATGAGTTCGACGGCGCCGGCCCCGGCCAGTTCCTGCAGGTGCGGCTCATCCAGCGGGCCGGGATCGACCACCACGGTGCCGGCCGCCCCGGGGGCCGCAATGACGTAGGAGTTGGTCCCGTGCAGGCTCATCGGCCCCGGGTTGGGGGCAAGCCTGAAGCGGGTCAGCTCTGTGCTGCGCACCATGGCGCGGGGGTCATCCGGAATCACAGTTCCATCTTGCCACCGAAGCGTCAGTCACACGAGCCGGCTGTCACACGCGCCCCAGTCACACGAGCAGCAGGGCGGCAATGACCGCCGGCAGGAGTGCCTCGGCGATGGCGCTCGCCCACAGCCGCCGCTCGGACAGCACCAGGATGATGCCGAGGAGCACGTGGCCCAGGCAGGTGAAGAGCAACAGGGTCCACCCGGCGGCGGGCTCCGGATCTGCCAGCATGACCGCGCCGATGATCGCGCCCACTCCCCAGATCATGTTGTAGAACCCGAGGTTAAAGGTCCACAACCGCACTGCGTCCGTGTCCTCAGGCTTGATCAGGAACAGCCGGCGGAAGCGCTGGTCCCGGAAGAAGAAGGACTCGAGGATCCCGACCAGGATCAGCACAACCCCGAAAATGACGCCCAGCACCTGAATCAGTCCCGTCATGGGCCATATTGTCCCCTCGCGGCCGGCGCGCAACCAGTGGCTTTGGGCCAGGGCCCTGCGGCCGGTCGGAACTCAGCGAACGACGACGGCGGCCCCGCACCGTAAGGTGGGGGCCGCCGTCGGACGCTGCCTGTTGCTAAGGCTCTACTGTTTAGGCGAGGCGGGTCAGCCAGCCGTGGGTGTCCTCGACGGTGCCGGTCTGGATGCCGAGCAGCTTCTGGCGGATGGCCATGGTGGTCTCCCCCGCCTTGGCGTCCTCGGAGCCGATGAACTCGGTGTCATCCTTGAGCACACCGATCGGCGTGATCACGGCGGCGGTCCCGCAGGCGAAGACCTCGGCGATGTCACCGGAGGCCACACCGTCCCGCCATTCATCCAGCGTGATCTTGCGTTCGGTCACCTCACGGCCCAAGTCCTTGGCCACCTGGATGACGGACATCCGGGTGATGCCCTCCAGGATGGTTCCGCTCAGCGCGGGGGTGGCCAGCGAGCCGTCCTTCATCACGAAGAACACGTTCATGCCGCCCAGCTCTTCGACGGCGTTGTCATTGAACTGGTCGAGGAACAGCACCTGCTTGCAGCCGTTGGCCTCGGCTTCCTGCTGCGCGATCAGTGAGGCGGCGTAGTTGCCGCCGCATTTCGCGGCGCCGGTGCCGCCGCGGCCGGCGCGGGCGTATTCGCGGGAGATCCAGATGGAGACCGGCTTGAGTTCGCCGCCGAAGTAGTTCCCGGCCGGGGAAGCGATGACGCGGAAGGAGACCTCGCGGGCGGCGCGGACGCCGAGGAAGGCCTCCGTGGCGATCATAAAGGGCCGCAGGTAGAGGGCTTCGCCGTCGCCGGCGGGCACCCATTCCTTGTCCGCCGAGACGAGCTCGCGGATGGCGCCCAGGAAGTACTCGTCCGGGAGCTCGGGGAGCGCCAGCCGGCGGGCGGACCTGTTCAGGCGGGCGGCGTTGGCCTCGGGGCGGAACGTCCAGATGGATCCGTCGGCGTGCCGGTAGGCCTTGAGCCCTTCGAAGATTTCCTGACCGTAGTGGAGCACTGCAGCGGAAGGGTCCAGGGAGATGGGTCCGTAGGCCTCAATCCGGGCATCGTGCCAGCCGCCCTTGCCCTCGGCGTCGACGCTGTAGTCGACGATGGCGGTGTGGTCGGTGAAATAGTTGCCGAACCCCGGGTTCGCCAGGATGGCAGCACGTTCTTCAGCGGACTTCGGGGTTGCCGAGGGCTGCTGGGTGAATTCGACGCCATGGGCAGTCTGAGTCATGGTTCCTCCACGGTCGGCTGCCTGGCGGGTGAACGTGGTTCAGCGGCGTACCACGGCAGCATATTGGTGATTCGAAACAAGCTTACGCCCGTTGGCAGACCCTCCCGCGCGGCACCGGCTCCACGCAAACGGGCCGCCTACAGGGCGGCGGCGATGGCGTCGCCGATGGCGCTCGTGCTGCGGACCGCGGTCCCGCGGCCGGCGACGTCGGCCACGACGGCGGCTTCGATTTTGCGGGCGGCGGCGGAATAGCCGAGGTGGTCCAGCAGCAGCGCGGCGGAGAGGATGGCCGCGGTGGGATCCGCCTTCTGCTGGCCCGCGATGTCCGGTGCTGAGCCGTGCACGGGTTCAAACATGGATGGGGCCGTGCGTTCCATGTTGATGTTGCCGGACGCGGCAAGGCCGATTCCGCCGGTGACCGCGGCGGCGAGGTCGGTGATGATGTCGCCGAAGAGGTTGTCCGTGACGATCACGTCAAAGCGCGCCGGGTCGGTGACCATAAAGATCGTGGCGGCATCGATGTGCAGGTAGTCATGGGTGACCTCCGGGAACTCCTGGGCCACGGCCTCCACGGTGCGCTTCCAGAGGTGGCCGGCGAAGACCAGGACGTTGTGCTTGTGCACGAGGGTGAGCTTCTTGCGCGGCCTGTCGTTGGCGCGGCGGAAGGCATCCCGGACCACGCGTTCCACGCCGTGGGCGGTGTTGAGCGAGACCTCGGTGGCGACCTCGTGAGGGGTGCCGGCGCGCAGGGTGCCGCCGTTGCCCACATAGGGGCCCTCGGTGCCTTCCCGGACCACGACGAAGTCGATCTCGCCGGGGTTGGCCAGCGGGCTGGCGACCCCCGGGTAGAGCCGAGACGGGCGGAGGTTGACGAAGTGGTCCAGCCGGAAGCGTAGCTTGAGCAGCATTTCGCGCTCGATGATGCCGGACGGAATCCTGGTGTCGCCGGGGGCCGCGCCAACCGCACCGAAGAGGATGGCGTCGCGGGTGCGGAGGTCTGCGAGCGTTTCCTCCGGCAGGGTCTCCCCCGTTTCGAGCCAGTGCTGGGCACCCAGCTTGTAGTGTGTCTGCTGCAGGACGATGCCTTCGGCAGCGGCGGCCTTCTCAAGGACCTTCAGGGCTTCGGCCGTGACCTCGGGGCCGATGCCGTCGCCGGGAATAACAGCCAGATCAATCGTGGATGCGCTCATGCTTTCAGGTTAGCCAAGTGATCCACATGCTGGGCAACTCGTCTCATTATTCGAACAGCCGCTCCGTGGCCCGCGACGCGCTTCACACGCTGCATCCCACCGCGCTTCCCGGCGGCGCTTGCCGGCGGCGCTTCCCGACGCGCTTCCCACCGCGCTTCCCACCGCGCTTCCCGACGCCGCTTCCCGACGCCGCTTCCCACCGCGCTTCCCGACGCCGAGGTGATACTTCGCGCCCATATCGCAGCCCGACATGGGCGCGAAGTATCACCTCGGCGAACGTGCGGGCGTGTGGCGAGGCGGATCAGGGGCCGCGGGCCGGCGTGGCGACCACCACCACGTTCTTTCCCCAGGGATCCTCCGTGTAGCAGCTGATCAGGACCAGCCGGTTGGGGACGGCATCCCAGACGGGACTGTCCTTCAGGGTCGACTTCGTGTAGGTCGTGACCGACTCCACCACGTACTTCAGTGTTCCGGTCTCCGTGGCGACGGTGAGGGCATCGCCCGGGACCGCCGCGGAGCTCAAGTGGTTGAACGGCGCGTCCAGGCCCTCCCAGCTGTGGCCGATGACATAGGTCGTGTTCTCGGATCCGACACCGGGGGTGCCAAAGGGGGTGAGCCAGTAGCCGTCCATCGTTTCCGGCGGCACGATGCTCCGGTTTTCTGTGTCGGAGTTCTCCGGCTTCAGGGGGTGAACCACAACATCCATACCTGCCGCCGGGTAGGTGATGCGTTGCGGGACGGACGCAGCGGGTCCCTGGGGTGTGGACTCCGGGACCCCGCTCGGGGCCGCGGTTCCGAGCGGGAACAGCCTGGCGCTGCTGCCGGCCGGGTCAGCAGAGGGGGACGCCGTCGACTGTGCCGCGGAAATGCCGGCCAGGGACTTGGCTGCCTCCGGCTCCAGGCCGTGGCCGGGCTGCCCGCTGGCCGGACCGGATGCTGCGTAGAATACCCAGGCGGTAATGATTCCCAGCACGCAGACGGCCAGGATGAGCATATCCCTCGGCCTGAGCACGAGGCCTCGGAAACCGGGTACCTGTCGCCGGTGGATCTGTCGGTGACTGCCCATGGATGCTCCTGTCGATATGCCGGTGCCGCGGAGGGAGAAAGTGAAGGGCGGGTGCTGCACTGCAGCACCCGCCCTTGTACTGCCCCTACTTAGTTTTCGGTGCCCCGGGCGCGTCGTCCGCCCTGCCAGACCACCGTGGCCGCGCCCGCGGTGAGAACGCCGGTCAGCGCCATCAGCCACACGGGGATGCCGGTGTCCGAGGTCTGGCCCACAGCGGTCTGGACGTTGTAGCCGACGTTGGTCTTCTTGGCGGCAGCAGCCGCTGCCTTCGGAGCAGGAACTACGGCTTTCGCAACCGGAACAGTCGCCTTCGGTACCACGACGGTTGCTGCCGGCTTCGGGAGGGCAGCGCCCGGCGTAACCGCACCCGGGGTTTCATCCACCGGGTCCGGGGTTTCATCCACCGGGTCCGGGGTTTCATCCACCGGGTCCGGGGTTTCATCCACCGGAGGGACAATGACGGCTTCGCAGTTGTTGGCCAGGAACGCCAGATTCGCCGTGGTCAAGTTCTGGCCCTGCGGCATGACTGTTCCGTCGTTTACAGGCACGATATCGAGGGTGTCGTCCGCGTGGGCCTTCAGCGCGCTGAGGTTGACGGTCTCCAAGACCCACGGGTTCTCAGCCGACTTCGTAGCGTGGCAGATCGTGATCTTCTTTTCGTCGTCGTCCTTGGGTGCCGCGTTGGCGGAGACCGTGGCGGTCATAAGGCCCAGTCCCACTATCCCCAGTGTGGCAATTATTTTTCTCATTGTCCGTCGCTCCGTCTCGTCAGTTAAATACCTGGCTTGACCGCGCGGAGTAACCATCATCGAGACCCAAGAGAAATTCGAGACCTCCAAAGCGAATTGAAAGGTGACAGTTACTCCCCAGCAGTGTCCTCAGTTCGCTTGCTATTTCAGGCTAGGCGGGCGACCCTGAGGGCGTCATGAGTAGTTGGTACTCGTCTAATCGATGGACTAATACCCCATTTCGCCAAGGGAGTACTCAGTCCCGGGCGATTGACTACCTGCAGGTAACCAACCGATGCCGCCGCGCGGCTGACCAGGCCCCCGGATCAGGAATGACTACTCGGATGGACTCCCTGACCACTTGCGAGCACAACGCAAAACGCTCCCCCACCCTTCATCTGGGTGGAGGAGCGTTAGAGGCAGCGGCCGACTTCGACCGACGCCGGC
Source organism: Pseudarthrobacter sp. RHLT1-30-1 (assembly GCF_059383415.1). Lineage (NCBI taxonomy): Bacteria > Bacillati > Actinomycetota > Actinomycetes > Micrococcales > Micrococcaceae > Pseudarthrobacter > Pseudarthrobacter sp. RHLT1-30-1. The sequence continues at coordinate 40,225 of NZ_JBWZCG010000025.1, forward strand.
GGGAGCGGCCGGTGCTGGCAGGACCGGCCGCTCCCGGGGTGATAGTTCGCGCCCATCGCGTCCAAGAACATGGGCGTGAAGTCTCACCTCGGCGGGCCGGCGAACCGGGTCAGGCTGGCGAACCGGCGGGCCGGCGAACCGGGTCAGGCCTCGGCGGGTTCCTCGTACTTTGGGAAGACCGGAACCGGGGCCGGCAGTGCCGTACCGGCCTTGATCGGGGTGCCCAGGGCCGTGAAGTCGCGGGCTTCCCCCTCCTGCTGGCCGAGGGTCGCCAGGATGGCCCCGGCCGCCGTCGGCATCACCGGCTGGGCAAGGATGGCGACAATCCGAAGCACCTCCAGGGTGACGTACAGGACGGTGTTCATGCGTTCGACGTCGGTCTTCCGCAGCACCCAGGGCGCCTGCTCGGCGAAGTACGCGTTGGTGTCGCCAAGGACGTTCCAGGTTGCCTCGAGGGCCCGGCTGAACTCCTGCTTTTCAAACGCGGCCCGGGAGATGTCCAGCAGCGCGTTTGCCTGGTCCAGCAGCGCGGTGTCCTCGGCGCTGAAACCGGCGGGGACAGGAACGGTGCCGTCGCAGTTCTTCAGGACCATGGACAGCGAACGCTGGGCCAGGTTGCCGAAGTTGTTGGCGAGGTCCGCATTCATCCGGCCCACAATCGCGTCATGGCTGTACGAGCCGTCGGCGCCGAACGGCACCTCGCGGAGCAGGAAGAAACGCACCTGGTCGAGGCCATACTGGGCGACCCAGTCCGCCGGCGCCACCACGTTGCCGAGCGATTTGGACATCTTGACGCCCTGGTTGTGCAGGAAGCCGTGAATCATGACGCGCTTGGGCAGTTCAAGCCCGGCGGACATCAGGAACGCCGGCCAGTAGACGGCGTGGAACCGGGAAATGTCCTTGCCGATCACATGGACGTCCGCCGGCCAGTACTTCCGGAACAAATCGGATTCGGTGTCCGGGAAGCCGACGCCGGTCAAGTAGTTGGTCAGCGCATCGACCCAGACGTACATCACATGGCCCGGGTTGCCGGGGACGGGAACGCCCCAGTCGAAGGAGGTGCGGCTGATCGACAGGTCCTCGAGGCCGCCCTTGACGAAGCTGACGACCTCGTTGAAGCGGTTGTGCGGGGCGCCGAAGGAGGGATGGTCCGCGTAGAGCGCCAGCAGCCTGTCCTGGTAGGCGGAGAGCTTGAAGAAGTAGCTTTCCTCCTCGGTCCAGGTCACCTCGGTGCCGGTTTCGGACGCGTAGCGCAGGCCATCGGCCTGGACCTCGGTCTCATCCTCGACGAAATAGCGCTCGTCGCGGACCGAATACCAGCCGGTGTATTTCGAGAGGTAGATGTCCCCGTTGGCTTCCATCCGCTGCCAGAGCGCCTTGGCCGCCTCGTAGTGGTCCGGGTCGGTGGTGCGGATGAAGCGGCTCAGCGAGATGCCGAGGTCATCGCTCATCTGCCGGAAGGCCGCGGAGTTGCGGTCGGCGAGTTCCTTGACCGGGATGCCTTCCTTTTCCGCCGTCTGCTGCATCTTCAGGCCGTGCTCGTCCGTGCCGGTCATGAAAAAGACGTCGTGGCCGTCCAGGCGCTTGAAACGCGCCATCGCATCGGTGGCGATGACCTCGTAGGCGTGGCCGATGTGCGGCACACCGTTAGGGTAACTGATGGCCGTCGTGATGTAGAACGGGGTCTTCTCGGAAGCTGTCACTGTTTAAACCTAAATCAGTTCGGTGAGGGTATCGCTCTGGCGGACAAGTTCGTGGTCATGTGACGCCACCAGGACGGCGATCCCGTCCGACGTTGTGTCCTTGAGGATGCTGATGATGCGGTTGGCCGAGGCGCGGTCCAGGCTGGCGGTCGGCTCATCGACCACCAGGACGCGGGTGCCGAGGATCAGGGCCCGGGCGATCGCGACGCGCTGGCGTTCACCGCCGGAGAGCTGGGCCGGACGGTGGCGCATGCGACGGCCGAGGCCGACGAGGTCCAGGAGGTCCTTGGCCATGTCGCGGCGCTGGTCCACCTCGCCGTCGGGAACGGCGGGCAGCAGCACGTTTTCGAGCGCACTCATCCCGTCGATCAGGGCGCCGCCCTGGTCGACGTAGCCGATCAGGGCGCGGCGGCGGTCGGCGATTTCGTCGTCGCCCATGGTTTCGAGGGAATCGCCTTCCCAGAACACCCGGCCCGACGTCGGCAGGGTCAGGCCCGCGCCGACGGTCAGGATGCTGGTCTTGCCCGAGCCGCTGCGGCCGGCGACGCAGTGCATCTCGCCGGCGTGCAGCGTCATGTTGAAGTCGTCGACCACGTTGACGGCCTCGGCGCCTCCCTTGCCGCCGCCGTAGTGGATCGTGATGTTGCTCAGTTCCAGCGGCGTGGCGTGGTCGGTGGCCTTCACGATGGTGTTGGCTCGCGTCTTGTGGCCGCCGCGGCGGGTGCTCGCCGTCATCCGGTCGTGAGCCTCACGGTCGAGGTTCAGGTCGTTGTTCATCGGACCACTTTCGTTGCAATTGGAATCCAGCAAAGTACAGCCACGAGCCCGGCGACTGCGGCCCAGAGCGCGGCATAGGGGGCGAGGACGAGGCCGATGCCGAGGGCACCGATCACGCCGAGCGGCAGTGCGACCATCCCCACCATGGCATTTTCGAAGAACCGAACCTGGCCCAGCATGTCCGGGTTCCAGCCCATCGCCTGCAGCGTGCCGAGGTACTGGCGCTTGGCCTGCAGTTCGAAGCGGCCGGTGACCATGGTCAGCAGCAGGCCGACGGCGACCCCGGACAGGCCGAGGATGAGGCTCGGCAGGGCAATCGATGTGGCCGCCAGGCCACTGAGCGCGCTGGCTCCGGCAGCCCGGGGAATGTCGATCAGCAGCGCGACCATGCCGCCGACTGCTGCGCCGAAGACGCCGACGGCGACGGCCAGCGAACCGGTGTTGAACTTGTTGGTGCTCAACTGCCGGTTGGCGAAGGTCAGCGGGGAGTCAACGGCGATGAGGCGTTCATCGTGCTGCGGTTCCTGGTCCACGACTTCCCGGTGGCGCAGCTGCTGGGCGGCGAAGACGGCAGCGCCGGCGTAGAGCACCAGGACGGAGGCCGAGACGATTGCCGTGGCGGGGTTCCAGCTGACCAGGCTCAGGATGATGCCGGCGACGGCCAGCAGGGCGGCACCGACGCCGAATTCGGCGAGCACCCAGTGCCTGATCCGGCGCTGGGTCCAGCCCATGGCACGCAGGGTTCCGGCCTCGGTGCGGCGTTTCCGGACGTAGCTGACGGTCGATGCCCCGGTCAGCAGGGCCGCACCACAGAGGGTGAGGAAGAGCAGGGTCAGGTTGGTGCCGGTGAGGGAGCCGGAGACGGCCTCCGCGGCGTCCTGGCGGACCCAGGACTGCTGGACGGTGCCGAGCGGGGACTCCTTGCCGGCGTCGTCCTTGGAGTAGCCGGGGACGAAGATGCTGGCGTCTTCGCGGGCGGATCCGGCGACAACCGTGGCCTGCAGGCCCAGGTCGCGGATTTCGTCGGCGAGCTTCTCCACCTCCGGCTGGGCCTCCTTCCAGCTGCCGGGCACCTTGGCCCGGACGCGGACGGCGTCGATGACGGCGGCGTTGTCGTCGAAGCCGCGGGCAGCGGCCAGGCCGTAATAGTCGGTGATGGCACCGGCGGACTGGCTGGCCAGGCCGGTGGCACTCAGCGAGGGCTTGAGCTTGGTGTTGGCGGCGTCCTTGCCCGCTGCGTCCTTGGTAAGTGTGAACGGCGTGGGATCGTAGCCGCCCAGCGGCAGGCGGTTGACGTCGCCGGCGGCCTGCTGGACGGTCCCGGCGTCGAAGGTGCCGTACACCATGGCCAGCGGCGTGGCGGGCTTCTTGCCGGTCTTGAGGTCCTCGCGGTAGGCGCGCTCCTCCACCGGCTTGCGCTGGGTCTGGTCCACTGCGGCGCCGTTGGCCGCTTTCTCCGGAAGGCGGTTCACGGTGACCCAGTCGCCGGGGGTGGCGGTCTTGTCCACGGCGCCGTTGCCTGCCGTTTCGCCGTCCTGGTACTTCGGGGCGGAGGCGAAGTCGGTGCTCCAGGTGGCGGGGTTGTAGAGGCCCTGGCTGAAGGTTCCGGTGTCACCGAGCAGCTGCGAAAGGTCCGTGGACCCGGGCCAGGCCATCGTGAACGGCGACTTGGAGACGAACGGGAGGTAGTCCTTGTCCAGCGAGCGGGTCACGGTCCCGACGTCTTTGGTGACGTTGCCGGATCCGTCGATTTCCTCAATCTTGACCGAATACTTGAGGTCAAGGGACGTGCCGGTGCGGACAATCAGCGGGATCGCCTGCGAGTCATCGGTGAGCAGGCCGCTGCGCTTGGCCTGCTGGTACTGGCTCATCAGCGGGGCCCAGTACTTGAGTTTGACGCCGAGGAAATCGGGGCCTTCCTTCAGTTCGTCCATGCCGATGCCGGTGCTGAAAAGGCTCTCGAAGTGGCGGCCGATCGCGCCGGCGTCGCGGGCGTCGGCGGGCGGCGCCTTCTCCAGCGGGGCGAGGAAGTCCCCGGCGGGCCCGAGCAGGGCTCGCTCGGAGACGGGGTCGACAGCGACGACGGACTCCGTCACCTGGGGCGCAAGCGGCAGGGACACGGAGAGGTTGAAGAGGTTGTGCTCGGAGCCGCCGGCGGGGGCCGGGAATTTGATGCCGGTCTCCCCCACCGGTCCGGCGATGCGGACGTTCTTGCCGCCCGCGACCTGCTCCTCGATGAGCTTCGCCTTGCCGAGGGAGCCTTCGGCCATGGTTTTGAACAGGGTCTGGTCGGACCGGCCGTCGGAGCTGACGGCGCTGGCGGTGAGCCGGTACTTCTTGGGCGTGTCGGACAGGACCGACTCAGCGGCCGGCCATTTGCTCGGATCAGTCGCGGTGGGGTCACCGGCGGTGCCGGCGAGGCCTGCGTTGAACCCGAGGTAGTCGGTGGCTTCCAGGCGCGGGGACTCGAGGTTCTGGGTGACGCGGGAGACCAGGCTGATCGGCGCCGCCACGGAGGTGCCGGAGAGCTTCCGGAGCGCGTCCAGCTGGTCGAAACTGATGCCGCCCTGTCCGGTGGCGATGTCCGGCTGCATGAGCCCGCCGTTGTCCCCGGCCCTAGCCTGGACAAGGATGTCGTAGAGGCCACGGGAGTTCTGGTCGACCGTGCGGTTCAAGGCGGCCTGCGACTGGCCCTGAACGAGGACCGAAAGGCACATGGCCGCGATCAAAATGGACGCGGTCAGCAGAAGCACTCGGCTTCTGATGAACCTCTGGACGGCGTTCATTGGACTCCTGAAAGCTGGATTGCGAGCGCACACCAAAGTTCATTCCGTACGGAAGTGAAGGCGTCCCCTGCCGGGTGTGCAAAAAGTAAGGCCGGGCTGCCGGCCGGATCCGAAATTCGGACGTAGCCATTGTACGCAGACCGGCCATGGGTTCGCGGACACCGGCGGCGGTCCGAGCCGCCGCCGGTGTCCCTCGTGAGGACCTCAGTCCTCGAGGTCGACCTCGCGCACCATGTCAGCGCCGATGCCGGCCTTGATGGCGTCCAGGACCTGCTGCGGGACAGAACTGTCGATGGTCAGCAGGGCGAGCACCTGGCCGCCCTCGTCCTGCCGTGCCACCTGCATGCCGGCGATGTTGATGTTGTTCATGCCGAGGATGTGTCCGATTGTGCCGATCACGCCGGGGCGGTCCGAGTAGGCAACCACGACCAGGTGTTCGCTGATCGGGATCTCCACCTCGAAGCCGTTGATCCCGACGAGTTTCTGGACCTGCTTGGGTCCGGTCAGCGTTCCGGCGACGGAGATTTGCGTGCCGTCGCTGAGGGCGCCGCGCAGGGTCAGGACGTTGCGGTAGGACTCGGTGTCCGGTGTGGTGATGAGCCGGACGTTGATGCCACGCTGCTCGGCGATCACGGGGGCGTTGACGTATGAGACCTGTTCGGTCACGATGTCGGCGAAGATGCCCTTGAGTGCCGCGAGTTCGAGCACCTTGACGTCGAGGGAAGCGATTTCGCCGGCGACCTCGACGTCGAACTGGGTCAGCGAGGTGTGGGTCATCGCGGTGAAGATGCGGCCCAGCTTTTCCATCAGCGGGATGCCCGGGCGGACGTCCGGGGCGATCACGCCGCCGGCGACGTTCACGGCGTCGGGAACCAGTTCCCCGGCCAGGGCCAGACGGACGGACTTCGCGACCGAGACACCGGCCTTTTCCTGCGCCTCGTCCGTGGACGCGCCCAGGTGCGGTGTGACGACGACGTTGTCCAGCTTGAAGAACGGCAGGTCGGTGCTGGGTTCCTTGACGAAGACGTCGACGCCGGCACCGGCGATTTCGCCGGACTCCAGGGCAGCGTACAGGGCTTCCTCATCGACGAGGCCGCCGCGGGCGACGTTGACGACGTACGCGGTGCGCTTCATCTTCTTGAAGGACTCGGCGCCGAGCATGCCGACGGTCTCCGGCGTCTTGGGCATGTGGATGCTGATGAAGTCAGACTGCGCGAGCAGCTCGTCGAGGGTCACCAGCTGGACGCCGAGCTGGGCGGCGCGGGCGGAGGTGATGTAGGGATCGTAGGCGAGGATCTTGGTGTCGAAACCCTTCAGGCGGGCGGCGACGAGGGCGCCGATCCGGCCCAGGCCGATGATGCCGATCTTCTTCTCGTAGAGTTCGATGCCGGTGTACTTAGAGCGTTTCCACTCCCCGTCCTTCAGCGCGGCACTGGCCTGCGGGATGTGGCGGGCCAGGCTGAGGATGTGGCCAACGGTGAGTTCGGCGGCGGAGACGATGTTCGAAGTGGGGGCGTTGACCACCATGACACCCGCCTGCGTGGCGGCTTTGATGTCGACGTTGTCGAGGCCGACGCCGGCACGGGCGATCACCTTGAGGTTCTTCGCGGCGGCGATGGCTTCGGCGTCCAGCTGGGTGGCGGAACGGACCAGGATCGCGTCGACGTCGGCGATCGCAGAGAGCAGCTGGGAACGGTCGGCGCCGTCGGTCTGCCGGATTTCAAAGTCCGGGCCAAGGGCCTCGATCGTGGCGGGCGAAAGTTCCTCAGCGAGGAGTACTACAGGTTTGGTGCTAGTCACCGGTGACCTCTTTAGCTCTCTTGTATTCAGGTGGGGATTTTGGTGAAACGGTGGTGCCGCTTAAAACGGTGTGCTGCAGAAAAGCAGGGAAGCCGGACCCCAGTAGGTGTCCGGCTTCCCTGCCGGTCAGTGCTTAGCGGGCCACTGAGCCTTCGGTGTAGTCGTCTTCGTTCTTGATCCAGGAGAACAGCTTGCGCAGTTCGCGGCCGGTGGCCTCGATCGGGTGGTCTTCACCCTTCTTGCGCAGCGCCTTGAACTCGGGGGCTCCGGCGTCCTGGTCGTCGATGAAGCGCTTGGCGAAGGTGCCGTCCTGGATGTCGGCCAGGACAGCCTTCATGTTTTCCTTCACGTCCGGGGTGATCACCCGCGGGCCGGAGACGTAGTCGCCGTACTCCGCGGTGTCTGAGACGGACCAGCGCTGCTTGGCGATGCCGCCTTCGACCATGAGGTCCACGATGAGCTTGAGCTCGTGCAGCACCTCGAAGTAGGCAACCTCGGGCTTGTAGCCGGCTTCGGTGAGGACCTCGAAGCCGTACTGGATCAGCTGGGAGGCGCCGCCGCATAGGACCGCCTGCTCGCCGAAGAGGTCGGTTTCGGTCTCTTCGGTGAAGGTGGTCTCGATGACACCGGCGCGGGTGCCGCCGATGGCCTTGGCGTAGGACAGGGCCAGTTCCTTGGCCTTGCCGGACGGGTTCTGCTCGACGGCGATCAGGTCGGGCACGCCGCGGCCTGCCTCGAACTCGCGGCGGACGATGTGGCCCGGGCCCTTGGGGGCAACGAGGGCGACGTCGACGTCTGCCGGGGGTTTGATGTAGCCGTAGCGGATGTTGAAGCCGTGGCCGAAGAACAGGGCGTCGCCCGGCTGCAGGTTCGGGGCGATCTCCTCGGCGTAAACGTGGCGCTGGACCTGGTCCGGGGTGAGGACCATGATCAGGTCGGCTTCGGCGACGGCGTCCGCGACGTTCAGGACGCGCAGGCCCTCGGCTTCGGCCTTGGCGCGGGACTTGGAGTCCTCCTTGAGGCCGACGCGGACGTCAACGCCGGAATCGCGCAGGCTGAGGGCGTGGGCGTGGCCCTGGGAGCCGTAACCGATGACGGCGACGGTGCGGCCCTGGATGATCGACAGGTCGGCGTCGTCGTCGTAGAACATTTCAGTCACTGGGGTGTCTCCTTTTAAGTGGATTCTTGGGTGGTACTTGTCGGTGAAACTGGTCTAAAGCTGGTGGTGCTGCGGCAGGGCTACGCGCTGCGCAGGGCCCGGTCGCTCATGGAGCGGGATCCCCGCCCCACGGCCAGGGTGCCGGACTGCACGATTTCGCGGATGCCAAAAGGCTCGAGCACTGAGAGCAGTGCCGTGAGTTTTTCGGGGTGGCCTGTTGCCTCGATGACCACGGACTCTGTGGAGACGTCGACCACAGATGCGCGGAACAGGTCTGCAGCCTGGGTGACCTGCAGCCGGTTGGCGGCATCCGCCCGTACCTTGACCAGGATGTGGTCCCGCTGTACGGAGGATTCGGCGGTGAGCTCGACGATCTTGATCACGTTGATCAGCTTGTTCAGCTGCTTGGTGATCTGTTCGATCAGCTCACCATCGGCGTCGACGACGACGGTCATCCGGGACATGCCCGGAACTTCGGTCGGGCCGACGGCCAGGGAGTTGATGTTGAAGGCCCGGCGTGCGAAGAGGCTGGCGACGCGGGTCAGCACACCGGGCTTGTCTTCGACCAGAACGGACAGTGTGTGGCGGGTCATGTTCAGTCCTCCTCTTCCCATTCCGGGGTCATATTACGGGCAACCTGGATCTGGTCGTTGCTGACCCCGGCGGGAACCATCGGCCACACCATGGAGTTCGGGCTCACGACGAAGTCAATGACCACGGGGCGGTCGTTGATCTCCAGGGCCTTCTGGATGGTGGCGTCGATGTCCTCGTCTCGCTCGCAACGGAAGGAGGCGCAGCCGTAGGCATCCGCGAGCTTGACGAAGTCCGGGATCCGGACCGTGTCGTGGCCGGTGTTGAGGTCGGTGTTGGAGTAGCGGCCCTCGTAGAAGAGGGTCTGCCACTGACGCACCATGCCCAGCGAGGAGTTGTTGATGATCGCGACCTTGATCGGAATTTTGTTGATCGCGCAGGTGGCCAGTTCCTGGTTCGTCATCTGGAAGCAGCCGTCGCCGTCGATCGCCCACACAACGCGGTCCGGGTTGCCCACCTTGGCGCCCATGGCGGCCGGCACCGCGTAGCCCATGGTCCCGGCGCCGCCGGAGTTCAGCCAGGCGTGCGGGCGCTCGTACTTGATGAACTGCGAGGCCCACATCTGGTGCTGGCCGACGCCCGCGACGTACACGCCTTCGGGGCCTGTCAGGGCGCCGATGCGCTCGATCACGCGCTGCGGGGCGCTGAGTCCGTCGTCCGGCTCAGTCCAGCCCAGCGGGTAGGTCTCCTTGAGGTTGTTCAGGAAGGTCCACCAGTTGGTGTAGTCCGGTGTGCCCGAGACCGCGAACAGGGCGCGCAGGGCCTCGCTGAGTTCGGGAATGATTTCCTTGACCGAGCCCACGATCGGCACATCCGCGGTGCGGTTCTTGGAGATCTCGGCCGGGTCGATGTCCGCGTGGATGACCTTGGCGTTCGGCGCGAAGGACTTCAGCACACCGGTCACCCGGTCATCGAAGCGGGCCCCGAGCGTGATGAGCAGGTCCGACTGCTGCAGGGCGGTGACGGCCGAGACCGTGCCGTGCATGCCGGGCATGCCGACATGCTGCGGGTGCGAATCCGGGAACACGCCACGGGCCATCAGGGTGGTGACCACCGGGGCGCCGGAGAGTTCCGCGAGCTCCAGCAGTTCCGCCGAGGCGTGCGCCTTGACGACGCCGCCGCCCACGTAGAGCACGGGTTTGCTGGACGCCGCGATAAGCCGGGCGGCTTCGCGCACCTGCTTGTTGTGGCCCCGGAGCACGGGGTGGTACCCCGGCAGGTCGATCTTGGGCGGCCAGGAGAAGGTCATCTGACCCTGCTGGGCGTCCTTGGCGACGTCCACCAGGACGGGACCCGGGCGGCCGGTCGAGGCAAGGTGGAACGCCTCTGCCATGACGTGCGGGATGTCGTTGGGATCGGTGACCAGGAAGGAGTGCTTCGTGATCGGCATGGTGATGCCGACGATGTCCGCTTCCTGGAAGGCATCGGTGCCGATGACTCCGCTGGCGACCTGGCCGGTGATGGCCACCATTGGCACGGAGTCCATGTGGGCATCCATGATGGCGGTAACGAGGTTGGTGGCACCCGGACCCGAGGTGGCGATGCAGACGCCAACCCGTCCGGTGACCATGGCGTAGCCTTGCGCGGCGTGGCCGGCTCCCTGTTCGTGACGGACCAGAATGTGGTTCATTCGGGAAGCCATCAAGGGGTCATAGGTGGGCAGGATCGCGCCACCGGGCAAACCAAAAATATCGTCCACGCCGAGTTCTTCGAGCGAACGGACAATTGCTTGTGAACCGGTCATCACCGTCGGGGGTACGACGTTGTTCGGTCCAAGGACAGGAGAGACGGCAGCAGTGTCGACGCCGGCGTCGGCCGGGCGGTCGACGCGTTCCGAAGCCTTGGAGGCTCCAGCGGACTTAGTGGCCATCAGCGAGGGGCTGATCGGCGATCCTTTGCTCATCGGACTCTTCCTTTGTGGATCTACGGGTGGATCTTCGGTGATCGTGGAACTGCTCGTAGTGCGTGGTGCCGGTCGTGCGGAAATAAAAAAACCCCTCAGCCGAAGGCTCTTCGAGGGGTTTGCGCGTGACGGTTCGTTACCAGTCGGGCTATGGAGCCACGCGCTTGGTAAGGACGACTGCTGCATCTGCGGCAGCGCAGCTGGTAACGAATGCGATCATGCGTTCAGTTTTCCCTCTTAGTGAGACGGGTGTCAACGAGCCCGACCCCTGTCTCACGATGTGGACTTCATTGTCCACGTACTGAACCTCTTTTGGCCCCCTGGTGACCTTTCAGCCTCGGCGGCAGGCGGGAGTCTCCCACCCCAGGCGGACGGCGCGGACGCCGTCCGCCTGGGGCCCATCGAAGCCTCCCTTATTTAGCGTGGCCACCCACGCCTAGGGAGTCACCCGCAGTAGGCGCCGGTGGAGGCGCTGTGGACGAGCTTGGCGTACTTGGCGAGCACACCCTTGGTGAACTTGGCCGGAAGCGGCTCCCAGCCGACCTTGCGGGCTTCGAGTTCCGCCTCGTCGACCAGCAGGTCGAAGCTGCGGCCGGCGATGTCCACGCGGATCCGGTCGCCGTCCTGAACGAAGGCGATCGGTCCGCCGTCGGCGGCTTCCGGGGCAACGTGGCCGATGCAGAGGCCGGTGGTTCCGCCGGAGAAGCGGCCGTCCGTCAGCAGCAGCACGTCCTTGCCCAGGCCTGCACCCTTGATGGCACCGGTGATGGCGAGCATTTCGCGCATGCCCGGTCCGCCCTTGGGGCCCTCGTAGCGGATGACGACGACGTCGCCGGCCTTGATCCGGCCCTTGTCGAGCGCATCCAGGGCACCCTGTTCGCGTTCGAACACACGGGCGGTGCCTTCGAAGACGTCCGCGTCGAAGCCTGCACTCTTCACGACGGCACCCTCGGGAGCCATGGTGCCGTGCAGGATCGTGATGCCGCCGGTCTTGTGGATGGGGTTGTCCAGGGCCCGGAGGATCTTGCCGTCCAGGTCTGGCGGGTTGATCGCCTCGAGGTTCTCCGCGACGGTTTTGCCGGTGACGGTGAGGCAGTCGCCGTGCAGCAGTCCGGCGTCGAGCAGTGCGCGCATGATGACGGGCACTCCGCCGATCTTGTCGACGTCGGTCATCACGTAACGGCCGAACGGCTTGAGGTCGCCCAGGTGCGGGATCTTGTCGCCGATGCGGTTGAAATCTTCCAGGCTCAGGTCGACTTCGGCTTCGCGGGCGATGGCCAGCAGGTGCAGTACGGCGTTGGTGGAGCCGCCGAAGGCCATGGTCACGGCGATGGCGTTCTCGAAGGCCTTCTTGGTCAGGATGTCCCGGGCCGTGATGCCGAGGCGGAGCAGGTTGACGACGGCCTCGCCGGACTTGTGCGCGAAGACGTCGCGGCGGCGGTCGGCGGAGGGCGGTGCCGCGGAGCCGGGAAGGGACATGCCCAGTGCCTCGCCGATGCAGGCCATGGTGTTGGCGGTGTACATCCCGCCGCAGGCGCCTTCACCGGGGCAGATGGCCCTTTCAATGCGGTCCAGGTCCCCGCGGCTCATCTTGCCGGCGGCGCAGGCGCCCACGGCCTCGAAGGCGTCGATCAGGGTGACTTCCTTTTCGGAGCCGTCCTCGAGCTTGACCCAGCCCGGCATGATCGAGCCGGCGTAGAGGAAGACTGACGCCAGGTCCAGCCGGGCAGCTGCCATCAGCATGCCGGGCAGTGATTTGTCGCAGCCGGCCAGCAGCACCGAGCCGTCGATCCGCTCGGCCTGCATCACGGTTTCCACCGAGTCGGCGATGACTTCCCGGGACACCAGGGAGAAGTGCATGCCCTCGTGTCCCATGGAGATTCCGTCGGAGACGGAGATGGTCCCGAACTGCATCGGGAAGCCGCCGGCGGCGAAGACGCCTTCCTTGGCACCCTGGGCGAGCCGGTTCAGGGAAAGGTTGCAGGGAGTGATTTCGTTCCACGAGCTGGCCACGCCAATTTGCGGCTTGGCGAAGTCGTCGTCGCCCATGCCGACCGCCCGAAGCATCCCGCGCGACGGTGCGGCGTGAATGCCATCGGTGACGACCCGGCTGCGGGGCTTGATGTCCGGTTTGGTCTCTGACGCTGTCTGGGTGTCCTCACTCATGGGTCAAAGTCTAGGGCTCCCCCGCGGGGCCCAACGACCCGGAAGGGCGCATTAAGCGGAAAACCGGGAATGTTTCAACCAAATAGTGGACATCCATCTCATGTGATGGACATTTCCGCCGCGCCGGCTCAGTTCAGGTGAGCGGCGTCACGCAGCTCCGGGGCTTCGGCAACGGACTGCGCCTCGGCCTTGAGCAGGGCGAGGACCTGCTGGATGGTGGTTCGCGCTGCGACGTCCGGACGGGCCAGAGCGACGATGCTGCGGCTCGCTTTGACTCCCGCCAGCGGTCGCAGGACGAATCCCCGTCCCTGGTTTTTCAGCGCCGTGTAGCGCGGCAGCAGGCTAAGCCCGTGGCCGGCGCTGACCAGGGCCTCGAGGACCCGCAGGTCGGGGAAGGTCTGGGCCCGGACAGCCGGGGAATCGGCCTGTACTTCGATCTGGCGGAGCACAGTGTCGAAGGGGAACCCCTCGGGCACGCCCATCCAGGGGAACCCGATCACGTCCTCAGCCCGCAGTGATGTCTTGCCGACAAGCGCATGGCCTTCGGGGATCGCGACGTCGAGGGGCTCGTCCAGGAGCGGCACGACCGTCAGCCCCAGCCTGGCAAAGACATCGGGCCCGTCGACGCTGTGCGCCAGCACGATGTCGTAGTCGGCCGTCAGGCCGGCGAATCCGGCCACGTTGGGATCTTCAAAGTGCGCCTCGAAGCGGAGCCCCTCGATGGCCTTGACGCGGTGCAGCAGGCCGGGCAGGAACATCTCGGCGGCGCTGGGGAAGAACGCTGCCCTGACATGCGTCTGCCAGCCGCGCCGGTAGGTGTCGATGGTGGCTTCCGCCCGGGCCATCGCGGTGGATACCTCGGCGGCGGCGCCGGCCATGGCGAGTCCGGCCTCGGTGAGGCGTACTCCCCTGCCTGATTTCCTGACCAGGACGACGCCCAGCTCCTCCTGGAGTGTCTTGAGCTGCTGCGAGACGGCCGAGGGTGTCACGTTCATTGCCTCCGCCGTGGCGCCGACTGTGCCGCGGTCGGCCAGCTCCCGCAGAATCCGGAGTCTCTTGAAATCCATGAAGAGAGGCTACAGGGCGGCGGGGCGAAGCTGGACAGCCCCCTTCAGGCAGACGTACCGTCAAGCAACGGCAACCTTGCCCTACGGACTGAAAGGCTCTGCTATGGATTGGATCATCTGGCTCGTTGTCATCGTGGCGATTGTCGCCATCGTCTGGTGGCTGCTAAACCGCAACAGCTCCCGCGGCAGCTCTGGCACCGCCGCGACCGGGACGACCCGGACGACCGGCAACGGCGCGACCGACAAGTCGGCCCCTCCGCACGTGCACGACGCCGGCCAGGAAGCCGGACACCGGGGCGCACTTTCCGGCGGCGGGGCCGCCGCTTCCGCGTCGGCTGCCGCCGTGACCGGAATGCCCGCGGCGGCAGGATTCAGCCACGCCGCACCGGAGCCGGAGCCGGACCGGACCGCCGCTACCGCGGATGCAGCAGACTCCCAGGCGCAGCTGCCGGACTCCGCGGCATCCGGCGCAACGGGTAACACCCTGTCCCCTGCCGCGTCGGATGACGCGCCTTCCGCCCCGGCACCATCTCGCGGCGCCGATACGGCCCTTGCTGGGGGAAACCCGGAATGGGAAACCCAGTGGTCCGAGACGCCGCCGGCTGAAGCGCATGGCGCCCTCCACTCGGAGCCGGGTCACGGCGGCGCCCACGGCGACCACGCGAAGGAAGACTTCATACCCGCGGCAGGGTCAGCGACTGCCCCGCTTCACCACCCGGAATACACCGAGCCCCACGCCCCGACACTTCCCGGCGCCGAGTCTGCCGCGGCGGAGGCTGAGGTGGTAATTGAAGGTGGGCCCACGATCAGGACCGGCTTCGACGGGAGGGCCGGAGACGGCCTGACCACCACGCCGCCGGCGTCACAGGAATCGCCGCAGCAGCAGCAAACGCTGCCGTCGCCGGAACTGGCCGATTCCAGCCTCGCCGCAGCGGAGACGCGGCAGACAACAACGTCCTCGGCTGCGTCCGAAACGGCCGTGGCCCATACGGCCGAACCCGCCGGACACCTCGCCGTCGACCAGCCGTATGGTGAGGGATCTGCTGCACCGGCCGCCGACGGCAGTGGACCCGAGGGTTTCACGGTCAAGGGCAGTGCTTCCTCGATGATTTACCACGACGAGACCAGCCCGTCCTTCGAGGAAACCATCGCCGAGGTCTGGTTCCTGTCCGCGGCACACGCCGAGGCGGCAGGCTTCCGGCCCCCGCGCCGGAGCCGGCAGTAGGGAGCCTGGGACCTATTCGACAGAATCCGGAGTGCAGACGATGAGAACAACGGCCGGGCAGAGCGCCGTTGCTTCCCGCCGCCCCGGGTTCCCGGCTGGCCCGGCCGCGGGCCGGCTGCGCCGGCTGGGAATTGCGGCGGCCGCCGTGATCCTACTGGGCGGCTGCACACCAGAGGATGGGGCCCGTGCCCCCGCGCCCGTCGGCACCGCTCCCCCGGCCAGCGGCCCCGCCACCGCAAGCCCGGCGGGGTCCAACCCGGCTGCCAGCAGCCCCTCTGCGGGCAGCCCCGGTGTGAGCCAGCCGACGGTGGCCGAAACGATCGACGCCGAACTGCAGGTGCCGTGGTCCACGGTGTTCCTGCCCGACGGCACCGCCGTCATCTCCGAACGTGAGACCGCCCGGCTCCGGACCATCGCACCCGGATCAGGCAGCGGACGGGCCGGCACGCTGGGGACGGTGCCCGACGTCGTCCCGGGCGGCGAAGGCGGGCTGCTGGGCCTGGCCCTGTCCCCCGGCTTCGCCACGGACCGCTACGTGTATGCCTACTACACCGCCGCCGCGGACAACCGGATCGCACGGCTGCGACTCGCGGACAAAGGCGGGACCTTGACGCTGGAGGCGCCGGAGGTCATCTTTGCCGGAATTCCCAAGGCCGCCACGCACAACGGCGGGCGGATCCGGTTCGGACCGGACGGCCAGCTGTACGTAGGCACCGGTGATTCACAGCGCCGCGGGCAGCCCCAGGACCCGAACGCCCTGGGCGGCAAGATCCTGCGCCTCACGCCGGAGGGACGTCCGGCAGCGGGGAATCCCATTGCCGGCAACCCGATGTACAGCCTGGGCCACCGCAACGTCCAGGGCCTCGCCTGGGACAGCGCAGGCCGGCTGTGGGCGAGCGAATTCGGCCCCGACGTCGACGACGAACTCAACCTGATCGTGCCGGGAGGCAACTATGGCTGGCCGGAGGTCACGGGCGCCCCGCACCGCGCCGGCTTCCTGGACGCGAAACTGGTGTGGCCGTCGACGGCTGATTCATCCCCCAGCGGGCTGGAAATTGTCGGTGACACGGCCTACTTGGGCGCGCTGCGCGGACAGCGGATGTGGGCGGTTCCCCTGAACGGGGAATTCGCCGGTGATCCTGTGGGCTATTTCACACGGATGTACGGCAGGATCAGGAACGTTTCGTTGGCCCCGGACGGCCGCCTGTGGGTGCTGACTAACAACAAAAACCCTGACATTGTGCTGGTTTTGGAGTTGCGGGGCTAGGCGGCCGGGCAGCCGCCGGCCCGATTTCACAGACCGCCCAATCTCGTGTAGAGTTTCATGTCGTTGCGGAGAACAACGCGGGAACAAAAAGCCCGCGATGAACGGAAACAACAGATGCACCTCTAGCTCAACTGGCAGAGCAATTGACTCTTAATCAATGGGTTCCGGGTTCGAGTCCCGGGGGGTGCACCACAGATAAACCCCGTCTTTACTGGCCGCCGGCCATGAGGGCGGGGTTTTGTGTTGCCCGTAAATCCCGCGAAGGGGCTATTTACGGGCCATTTACGAGCCAGTGCTGGGAGCTTTGCTTCAACTCCGGCCCAATTCGTAGTGCAGTACGGTTCCAGCGGGTGCAGGACCCACAAACGGACCACAAGCGAAACCCGGGTGCCTCGGGCGCCCCAGCGGCGCCGAAGAGCCGCCGGCGGTGGCGCCTACGCACACCAAAAGCCGCTTCAGGGCTGCCGAAACGGCCTCTCGACTCGATCGGATGTCGCCGGCTCGAAGACAGGGTAAGTGCACGGTCACCGCCAAAGGCGGACGCCATGAGCCCCAAAACCCCATCCAGGGGAATCCGCCGGCGGACGAATGGAGCGGCCTCGTGGCCGCTGCCAGCCAGACGGCTTCGGAGCGCGGAACGGGCACGGCGCCCTCAAGAGGGGCGAATAAAATCACGTCCAGCGCCACCTCGCCAGCCGAAAGGAACCTCTGGACGGTGGCCTCCCCGTGCGCCCTGGACACCCCCGGCGGCGGGGTAAACACCCGGCCTCTTCAGGAGGTCGCCGAGGCCCGCTGACAGTCTTCCAATCGTCCAATCGTCCGTCGGTCCCCGCCCCCAGCCACGGCCCCAGATGGCTCCGAGAGGCGCTCAGCGGGCCCTCCGGGGATTATGCGGCAGGTCCCGGTTCCCGGCGCCGTGCCGCAGTAAGCTTCCTCCGTCGGCGCGCACATGGTGGCTCCCGCCAAAGCCGTCCCGGCCGAGGTTCCGACGGGAAGCGCCCCTGCCCTTTCATGTCCGCGGCCGGAATCGGTTTCGTGGCCAATTTGCTGGTTTTTGGGGTCGCCCGGGCGCGTATCTCCCGGCCGTCGGCCCAGGTTCTGGGCAGGTAGAGTTCCCGGTCAACCAAGGTAGGCCCGGCCGGGACAGAGTATGTCCGGAACACCGCGATCTGGCAGTTGTCCACGCGGACCGCGGTGCCCGAATACTGGCGTCCGACTCCGGCTGAGACATTTGGGAGTGGTCACCCAGGCAACCTCGCCGCGGCATCCCCTATCATCTGACGTATGCGTAGACAAATTTTCGCCCTTGGGGTGGCGGCAATCCTACTGGCCGGCTGCTGGGGCCCTTCACCCCAGCCGCCAGAAACGACGGGGGCGCCGTCCGCCGCAACAGGTACGCCTACGCCTATTTCTACGCCTATTACGCCATCAACAGACTCGGTCGCGACAAATCTGAACTGGGGCACGCCGACCGCTGGCGACGAGTTCAACTATTCCGGCGCACCGGACGCAGCGAAGTGGTCGGTGTACGATAGCGCCGGGCACGTGGGGAATGGCATTCGGAGTCCCCGGCAGGTCACGGTAGACGGTTCCAAAATGGTCATAACTGGAACACCGGACGGTACGACTGCTGGAGTGAGCGCGAAGTTTGGAAGGCAGAAGTACGGCCGGTGGGAGGTCCGCGCGGCGGCTTCGGGTGACAACGAGTACCATCTGGTGGCGCTCCTGTGGCCCGATAGCCGGAATTGGCCGTGCGACGGCGAAGTTGACTACGCAGAGACGTCTGGTGACTTTGGCGTCATCAAGTTCTTCCACCACTATTCGTGCTCGGATTCGCAGACGTCGGCGGCCATGGCTCTGGACGTCACTCAGTTCCACAACTACGCGGTTGACTGGTCTCCGAATGGGATCGTCGGCTACGTCGATGGGGTGAAGTGGTTTGAGGACATCGACCCTGCGCACCAGCCTCCCGGTCCGATGCATCAAACGCTGCAGCTGGACTGGTTCCCCGACAGCACGCCCAACGGGGCTGGCGAGATGCGAGTGGATTGGGTTCGCGTCTATGCGGCAGCCGATACAACTCCCCCGCCGCCATCTGGTGAGTCATCCGGGGAGTCGTTTGAGTTCGCCGCCACCGGAGATATGAATCCTGCGGGTAACAGCTCGCCCACGTCGAACAGTGGCAAGAACGCGGCCAGCATCATCGCCGGTCTCAACGACGGTTCGCTGGACAACTTCCTTGCGCTCGGCGATTTCCAGTATGACAAGGGCACCTGTTCCGCGCTCGAGGCTTACAACAAGTTGTGGGGTGCTGCTAAGACCAAGACGTACTGGACCGCTGGACCGAATCATGATGTTGAAACCGGTGTGAATGACGTTAGCCGGTACATGGATGGGCAGTGCGTGTCCACGGTGAAAAGCGCGACGAGCTCCGATCTTGGACGGTTCCAAGACGCTCTTGAATGGTATTCGTTTGACAAGGGCAACTGGCATATTCTGGTAGCTCCTTCGGCCACCTGGCGCTATAACGCTGCGCGGGCGCAGGCGATGACTTCGGAGATGGATGCTGACCTGAAGGCGGCGAAGGCCGCTGGAAAGCATCTGGCGGTTATTTCCCATGATCCGTATTTCACCAGCAACACTTCGAGCCATACCCGCTTCTCCCAGGCGAGGCCGTGGATTGACATGTTCTGGGCGAACCGCGTTCGTGTGGTGCTGTCCGGCTCACAGCACAATTATGAGCGGACCTGCCCGATTAACAACGAGGACCGGTGCGTTGCGGACGGGATGCAACAATTTCAGGTGTCCACTGGTGGGATCGGCCTCCGGGAGTTCACGAGCAACCCCTCCTATGTGGAGCGGAAGTTTAGCGACACCTGGGGTCACCTACGGATGAGCCTCAAGGCTGACGGCTCTTATACGTGGGAATTCCGTCCCGTTTCTGGCGGAATGCAGACTGACAGCGGGTCTCGAAGCCGTGGCTAATTGCTCGGTTCCGGTCACCACCGGATCGGGTACCAGCATTGACACCGTCACACTGCCCGGCGGCGACTACAGGCAGGATTCGGCTGGCCGGACGTGGCAGATCTGGCCGTGAAGCCGCCGGTGGTTTAACAAATCTTTGTACCCAAGCCACGGCGACCTCGAGGTGGCTGAAGTCCGCAAGGGGCCGTTGTCGCGGGTCAGCCCGGCCCTAGACAGGGCATCGAATCGCTCTCGGAGAAACAAGTCGCCAAGCTGGAGAAAAAACTCGACGAGGCCGGCCGACCCACAAGGTGGCCATCGCCCGGCAATGCTACCAAAGCTACGCGCCGTGTATCACGCACGCCAGGCAGGAGAGAGGCCGTGAACTTCCGGCGCCTTGAACGCCCCACCTAGTGCTCCGTGTTAATGGTTTGTTTGCGTTTCATCTTGCCCAGGAGGTACTCCGCTGACTTGGTCCAGGTGAATGGTTTGGCGTCCTGGTTGTAGTTCTCGATGTAG
>NZ_JBWZCG010000026.1:0-60101 GCF_059383415.1 Pseudarthrobacter sp. RHLT1-30-1
TACACCACACACCACCCCGCGAACCCATTCAAAAGGGGTTCGCACCCCGGGGTGGTAAAAAGAAAACAAGACTGCTTGCGTCCACTATGTGGTTCCCAAACAACAAACCCGCCACTTGCGGCACGTTGTACCAGGGAACAAAACCACAACACAACACAAACAACACCACAGCTGCACTCACCTGCAGCATGTTGTAACCACAAATTTCCCACCCCCGGCCACGGCCAAAGGGTGCGGAGCAAGGGTTACGGCGGTCATAGCGTGGGGGAAACGCCCGGTCCCATTCCGAACCCGGAAGCTAAGACCCACAGCGCCGATGGTACTGCACCCGGGAGGGTGTGGGAGAGTAGGTCACCGCCGGAACATCATTACACGGTCGAGAGCCCCAACCACACAGGTCGGGGCTCTCCCGCATTTAACCCCCAAACACCGAACCCGGG
This sequence comes from Pseudarthrobacter sp. RHLT1-30-1, assembly GCF_059383415.1. NCBI lineage: Bacteria > Bacillati > Actinomycetota > Actinomycetes > Micrococcales > Micrococcaceae > Pseudarthrobacter > Pseudarthrobacter sp. RHLT1-30-1. Next base: position 441 of record NZ_JBWZCG010000026.1, read on the forward strand.
GCCCAGCAAACCGCGGCAGGAGGCTGGCGCCGCCGTCGTGCACCTTGGGCGGCGGTGGGACAGGCCCCGCCGAAACTGAGGGAGCGTCCGCTGACGGCGAAATATGCGTCCTAAAGACGCCGTTTCCCGGGTTTTTCCTTGAAAAACGCCGAAAACACGGGGAATTTCCCATCTCGGCGGCGGCAAGCTGGTAAGTTTTCGAACAGTGGCTTGTGCGCATGCCGTGTGCAGGCTCCAGAGATCATGACCGTCCAGGAGGACATAAATGGCTAAGAACCGAAGTGAACTTGTTGCAGAGGTAGCAGGCAAGGCCGGCACCAGCCAGGCAGCCGTCAACTCCGTGCTGGATGCACTGTTCGAGGTCTTCGAGACCTCCGTCGCCGCGGGCGAAAAGATCACCATCCCGGGCTGGCTCGCAGTTGAGCGCACCGACCGTGCAGCTCGCACCGGCCGCAACCCGCAGACCGGCGAGACCATTCAGATCGCCGCAGGCCACAGCGTGAAGCTGACCGCCGGCTCCAAGCTGAAGGCTGCTGTCTCCAAGAAGAAGTAATCTTCTTGAACGCTTGAAAGGAGCGGGGAACCAACGGGTGGCCGCCCCTTTTTCGTTAGGGTGCGCAGCAGGCTCGATTCGGTGGGCAGGCGGGGCGTAGCGGACAATGGGATTGTGCCTTCCGCAGTAAATCCCCGTGCCACAACAGCCGCCCCCACCCCGTCCGGGGGAGAGCGAGGTTCTGTTGCCGGTTCCGGCGGGATCTCCCGTCCCTGGCTGGTCGCGGGTCTTGCGGTGCTCTTCCTGGCGCTTGTTGCAGCCCTGCTGTTCTCCGGGGCCGCAGCCGCCCGTGGGGTCTCTGACCCGGGCGGTCTGGTCCGCTGGGGACTGCCGGTCAGCAAGGCCGTCCACAACACCTCGCTCGCCACCGTGATCGGCGGGCTGCTTTTCGCCGTCGGAATTTTGCCCCGCTCACTTGCGGGGTCGCGGTCCAAGGCCAAGGATCTCCCGGAACATCCGGCGTTCACCCGGGCGCTGGCGGTCGCGGCCGCCGCGGGCGCTGTCTGGACACTCTCGGCGATTGCCGTGCTGGTGCTGAGCTATTCGGACATCGCCGGCCAGGAGGTCTCCGGGGACCCGGAATACACCCGGTCCCTCGTCTACTTCATGACCGACATCGACTCGGGCCGCGCCTGGCTGGCCGTCGTCATCATCGCCGCCGTGGTCACCACCGCACTCTTTGGCGTCCGCTCCCTGGGCGGCCTGGCGGCAACCCTGGTGCTTTCCCTCATCGGACTTGTACCAGCCGCGCTGATTGGCCACTCCGCCAGCTCAGCCGACCACGAGGGCGCCATCAACTCGCTCGGCCTGCACCTGGTCGGGATCTCGGCCTGGCTGGGCGGCATCATCATGCTCGCGCTGCTCTCCGGCTTGCTGGGCGGCGCGGCGCCCGGCGCCACGGCGGGTAGCCGCCCGGATATCACCGAGCCGACTCTCCGTCGCTTCTCGTCCCTGGCCGGCTTCGCCTTCGTCCTGGTCTTCGCGTCCGGGGTGATCAATTCCAGCATCCGCCTCACCTCCTGGGACGACCTCTTCGGCTCGACCTACGGGCAGCTGATCCTCGCCAAAGCAGCAGCCACCCTCGTTCTCGGCGGCATCGGCCTGATGCACCGCCGGTGGGTCATCCCGCAGCTGGGCAGTCAACGCGGCGGACTGTCCGCCCGCCGCGTGCTCTGGCAGCTCGTCATCGCGGAGCTGCTGGTCATGGGCGCGACGTCGGGGATCGCCGTCGCACTTGGCCGCTCAGCGCCGCCGCGAAGCGAGGCTCCGGTAACGGATGCCTCCCCGGCCTTTATCGTCTCCGGCTACGAGTTGCCGCCGGAACTCACCCCGGAGCGGTGGCTGACCGAATGGCGCCTCGACTGGCTCTGGGTCGCCGTCGCGGTCTTTGGCCTCGTGGCCTACGTCCTCGGCCTGCGGAAGGTGCTCCGGCGCGGGGACTCCTGGTCCTGGTTCCGGACCGTCAACTGGGTCATCGGTCTCGGGGTCCTGACGTATGTGACCTCCGGCCCGCCGGCAGTCTACGGCCGGGTGCTGTTCTCCGCGCACATGGTGGACCACATGGCCCTGACGATGGTGGCCCCGATCTTCCTGGTCCTCGGGGCTCCGGTGACGCTGGCCCTGCGGGCGCTCACGCCGCGGCGGGACAGCTCGCGCGGCCCCCGGGAATGGTTGCTGATCTTCATCCATTCGAAGTTCTCCCAGCTGGTGACGCATCCGCTGTTCGCGGCCGCGAATTTTGCTGGCTCGATCGTGCTGTTCTATTACTCGGAAGCGTTCGGCTACGCGATGCGTGACCACGTGGGCCACGAGCTGATGAACCTGCACTTCGCACTCACCGGCTACATCTTCGTGCTGACCATGCTCGGCACGGACCCGCTGCCCCGCCGCGCGCCGTACCCCATGCGGCTGCTGCTGCTCCTGGCCACGATGGGGTTCCACGCGTTCTTCGGCGTCGCCATCATGGGCGGAACCGGCCTGCTGGCCGCGGACTACTTCGGCAACCTGGGCCGGACCTGGGGCCCCTCAGCCCTGCTTGACCAGCAGATGGGCGGCGCGGTGGCCTGGGGCATCGGCGAGGTGCCCACCCTGCTGGTGGCGATCGGCGTCGCCGTTATGTGGTCCCGCTCCGATGCGCGCGAGTCCAAGCGCACCGACCGGGCGGCGGACAGGAATAACGACGCCGATCTCACTGCTTACAACGATATGTTTGCCAAGCTGGCCGAGCGCGATGCCAGGCTTGCCGAACGCAACTCAAAGCTGGAAGGACGCTCATGACCGAAACCGTACGCACCCACCTCCGGGTCCGGGCCTCCGAGCTGGTTGGCCGCAACTGGCTGAACACCGGCGGCAAGTCCCTGGACCTGGAATCACTGCGCGGCAAAATTGTGCTGCTGGATTTTTGGACCTTCTGCTGCATTAACTGCCTGCACGTGCTGGACGAACTCCGCCCGCTTGAGCAGCAGTACTCCGATGTCCTCGTCACTGTCGGCGTGCACTCGCCCAAGTTCGAGCACGAGGCTGATCCGGTAGCCCTCGCCGCCGCCGTCGAGCGCTACGAAATCCGCCACCCGGTGCTGGACGATCCCGAACTGGACACCTGGAAGGCCTACACGGCCCGCGCCTGGCCCACGCTCGTGGTCATCGACCCCGAGGGTTACATCGTGGCCCACCTCTCCGGCGAAGGCCACGCTGACGGCCTCGCCGTGCTCATCCCGGAGCTGATCGCCGAGCACGAAGCCAAGGGCACCCTGCACCGCGGCGACGGCCCCTATGTGGCGCCGGAGCCGACGTCGGGCACGCTGCGGTTCCCCGGCAAAGCCCTGTTCCTCCCCGACGGCCGCGGCGTCGGAAGCGCCCCGGACACGGGGTCCTGGCTGGTCACCGACACCGGGCACCACCGTCTCGTGGAACTCTCCACTGACTTCCAGACGGTGCTGGCCACCTACGGTTCCGGCGAGAAGGGCCACGCCGACGGCTTTGCCGCGACGGCACGCTTCAACGAACCCCAGGGCCTGGTCCTGCTCCCGGAGGAAGCCGCCGCCGAGGCCGGCTACGACGTCGTGATCGCCGACACCGTGAACCACCGCCTGCGCGGTCTGAATCTCGGAGACGGAACCACCAGAACGCTGGCCGGCAACGGTATCCAGCGGCTCCTGGAAACCGGACCGGCCCGGGTCGACGAGGAGGGCGCCGCCTACGGGGCCCGGCTGGAAGCGGACCCGCTGCAGGTCTCCCTCAGCTCGCCCTGGGACGTTGTCTGGTCGACCAAGCTGGACGCCGTCGTGGTCGCCATGGCCGGCGTGCACCAGATCTTCAGCTTCGACCCGCGAACCGGCGCCGTCTCCATCATCGCCGGCAACGGACTCGAGGGCCTGCTCGACGGACCGGCCGAGGGAGCCTGGTTCGCCCAGTCCTCCGGCCTCGCCGAGGACGCCGACGGCAATATCTGGGTGGCCGACTCCGAGACCTCGGCGCTGCGCAAGCTCGTGATCGGCGACGACGCCGGCATCACCGTGGAGTCCGCAGTCGGCAAGGGCCTGTTCGACTTCGGCTTCCGCGACGGGAAGGCCGCCAACGCCCGGCTGCAGCACCCGTTGGGCGTCACCGTGCTGCCGGACGGCTCCGTGGCGATCGCAGACACCTACAACGGTGCCGTCCGCCGCTACGACCCCGTCTCGGGCACCGTCTCCACCCTGGCGCGCGGGCTGTCCGAGCCGTCCGATGTCATTGTGGACCACACGCAGGTGGCCGGCACCGAACCCCTGCTGGTGGTGGTCGAGGCCAACAAGCACCAGCTGGTCTACGTGCCGATCCCCAAGGAAGCGCAGCAGGTGGACGAGGGCGCGGCCCAGACCCACCGGCCCAAGAGCCCCGTGGCGCCCGGGCTGCTGGAGCTGACCGTACGCTTCACCGCGCCCACCGGCCAGAAACTGGACGACCGCTGGGGCGACCCGACCCAGCTGAAGATTTCCTCGACCCCGCCGGAACTGCTGCTGGCCGGCGGCGGGACGTCGGTGGGCCTGCTCCGCACCCTGGAGCTCTCCGCCGATGTGCCGGAGGGCGTGCTGCACATTACCGCCCGCGCCGCTGCCTGCGACGGCCCGGAGGATGCGGACGGCGAGATCCCGGACCACGCGGCCTGCCACCTGTACCAGCAGGACTGGGGCATTCCGGTGCTGCTGCAGGCAGACGGCGACACGGAACTGGTACTGGACCTGCGCGGCATGGACTGACTTCCGCCGCGATGGCCGAATTGGGCTGCTGTTCGTGACCAGGCGTCACGGACAGCAGCCTTCTGGCTTTAAGGGGAGCCGGGATCCGCGCATTCCTCGGCCCGGCGGCTGAGGCCAGCCGCACCGCGCCGGGTGACGCGAGGATATCCACATAGCTGGTGGCGGGCGGTGCGGGCGGGCGTCCTCCAGCCGGTCCGTTCCACGTCCATCACGGCCGCGGTGAGAGCTTCGAAGGGCAGACCGGGCGCCACGGTCCGCTCCTAGAACCGCATCCCCACCGGCCGGTTGCTGCTCTGGGGGACGTGCTGACCCACGCGCTGAGGTGCCTGCCGTTCCGCGAGTCGCTGGTCATGGGGGACTGCGCGGTCGGCCGGCCCGCCAGGTCCTTGACTGGTGGACCGTGGTGCCGAGTCGATGCTTGAGACTTTCGCGATGACTTATTTCCGCCAGGCCGGCATCAGGGTGGAACCGCAGGTCCACATACGGGGTCGGATACGTGGACCTTCTGCTGGAAGCGTGGCTGATCGTCGAACTGGACGGGCGCCATCACGGAGAGTCGTCCCAGCTCAAAAAAAGACCAGCGCCGCAACAACGTATCCGTTGTCAGGGTCGAATCGTCCGGGGTGGGTGTTCCGGCGGGCAGGCTGTTGTCGGCCCGCAGCGGCAAACTCCGAGGAAAGGCGGCTTCACGATGGCAGATGAAGTCAAAGACTGTAAGGCGTGACGCGAGGCGGGAACCGGGGGCCGCTGACTGCCCGGCAGCTGGCGGGCTCCAGTGGCTCAGGCGCTGGCGGGTTCAGTGGTCCGCGGGCTCAGTAGCTCAGGAGCGGCGTGACCTTGACGGTGTCGGCGTCGACGTCCAGCCGGGTGGTGAAACTGAAATCGTGGACTGCGTTGACTTCCAACACCGCCCCGGTAAACAGGTCAACCTGCTGGGCCTTGATCCGCGCCTTGCCGTCCAGGGGGGCCACCAGCCAGCGTCCGCCGAAGGGCTCGATGCTGACGGTGGGGTATTCGGTGATGCTCCAGTCGATGGTGCCGTCGATGACGCGGTTGTTGGTGGTGTGGTAGAACGGGCAGTCCGGCTGGAGCTTTTGCTCCTTGTCAGCCGTGTCGGCGCAGCTGTCCAGGAACTCCTTGACCTTGCCGCTCACGGCGGCCTTCAGCCCGTCGGTGACCTCGGTCATCAGGTTCAGCGGGGCCACGGGAACGTCCCGGCCGGACAGCGTCGCCTTGGTGGGCGGGGCCGAGAAGTACTCACCGGCCAGGGACGCCTCGTACTCGCCCGGATAAAACACGGCGAAGGTGTTGCGGCCGTTGGGCATGTTCACTGGAACGCCGTTGAGAGTGGCCTCGCTGGAGTTGACCACCGTGACGTCCAAGACCGGAAGGGCAGCCGGGACAAACGCCCACTTGTGGAAGAACAGCCATTCCACACCGGACTTTTCCAGCAGGAACTCCGTCCGCAACTGGCTGCCGTCGATCGTGTAGTCGATCGGGACCATGACCTGGTTTCCGCCGCGGTCCTCGGCCTCGCCGTACTTTACGCCGCTGATCCGCGCGGCCGCTGTCTGCAGCGCCGTGCCGTCCAGCATCGCGGGGTTGCCTTGGGGCACCGAGGCGCGTAACAGGCCCAGGGCCTTCTCGCCCTCGCCCTTCTGCAACGCATCGAGGTATTCGCGCACTGGCTGCTGCGGGCTCGCGATTGAGTCGTTCACGATGTTGACCGCGACGATTGCCCCGGCCACGGCGAGCATCAGGCCCATCAGCCACCCGGCTGCGATCCTGACCAACGCCTGACTCATTTGCACGTACCTTACGTTACCTGCACCCCAGCGGATTCTTCTTGTCACAGGCGGTCCACCCGGGCAGGGCACTCCGGATCACCGCCCCGGCGGGCGGCAGGGGCACGCCCGGAGGGCGCCTATCGCTTCCGGGGGCTCCTAACGGCGGCGGCGCTTGGGGGCCGTGCCGAAGACTCCGCGCAACAGTTCGCGTCCGATCTGGGTTCCCAGCGACCGCGCCATGCTCTTGAGGCCCCCGCCGAGGGCGCCACCCAGGGCTCCGGCGAACCCGCCGCCGTCGGACGGCGGCCGTTCGGACTGCCGTGGCGCTGGGCGCGCAGGTGCCTGGCGCTCGGGATCTGCGCGCTCGGGCGCCGGAGCGGGCCGGCTGCTGGGGCGGCCCAGGATTTCCTCCTCGATCCGCCGCGCGTCGGCGTCGACGTCGGCGGTGCCACCGCCGCCAGCGCCCGGAGCCGCCTCGGCGTCGTCGGACAAAGCGTTCCCGGAGATCTTTTCGTAGGCGGACACGTTGTCGACAGCCGTGCCGTACTTGGGCAGCAGCGCCGATGCTGCCACGGTGCTGGAGATCAGCGCGTCGTCGCTGGGGCCCATCACGGATTCCGGTGCACGCAGGCGTGTGAGTGCCACCGGAGTCGGAGCGCCCTTCTCGTTCATGACGGTGATGACCGCTTCGCCGATTCCGGCGGACGTGAGCGTTTCCTCCAGGTCGTAGTCGCTCATCGGGAAGGTGGAGACCGTGGCCTTGAGCGCCTTGGCGTCCTCCGGGGTGTAGGCACGGAGGGCGTGCTGCACGCGGTTGGCCAGCTGGCCCAGGACCTCAGCGGGGACATCCTTGGGGGTCTGGGTGACGAAGAAGATGCCGACGCCCTTGGACCGGATCAGCCGCACTGTGGTGGTGATGGCGTCCAGGAAGGCCTTCGAGGCGCCGTTGAACAGCAGATGTGCCTCGTCCAGGAAGAACACCAGCTTCGGCTTGGCCAGGTCGCCGGCTTCGGGAAGCTCTTCGAAGAGGTCGGCGAGGAGCCACATCAGGAAGGTGGAGAACAGCATGGGCTTGGTCTGCAGGGTGGGCAGCTCCAGACACGTGATGACGCCGCGCCCGTCCGGGGCGGTGCGCATCAATTCGGCGGTGTCGAACTCGGGTTCGCCGAAGAACTTCTCCATCCCCTGGGCCTCAAGCGTGATCAGTTCACGCAGGATGACACCGGCGGTCGCCTTGGACAGCCCACCGAGTTCCTCGAGGTCGTCCTTGCCTTCCTTGGAAGTGAGGAACTGGATGACGGCGCGCAGGTCCTTGAGATCGATCAGCTCGAGATCGTTCTTGTCCGCGAAATGGAAAACCAGCTGCAGGCTCGACTCCTGCGTGTCGTTGAGCTCCATGACGCGGGAGAGCAGGATGGGGCCGAAGGACGTGACAGTGGCGCGGACCGGGATGCCGTTGCCGTCGCCGCCCAGGGCAAGGAACTCCACCGGGAACGTCTTGCCGGACCAGGCCTGACCGATGCCGTCCGTGCGGGCCAGCAGTTTCTCGCTGCCAGCGGCGGCCGTGGCGAGGCCGGAGAGGTCGCCCTTGATATCGGCGAGGAACACCGCGACCCCAGCGGTGGAGAGCTGTTCGGCCATCATGTGCAGGGTCACTGTCTTGCCCGTGCCGGTTGCGCCGGCCACCAGCCCGTGGCGGTTCATCATGGCGAGCGGCAGCCGGACGGGGGCATCCTTGTGGACCTCGCCGTCGATGATCGCGGCGCCCAGTTCGATCGTGGGTCCCGCCAGGGTGTAACCCTTCTGGATGGTGGCGACTTTGTCTGCAGTGGATTTGATGGCCATGCCGACAGCTTAGCCGGGTCCGGCGCCGCTGGACCCGGCTAAGCAGGTGTTGCCGTGGCAGTGTTATTCGGCGAGGGCCTTCAGGACTTCCTTGGCCACGGCCTCGCTGGACTGCGGGTTCTGGCCGCTGATCAGGTTGGTGTCGCGCACCACGTGGGAGGTCCAGGCGGCGGCGTTCTCGACGATTGCGCCTTTGGCCTTCAGCTCGTCCACCACGAACCACGGCGTGTTGGGGCCGGTACCGCCGCCCAGTTCCTCTTCGTTGGTGAAAACGGTGAGGCGCCGCCCCGCGAACGCGAACGCCCCGGCGTCGTCCGTGGCGCTGAGCAGGCCGGCCGGGCCGTGGCAGAACGGGGCGATGACCTTGCCAGCCGTGTTCGCCGCAACCAGGAGCTTACCGAGGTCGGCGTCCCGGTAGAGGTCGGCCATCGGGCCGTGGCCGCCGGGCAGGACGATGGCGGCGTAATCGGAGAGGTCGACGTCGGCCAGGGCCAGCGGCGCGGACAGCTCGGCGTCGAGCCCGGCGAGGTACTTCCGGAAACCGTCGGCGCGGTCCTGGCCGCCGGCGGACTCGGCGGCGAGGCTGACCTCGTCGACCGTGGGCTTCGCACCGCCGGGGGTCGCCAGCTGGACCGTGTGCCCGGCCTCGAGCAGGAGCCGGTGGGAAACCACCAGCTCCTCGGCCCAGAAACCGGTGGCGTGTTCGCTGCCGTCCCGCATGGTGAGGGAATCGGCGGCCGATACGACCATCAGGATGTTAGCCATCTGAGGCTCCTGTTCTGCCGGCAACGAGGCCGGCGTCGAAAACGTGAGAGGGCTCGGTGCGCGGCTTCGCGTCCCGACCGGGTGGCGTTGCCAAACCCATAGGGGCGGCAACTCCGTAAGTACGCTGGGTATTCCGTTCGCCGACTCGCCCGGCCGCTTTCCCGGACCCGGCCGTGGCCCGGAAGTAAACTGGGGGCATGGCTACCCGGGTACTGACCAAGCTTGCTGCCGCCGCCATCACTCTTGGCCTCATCCTGCTGGGCGGAGGGCCGGCCGCCGCGGGCCCGCCGCCGTCCGGCCCGGTCGGCATCGACGTTTCGTGGCCCCAGTGCGGAAAGACCCTCCCCAAGAAGCCTGCATTCGCCATCGTCGGGGTGAACAACGGCCTCGCCAACACCACCAACCCGTGCCTTGCGGACCAGCTCGCGTGGGCAAACACCGCCCCGGATCCGGCGCTTACGCCCCAACCGCGGGTGGCGCTCTATGTCAACACGGCAAATCCGGGCCGGCAGGGTTCATGGTGGCCAAGCTCGAACCACTACGGCGGCGTTGATGTGCGCAATCCATACGGTGTGTGCGGCAGCGAACCGGACAGTTTCAGAGCCTGCTCCTATATGTACGGCTACGCCAAGGCGTACGACGACGCCAGGATCCGCGGAGTCGCCGATCCTGACGACTACTTGTGGTGGCTGGATGTCGAGACCGGAAACAGCTGGCAGCCGGTTAAGGCCGATAATGTCGCCGACCTGGAGGGAATGGTCGCCTTCTTCAAGAGCATCGGCGCGGACGTAGGCCTCTACTCCACCGGCTACCAGTGGGGACAGATCGCCGGAACGGTCCCGTCCAGCAGCCCGCTTGCAGGTTTGCCGAGCTGGCTTGCGGGTGCGCGGTCGCTGTCGGGGGCCAAGTCCAACTGCTCTTTGCCGGCGCTCACTCCGGGCAGCCGCGTTGCCCTGACACAGTACGTTTCCGGCGGGCTGGACTACAACTATTCCTGCCCCTGACCCTGATTTTTCGCTGGTCCCACCGCTGGATTCCTGAGCTTGAAAACCGGACCAAGTAGTCGCCGCCCAAAAAGCGAGTACACCCCGGCCAAAGACACGTAGAACACCGAAATATTCGAGTGGAGATGGCCCGCCGCACGGCGTATTTCCTCGAATAGCATCGGGACTGTCAAATGCGGCCAGGGGGCCACATTCACCGTGTCTCGCCTAGGGGTCTCAATGCTCAAGCCTTCGCACCACTCTGTCTTCACGCGCCGCCTTGCCGCTGCCGTCGTCGTCCCCGGCGTGCTGACCAGCATGCTGCTGTTCGCGCCGCAGGCGACGGCGGGTACAAACTCCGGCGTCACCGGTATCTGCACCGGGGTGGTGAACCAGCAGGCCCACCGGGGCACCGTCCAGGAAAACCTGCTGAAAGCCGCCGCGAAGAAGAACGCCGACATCATCGCGCGGCTCCAGACCGAACGGTCCGCCTTGCAGGCCACCGAAGCTTCCTTGACCGCGCAGATCGATGCTGCAACTGCGTCCATCGCGAAGCTCGACGCGGCCCAGCTGGCTCTGGACACTGAGATCGCGGGTGTGGAGGCTGACCTCGTGGCTCTTGAGGCCGAACAGTCCAGCACCAAAGCGGCAATGGCCGAACTGCAGGATGCCCTGACTGGTCTTCAAGCAGAAGTGGTAACGGTCTCGAGCCAGCTGGCGCTCCTCCAGGAGGAAGAAGCCTTGGCTGTGGCCGCAGCTGCGCAGCTGAAGAGCCGTGCCGCCGACCTCGCCTCCCAGATCGAGGCGAAAAAGGGCGAGGTCAGCGTGGCACTGGGTGAGAAGGAAACGCTGGAGACGGCGGCCGCTGCCGCTGCGGAAGCCCTTGCTGGCAAGAACGCTGACATTGCCGGCGCCGAATCCGAGCTCAAGGACCTGAATGTCTCGGCGGAGACTGCAGCCGGAGCCGTAGTTGGCGCGGAGAACGCCGTCAGCGATGCCGAATCAGCGCTAAAGGGCCTTGAATCGACGGGGACCGCCGCCCAGTCCGAGCTGGACGCCCAGATGGCCGCGATCGACGCCGCGAAAGTGACGCTCGCCGGTCTCCAGACTGCCGCCACCACGGCGGCCAGCGCGGTCACCGCCCAAAACACCGCGATCGCCTCGGCCCAGAGTGAAATCGCTTCGCTGCAAGAAGCAGCCCAGGCAGCAGCAGACGCGCTCGCCGCGAAGAATTCCGCGATTACGGCGGCCCAGAACGATCTCACGACCCTGCAAGCCGCCGCTCAAAGCGCCGCAGCCACACTCGCCGGTACCGCGAACAAAATCGCGGCGGTGAACGCCGAGATCACCGCCAAGCAGGCCCAGATCACGGCGAAGAACGCGGAGATCACCGCCAAGCAGGCCCAGATCACCACTGCGACGGCTGAGCTTGCCGCCCTGCAGGCCACCAAGGCCTTCTTGGACGACGAGATCGCAGCGCTCACCAAGAAGATGTCCGCCATGCAGGGCAACAGCGCTGAGAAGGACGCGCTGATGGCCTTGCGGAAGGTGAAGATGGATGAGCGGAACGCCGTCAATGGCCAGATCACCGCAAAGAACGCCACCATCGCCGGTTACCAAGGGGACCTGACAACCCTGCAAAATGCCGTCAATACCTTGAACGCCGATCTCCTCGCCAAGCAGAAGGAGAGCAGCGATCTGCAGAAGCAGGCTGCCCCGCTCCAGACCACGCTGACCGCCGCCAACGACGCCGTCGCCCTCAAGGTAGGCCAAATCGCGGCGCTGAAGGAGGAGATCCCGACGCTCCAGGCTGCTGTCACCCAAACCAACGGAGCGGTCGCCGCCAAACAGACCGAACTCGCGGCGCTCCAGAGCGGTCTCCCGGCTCTGGAGACTGCGGCGGCCACTGCAGCCGGCGCGGCCGCAGCGCAGGCCAAGGTCGTGGCCGACCTGGAAGCAACTGTGCCGACGCTGACCGACGACGTCACCAAGAGCCAGGAAGCGATCGCCGCGCAGAAAGTGGTGCTCGACGGCTTGAACATCAAGCTGGCGGACGCCAAATCCGCCCTCGCCGCTGCGAAGGACGCAGTTGCCACCAAGGCCTCCGAGCTGGCCCGACTGCAGGACCAGCTGCCGGCCCTGACTAATGCGCTGCAGGATGCCACGGGGGCGGTGGGCACGAAGCAGGCGGAAATCGTGGCCTTGAACGCCCAGATTGAAACCCTCGTCACGGACCTCACCAGCCTGAACGCGCAGATCTCCACCAAAGAAAGCGACATCCTCGCTGTCCAGGCCAAGGTCGCTCCGCTGCTGGCGCAGCTGGACGCGCTGAACGGCGAGATCAGTGCCACCGAAGCCCAGTTGAAGGACCTTCAGGCGCAGCTGACGGTCCTGGACGTCAAAGTCACTGATGCCACCAAGACGCTTGCGGACCTGCAGGCGAAGAAGGGTGCGAACAAGGACGCCATCGCCGCGCAGAAGAAAGTCGTGGCCGGCCTGCAGGACCAGCTTGGCGCTGTCCAGAACCAGATCCGGTCCATCGACGGACAGATCTTGCTGGGTGGTTGCGTCGCCTGACCTGTGATGACTGAGTACTGACGATCCGGCCCAGCCGGAGCAGGACGGGACCGGCCCCAGCGGCCGGTCCCGTCCTGCGTCCACAACGTCGAGTGGTGGCGGGCCCACGGCAGCGCACCCGGCCGCATGGGATGTGCAACAGCTAGTGCAGAAATATCCGGGAGCCCGGCGTCGTTGTCCACAGTGTGCGTGTGCCGGGATCCGGTGCGGCGCCTGAGACTTCCCGCTACGAAAGGCCGGCTTTTCCGTGACTGTTCCGCTTTCCATCCTTGACCTGGCAACCATCGGGAAGGGCCAGACGGCGGCAGAGAGCCTCGCGGGGAGCGTGGCCATGGCGCAGCTCGCCGAAAAGCTTGGTTACCGCCGCGTCTGGTACGCCGAGCACCACAACATGTCGGCTATCGCCTCCTCGGCCACCAGCGTCCTGATCGCCCACATCGCCGCCCAGACCGAGAGCATCCGGCTCGGTGCCGGCGGCGTGATGCTGCCCAACCACTCGCCGCTGACCATTGCCGAGCAGTTCGGCACCCTGGAAACTTTGCACCCGGGGCGGATCGACCTGGGACTGGGCCGCGCGCCGGGCAGCGACCAGAACACCCTGCGGGCCCTGCGCCGGGACCCGATGTCCGCGGACAGCTTCCCGCAGGACGTGCTGGAACTCCAGGGCTACCTGACCGGCCCCACCCGCATCCAGGGCGTGGAAGCCACCCCCGGCAAGGGCACCAACGTGCCGCTCTATATCCTCGGATCCTCGCTCTTCGGCGCCAAGCTCGCCGCACAACTGGGCCTGCCGTACGCCTTTGCCTCGCACTTCGCGCCGAACGCACTCCAGGACGCCGTCGCCGTCTACCGCCGCGAATTCCGGCCCTCCGCGCAGCTGGACGCCCCGCACGTGATCGCCGGCGTCAACGTGATCGCGGCCGATTCCGCGGCCGAGGCTCAGGAGATGTTCCACGCCACCAAACGTGCCCGCGTCGCGCTGTTCTTCGGCAACGGCCGCGAGTTCAGCGACGACGAGGCGGACATGATCCTGGACTCGCCGCAGGGCCAGCACGTTGCGCAGATGATGAAGTACTCCGCCGTCGGAACACCGGACGCCGTGCTGGAATACCTCGACGGATTCGCCGCCCATGCCGACGCCGACGAGCTCATCGTCGCGCACCAGAGCAACGGCACCGAGGCGCGGTTGCGGTCGGTGCAGCTGCTGGCCGACGTCGCCGGGCTGGTCCGGGTCTAGCTCCGGAGCTGCACCCAGATGGAGTCGCGGCCGTCCGGCAATTGCGGTTGCCCGGCGGCCGCGGGTTCGGCGCGCGGTTGTTACATAGCTGCAACAACCGGGACACCCGCGGGAAATGGGCCGGGAGGATACTGGAAGTACGCCCTTTACGGGCGGTCTCACGCAGGCATTGGGGACTAATCAAAGGACTCCGCGCATGCCCACTCCGCTCAACCAGTCCCTGGCTGACTCTGCCCTCCTGACAAAATCGCTGCCGCTGGGCCTGCTCCGCGCTTTTGTGCAGACCAACGCCGCCGACGACGGCCTGACGCCCCAGCTGCTGGCGGAACTCAAGATCCTGGCCCGCACGCCCGGGCTGCTCGTGGCCTGCAACTACGGCGGGACCCTGTGCACCGCGGAGGGCATTTCCACCGAGACCCTCCCGCTGGGCAGTGCGGCAATTGCGCTCCGGGCGCTGGCAGCCCTTCCGAACACCCACGCCGCCGTCATCTCGGGACGGTCGCTGCGGGATCTGGCCGCCGTCTCGCGGCTCCCGGCCGAGGTCCACCTGGTTGGCTCGCACGGCTCAGAATTCGACATGGGCTACGCCCACGGGCTGTCCCTGGCCACCGAATCGGTGCTGCAGCAGACCAGCCAGGCGCTCGCCGAAACCGTGGGCGCCTACCGCGGCATCACCATCGAGCGGAAGCCCGTCGCCGTGTCGGTGCACACCCGCCCCGCCGCCCCCGACGTCGTCGCGCTGGCCACCCAGCAGGCGGAAGAAATCGCCCGGGTGCACGGGCTGTCCTTCATTGTCGACGGCTCGGTCCTGGACCTGTCCGTAGTCGAGCCGGCCAAGGCTGACGCCCTGGAACACCTGCGCTCCATGCTCGGCGTCTCCGCTGCCCTGTACGCGGGCGACGCGGCCAGCGATGAGCTTGCGATGAAGACCCTGCGCGGACCGGACATGGCGCTGCGGGTAGGGGACGGCCCGACAGTGGCTGGGCATCGGCTCAGGGACCCGGAGTCCTTTTCCAGGGTCCTTGCCATCCTCTTTGAACTCCGCCGGGCCTGGCTGTTCGGGGAGGACGCCGTCGGGCTGGAAAGGCATTCCATGATCGGCAACGGGTCCTCCACGGCCCTCATCACCCCGGACGCCAGGATCTGCTGGATGAGCCACCCGCTGCCCGACTCGGGGTCCCTCTTCGCCCATCTTCTCGGCGGCGACGCGGCCGGTCATTTTTCGGTCGAGCCGGTGAAGGCCTCGCAAGTCCTGGGCCAGCGCTATGTGGACAGCACCATGATCGTGGAAACCCGCTGGGCGGATGTCACCGTCACTGACTACCTGGAACCGGCGCCGGAAGGCGTCACCAGCCTGGTTCGGGTCCTGTCGGGTACCGGAACGGCGCGGATCGTCTTCGCGCCCCGCCCGGACTACGCCAACGCGTCCTTCAACATGGAAGCCCGTGGCGAGGAGCTGCACGTCGTAGGCACCGCGGATCCCATCACCCTGCTGGCGCCCGGGGTGGACTTCTCCATCACCTCGGACGGGCGGCATGCCACCGCCACCGCCGAGGTGGATCTCCGGCACGGCCCGGTGGTGCTGAACCTGCGCTGCGGCGACACAGCACCCCAGCGCACCGAAGTTCCAGAGGAAAACTCGCGCCGCGCCGCCGTCGCGCATCATTCCCGGCGCTGGGTGCAGTCCCTGCAGCTGCCCGCCGTGAAACCCTCGCTGGTCCGCCGCTCCGCCCTGGTGCTCCGCGCCCTGGTCCACGAGCCCACCGGCGCGGTCCTGGCGGCGCCCACCACGTCACTGCCGGAGGGGATCGGCGGCACCCGGAACTGGGACTACCGGTACTGCTGGCTGCGCGACGGCTCCATGACGGTTAATGCTCTCGTGGATCTCGGCTCGACATCCGAGGCGGACGGTTTCCTGGCCTGGCTGGGGCGGATCCTGGCCCACGCCCCCGGGCCGGAATGGCTCCACCCGCTGTATTCGGTGACCGGGTCGCCGCTGTCCACCGAAGCCATCATCGAAAGCCTGCCCGGCTACGCTGGCTCCCGCCCGGTCCGGATCGGCAACGCCGCGGACCACCAGGTGCAGCTGGACGTCTTCGGACCGATCGCCGAACTGATCGATGCCCTGGCCGCCCGGCGCGGAAATCTGGCCGACGCCCACTGGGAGCTCATGGTGCAGATGGCCTCGGCCGTGCTGGCCCGCTGGCACGAGCCGGACCACGGGATCTGGGAGGCCCGACGGGCGCCGCGGCACCACGTCTACTCCAAGGTGATGTGCTGGGTGACGCTGGACCGGGCGCTGCGCACCGCCGCAAGGCACGGCCGGACACCGCTGCCCGCCTGGAAGCCCACCGCAGACGCCATCCGGGACGAAGTCCTGAACGAAGGCTGGGATGAAAGTTCGGAATCCTACACCGTCGCCTACGACAGCCCGGACCTTGATGCCGCGGTGCTGCACATTGGCCTTTCCGGGCTGCTCGACGTCAGCGACCAGCGTTTCCTGGACACCGTCACGGCGGTGGAACGGGAGCTGCGGGTGGGGCCCACGGTGTTCCGCTACCGGTACGACGACGGCCTGCCGGGCCTGGAGGGCGGCTTCCACATCTGTACCACCTGGCTGATCGAGGCCTATGTGGCGGTGGGCCGGATCGAGGAGGCGTGGGACCTGTTCGACCAGCTGGTCAACCTGTTCGGGCCGACCGGGCTGCTGCCGGAGGAGTACGACCCGGGGACCGAAACGCACCTGGGAAACCACCCTCAGGCTTACTCGCATCTCGGGTTTATCCGCTGCGCCAGGCTGCTGGACGCGCTCACCAAGAACTAGAGCCTCTGCCGGAGCCTCCACCCGGTGCCTGCTGTTACCCCTGGTCCGGCTGTTCCCGCTCTTCCGGTTGTTTGCGGTGTCCCGCTATTCGCAGGCGACACCGTCGCGGTCACCGTCCATCTGCACGCGGTAGCCCGGCTGGCCCGCCCGCAGCGGCGCGGCACCGGCGGCGCGGGCCGCGGCGCAATTGGCGTAATACGCCGCGGCCGGGTCCGGGGCAGGTGCAGCGGGTGCCGGTGCGGCCGGAGCCGGCGCTGGAGTGGCGGCCGGCATCGGGGGAGGCGGCGACTCCTGGCTGGTGGGGGTGGCCAGGTCCGGGCAGCCGCCGAGAACCCGGGTCATGGCATCGTGCTCGGCCTGGGTAACCCACAGTCCATAGCTGGACTTGACCGATATCTGGCGGGCCACGTAGTCGCAGCGGTAAGACTTGTTCGCCGGCAGCCAGGTGGCGGCGTCGCCGTCGCTCTTTTGCTGGTTCGCAGGGCCGTCCACCGCAAGCAGGTTCAGCGGGTCGTTGGCGAACGCAAGCCGCCGGGCCGCGGTGAGTTGCTGAGCCCCCTTTTGCCAGGCGTCGCTGAGCGCCACCACGTGGTCGATCTGCACCGCGTCGCTGGTGTTGCTGCCGCGGAGGAAGTTGATCAGCGTCGCCGTGTAGGGGTCGTTGAGGATGCCGGAGAGGACGACGCAGTCCCGCGTGCCGGGTTTCAGGGCCAGATCAGTCAGGTCCCGGCGGAGGATGTCATTGCGCGTGTCGCAGCCGTTGCGGTCGGTGTCTGCCCAGGCCTGGCCGAACTCGTCGCGCGAGTATCCCGTTTTGGGCGCCCGGCCCTTTACCGGGATGGTGGCCAGTACGTCCAGGGCCTTGGTGGCGGAAGCAGGCAATTGGGTCGCGGGAACCGCACCCTCGCTCGCGCCGGGCTTCGGATCCAGCGGGACGCCGGGTGTCGGCGAGGCGGCCACGGAGGTGCTGGCGCTGGGGCCCGCGGCGGGCGGCGCGGCGGCCGGAGCCGTCCCCGTGCTCGCGCAGGCCGTCGCGGAGACCAACAGCAACCCGGCCAGCCCGGCCGCGACCCAGTCGACAGCTCCGGACCTGGCGCCGCGTGTTCTGACCCTGTGCAATTCTCCCCATTTCGTGCTGTTGCGCGGGTATAACCGCGCAACGCCTTAAGACCGGTCCCAGCCTACCGGCGAACACCCCAACGCGGGGTCACCTCGCGCCGGTGCCGGGGCCCCGGATGGGCGCGGTGTGACCCCGCGTTGCTTCGGGTCAGCGGACTCCTGGCCGGGCGGCCGAGAAGATGGCCGGCGCCGGGCCTTCGCCGGTGGCGAGGTCCGCGAGGATGCGCCCGATGACAGGAGTGAACTTGAAGCCGTGGCCGGAGAAACCCGCCCCGATCACGAGCGGTCCGATGCGGTCAAGGATGAAGTTCTCGTCCACGGTGGTGGTGTAGGTGCAGCTGATGTCGGTGAGGGAGTCGGCATCCACTCCGGGCAACCACCTCCGCGCGTAGCGCTGCAGCGCCGCCAGCTGTGCAGGCTCCGGTGTGAAAGACCTCCGGTCCGGGTCCACGACCGGTCCCACACCGTGCCAGCCGGCCTTGATTCCCTCGCCCGGGGTCGGCATGCCGTAGACCGGTGAATACCAGTCGGCATAGTCCGCACCGGAGCCGGGGGCATGGTTGAAGCCGGGCCAGACAGCGACCGGGTCCGCGACAGCGAAGTGCGCCGGCTGTTCCTGGGTGACGGTCAGCCGGGGGAGGGACGCCTGCCTGCCGAGCAACTTCGCGGTCCAGGCACCGGCGGTGACCACGGCCTGCCGGGCGGCCAGCACCTCGGTGCGCCCGCCGGCATCGACCGTGAGCCGGACGCCGTCGTCGTCTACGGAGACGTCCAGCACCTTGACCCGGTGCCGGATGTCGGCCCCGCGGCCGGCGGCCAGACGCTGCAGCACCGGCAGGGCGGCGTCGGGATTCAACTGACCGCCGTCGGGCAGGTGCAGGACCTGCTGGTCGAACCGGATCCCGCGCCAGCGTTCGCCCGCGGCCCGGGCACTGAGGAACTCGGCACGCAGACCGGTCCCGTGCAGGGCGTTCCGCACGTCTTGCAGCCGCGGATCTGGCCCGTGGTTCACGACGCCGGTGCGCGCGAGCAGACGCTCGCCGCCGTCGGCCTCCAGCTCGTCCCACAAGCGGACGGCCTCGGCCAGCATCGCCACATAGTCCGGATCGGCGTAGCCGGGGTTGAAGTTCCGCGTGGCGCCGTGGGACGCGCCGTTGTGGTGACCGGGGCTGAACTGTTCCAGCAGCGTCACAGCCCGTCCTCGGCTGGCGAGGGCCCAGGCCGCTGCCGAGCCCATGGCCCCGGCTCCGATGATGACGGTGTCCAGGCTGGTTCTCATTGGTCCTCCGGGTGGTGTGTGGTGCGGGATGCGCGGGAGCGTCGCTGGAAGCCGGACGTTCAGGCCAGCAGCAGCGCGACGCCGATCATGGCCGGCACCGCGACGACGGTCGTGATCAGGATGGTGTCCTTGGCGACGGTGAGGCCGGTCCGGTAACGGTGGGCGATGACAAAAACATTCTGCGCGGTGGGCAGGGCGGAGGTGACCACCGCCGCGAACAGGGCGTGGTCGTCCAGGTGCAGGACAAAGCGGGCAAAAAGGTACGCGAGCAGGGGATGGACAATGAGCTTGAATCCGCTGGCCAGCAGGGTATCGGCACGGCGCCCGGCCGAGGCCTGCAGCGGGCGGGACCCGTTCAGGCTCATCCCGAAGGCGAGCAGCAGGGCCGGAATCGCTGCCCCGCCGATCAGGTGGATGGGCTCCATCACCAGCGGCGGCACCTGCCAGCCCGTGGCGGCCACCGCCAGGCCAAGGCCGGAACCAACGATCATGGGGTTCCGGAGGATCATCAGCAGGAAGCTCAGCGGGGTGGTCCGGTGCTTGCTGGTAGTGGCGTCCAGGAGCATCAGGAACAGGGGGGTGAAGAACGCCAGCTGGAAGATCAGCAGCGGCGCCACATAACTTGCATCGCCCAGGACGTACACGGCGATGGGGATACCAAGGTTCGCAGAGTTGGCCAGCGAAGCGCTCATCGAGGACAGCAGGGATTCCGGCAGGGAGCGCTTGAGCAGGAAACGGACGATGCAGAAGAAGAGTGCCGCGGTCGTGATGGCGCCGACCGCGGCGACCAGCAGCGGGGCGGCGAAAACGTCGTGGACTTTGGCCTTGCTCAGGGTGTCGAAGAGCAGGGCGGGGCTGGCGACGAAGAAAGTCAGTGCGCTGAGCACGGGGCGGGCGTTCTCGCCCAGGATTCCCCGCCGGCCAACGAACATGCCCACGAGGATGATGCACCAGACCACGAAAAATCCAGCGAGGACGCCTAGCATGCGGCGCTCCGCAGCATGGAAGGCCGGGGAAGGGTGGCAGTCACCCTTCCAGAGTAATCAGCTTTAATCGCACCGGGTGCCTGTTACGGCAGAAGTACGATTGTCAGTTGAGCGCGGCGTTGTTCAGCGCGTAGGGCGGCCGCATAGTCCCGGGGGTATGACCCTCCGCGGGGTCGCTGCCGATCTGGACAATCTTGTTGTCCTTGTCCACATGGACCACCTTGGGGCTGAAGGCCTTGGCTTCATCCGTGGTCATCTGGGCGTAGGTGATCAGAATGACGATGTCGTTTTCGTGCATGAGGTGCGCGGCGGCGCCGTTGATCCCGATGACCCCGGATCCGCGCTCGCCGGCAATCGTGTAGGTTTCCAGCCGGGCGCCGTTGGTGACGTCGACAATGGAGACCAGCTCGCCGGGCAGGATATCGGCAGCTTCCAGCAGGTCCAGGTCCACGGTGACCGAGCCGACATAGTGGAGGTCCGCGTGGGTGACTGTGGCGCGGTGGATTTTGGACTTGAATATTGTGCGATTCATAACGGGACAAGTCTAGCGCCGGGCGGCCGGGAACGCTGTGAGCCATCCAACACCGTCCACGGAGTTGCAGCGTGCTGGGTCACGGACTACGGGGGCACCGGGCCGGCGGTCCCGGGCCTATGCGGCGGCCGGGATCGACGCTGCCGTCTCGGCCAGGACCTCGCGGGTCGCCAGGATGGCCGGGCGTTTCGCGCTGGAGCGCCGGACCGAGGTGAAAATGGTCCGGTGCGGATCGCCCGGCAGGGTGATCAGTTGCGACGTCGTGCCTCTGCCCGTCCAGACGAGGTCCGGCATAAGGGCCACCGCGTTCCCGGACTCGATCAGCCGGATCTGCGCCTGCAGATCGGCCGTTTCGAAGCGGACGTCGGGCTCGAATCCGGCACTGCGGCAAGCCTGCTCGGCCCAGTGCCGCGACGCCGCCCCGCGGGGCTCCATCACCCAGGCCAGCCCGGCCGTATCCGTCAGGGACGTGATGGCCGCACCGCCGGGGGTGCGCGGCGGAACCGCGAGCCGGATCGCATCGCTGGTGAGGCGGAGCCGGTCAAGTTCGGCATAGCGGGGGGCCGCGTGGCCGGGGTAGTGCTCGGCGATCACCAGGTCGAAGTCCCGCGCCCAGGTCTCATGCAGGGCCGTTTCCGGTTCCCGCTGGGTCATTTCAATCCGCACCTCGGGATACCGCGTCGTCATCCGGGTGAGGGCGTCAGGCATCAGGGCCAGCGCCGCGGACTGGAAGACGGCGATGCGGACCGTTCCGGTCACGGTCGTCAGGGAGGCCGCCAGGTCCGCCTCGGCCTGTTCCAGAGTTTCCAGCAGTTGCGCCGTGTGGGCCACCAGGACTTCGGCCTGCGGAGTGAGCTGGACCCGGCGGCCGGTCTTGCGAAGCAACTGGACGCCCGCTTCCTTTTCCAGCAGGGCAAGCTGCTGCGAGACCGACGACGGGCTGTACTGCAGCGCCTCCGCGACTTCGGCCAGGGTGCCCCGGATCTTCAGCTCGCGCAGCAGACGCAACCGCCGGACATCCAGCATTCTAATTCCTTTGTGAATTCTAATGAATATTGATTAGGAGAATTCACTTTATCTAATGCAATTCGGATTGCATACTGTTGTGATCGAGTAACCCCCATCACAGGGCGGATTGATGGGTACCACACCTGAGCGGGAGACCCTGATGACTGCAAAAGATATAGACAGATCGATCATGCGGCGGAAGCCCATCGACGATATCGAGGAAGAAAACCTCCACAGCGGCTTGTTCAAGAGCCTCGGGCTGTGGCAACTGACCGCCATTGGCGTTGGCGGCATTATCGGCGTCGGCATTTTCTCGCTGGCGGGCCTCGTGGCCCACGGCAGCGAGTCCGAGCCCGGCGTCGGCCCGGCCGTGCTGTTCTCCTTTCTGATCGCGGGACTTGCCTCGGCGGCCGCGGCCTTGTCCTACGCGGAATTCGCGGGCATGATCCCGCGGGCCGGCTCGGCATACACCTACGGCTACGTGGCGCTCGGCGAAATCATCGGCTGGTTCATTGGCTGGGACCTGCTGCTGGAGTACATCGCGATTGTTGCGGTGGTGGCGATCGGCATTTCCGGCTA
Organism: Pseudarthrobacter sp. RHLT1-30-1; assembly: GCF_059383415.1. Taxonomy (NCBI): domain Bacteria; kingdom Bacillati; phylum Actinomycetota; class Actinomycetes; order Micrococcales; family Micrococcaceae; genus Pseudarthrobacter; species Pseudarthrobacter sp. RHLT1-30-1. The sequence continues at coordinate 22,750 of NZ_JBWZCG010000026.1, forward strand.
CTTCGCGGCCTTCCTTTCCGGCATCGGCATCCAGATGCCTGTCTGGATGACCGCCACCCCGGATGAGGGCACCGGCGGCATCGTCAACATCCCGGCGATCGTTGTCTGCCTTATCGTCACCTGGATCCTGTCCCGAGGCACCAAGACCTTCGGCCGCTTCGAACTCGTGGCCGTCGCCATCAAGGTGGTCCTGATCCTGTTCATCATCGGACTAGGCATCTTCTACATCGACACCGGAAACTACAACCCGTTTATGCCCAGCGGGTTCGGCCCGGTCGTTGCGGGCGCCGCCACGGTCTTCTTCGCCGTGTTTGGCTACGACGCAATGAGCACCGCGGCGGAAGAGGCGACCGACGGCAAGAAGCACATGCCGAAGGCCATCATCATGTCCCTCATCATTGCGATGCTCCTGTACGTCGCCGCAACCCTGGTCCTCACCGGGATGCAGAACTTCAAGGACATCGACCCCAAGGCCGGCTTCGCCTCCGCATTCAACGGTGTGGGCCTGCCGGTGATCGCCACCATCATCTCGGTCTTTGCCGTGCTGTCCATCCTGACCGTGATGCTCACCTTCCTGCTCGGCGTCACCCGCGTCTGGTTCTCGATGAGCCGAGACGGTCTGCTCCCCGGCTGGTTCTCCAAAACTGACCGCCACGGCACCCCGCAGCGTGTCACCTGGATCGCGGGTGTCGCCTCCGCCCTGCTCGCCGGTGTATTCCCGATCAAGGCCGTTGCCGACCTGACCAACATCGGGATCCTGGCCGCATTCGTCGTCGTCTGCACCGCGGTCATCGTGTTCCGGTACAAGAAACCCGAAGCCCCGCGCACCTTCCGGCTGCCGTTCATGCCCCTGGTTCCGGCCTTCGGCGTGCTGGCGTCGGCGTTCCTGATGGTCCAGCTGCACTGGGAGACCTGGCTGCGGTTCGTTGTCTGGCTCATCATCGGCCTGGCCATCTACTTTGGCTACGGCCGCAAGCACTCGCTGATGAATCCGGACAGTCCGCGGCACGAGGAACTCGCGGAGATGCACCGCCACACCGGCTGACCGCCCCTCCTCCCCGGTTGCGCTATCACTTTTGGCTCCCATTTGCACCTCTTGGGGGCCAAAAGTGATGGCGCATCTGTGTGTGCGGGAGGGTGACTGTTCGATTTTTCTAACCAGTATTGCTCGGAAAACATCGCTTTATCTTATGAAAATCCGGTCCCATACTGAATTTAGAACGTCCCTCTTGAGAAAGAACGAGTACCAGCCATGACCAACATTTCAACGCAGCCGGGCGTTCACGCACCTGTCGCGGAAGGCTCTCCGGTCCTCGAGGCCGCAGCCCTCGCCGAGGAGGCCATCAGGCTGGTACGCCACTGGCTCACCGAGGCTGCCAAGGTCCCCGTCGATGCGTCCGCCGAGCAGCTCGCCGGGGTCCTGAAGGACCCCAACGGCCTGGACTTCACGGTCGGGTTCGTCGACGGCGTGGTCCGCCCCGAGGACCTGCAGGTCGCCGCCCGCAACCTCGCCGCGCTGGCCCCCAAGGTCCCGGCGTTCCTGCCCTGGTACATGCGCGGCGCCGTCCGGTTGGGCGGCACGATGGCTCCGGTCCTGCCGCAGGTGGTCATCCCGATTGCCCGCCGCGTGCTGCGGGAGATGGTCGGGCACCTGATCGTCGACGCCACCGACGCGAAGCTGGGTCCTGCCATCGCCAGGATCCGCAAGGACGGCATCAAGCTCAACGTCAACCTGCTGGGCGAGGCCGTGCTCGGCGAACACGAGGCCTCGCGCCGGCTCGAGGGTACGCACAAGCTGCTGGCCCGCCCCGACGTCGACTACGTCTCCATCAAGGTCTCCTCCACGGTGGCCCCGCACTCCGCCTGGGCGTTCGATGAGGCCGTGGAGCACGTCGTCGAAAAGCTCACACCGCTCTTCACCCGCGCCGCCTCCTTTGCCACCGGCGGACAGAAAGCCAAGTTCATCAACCTGGACATGGAGGAGTACAAGGACCTGGACATGACCATTGCGGTCTTCACCCGGATCCTGGACAAGCCTGAATTCAAGGACCTTGAGGCCGGCATCGTGCTCCAGGCCTACCTCCCGGATGCCCTCTCGGCCATGATCCGCCTGCAGGAGTGGGCCGCCGCGCGGCGTGCCGGCGGCGGCGCCGCAGTCAAGGTCCGCGTGGTCAAGGGCGCGAACCTGCCGATGGAACAGGTGGAGGCCTCGCTGCACGGCTGGCCGCTCGCCACCTGGCACACCAAGCAGGACTCGGACACGAACTACAAGCGCGTCATCAACTACGCGCTGCATCCGGACCGGATCCGCAATATCCGGATCGGCGTCGCCGGGCACAACCTCTTCGACATCGCCTTCGCCTGGCTGCTTGCCAAGCAGCGCGGCGTGGAATCCGGCGTAGAGTTCGAAATGCTGCTCGGCATGGCCCAGGGCCAGGCGGAAGCAGTCAAGCAGGACGTCGGCTCGCTGCTGCTCTACACGCCCGTGGTCCACCCGGCCGAGTTCGACGTCGCGATCGCCTACCTGATCCGCCGGCTCGAGGAAGGCGCCAGCCAGGACAACTTCATGTCCGCCGTCTTCGAACTCAGTGAGAACGAAACCCTCTTCGAACGCGAAAAGCAGCGCTTCCTCGCCTCGCTCACCAGGCTCGACGACGAGGTCCCGCCGCCCAACCGCCGGCAGAACCGTGCCCTTCCGGCCGGGCCGATGCCGCACGATTCCTTCGAGAACACCGCCGACACGGATCCCTCGCTGCCGGCCAACCGCGACTGGGGCCGCGCCATCCTGGAGCGGGTGCCGACCTCGGTGCTGGGCAACGCCGCCGTCGAGGCCGCCACGATCAATGACGAGGCCACCCTCAACACGGTCATTGAAACCGCTGTGGACAAGGGCAGGGCCTGGGGTGCGCTGTCCGGGGCCGAGCGCGCGGCGATCCTGCACCGCGCCGGCGACGTCCTCGAATCCCGCCGCGCCGACCTGCTGGAGGTCATGGCCAGCGAGACCGGCAAGACCATAGACCAGGGCGATCCGGAGGTCAGCGAAGCCGTTGACTTCGCGCACTATTACGCCGAATCGGCCCGCAGGCTTGACGACGTTGACGGAGCCACATTTGTCCCGGCGAAGCTCACCGTCGTCACGCCGCCCTGGAACTTCCCGGTGGCCATCCCGGCCGGTTCCACCCTGGCGGCCCTCGCCGCCGGCTCCGCCGTCGTGATCAAGCCCGCCAAGCAGGCCCGGCGCAGCGGCGCCGTGATGATCGAGGCGCTCTGGGAAGCCGGCGTCCCGCGGGACGTGCTGACCATGGTCCAGCTGGGCGAGCGGGAGCTTGGCCGGCAGCTGATCTCGCACCCCGCGGTGGACCGCGTGATCCTCACCGGCGGCTACGAGACCGCCGAACTCTTCCGCTCCTTCCGCAACGACTTGCCGCTGCTGGCCGAGACCAGCGGCAAGAACGCCATCATCGTCACCCCGAGTGCCGACCTGGACCTCGCCGCCAAGGACGTCGCCTACTCCGCATTCGGCCACGCCGGCCAGAAGTGCTCCGCCGCCTCGCTCGTCATCCTGGTCGGATCGGTGGCCAGGTCCAAGCGCTTCCACAACCAGCTGATCGACGCCGTCACCTCGCTGAAGGTCGGCTACCCGGAGGACCCGACGAGCCAGATGGGCCCGATCATCGAACCCGCGGGCGGCAAGCTGCTCAACGCCCTCACCGCGCTGGGCGAAGGCGAAAGCTGGGCCGTCGAGCCCCGGAAACTGGACGGAACGGGCCGGCTTTGGAGCCCGGGCGTCCGCTACGGCGTGCGCCGCGGATCCTACTTCCATCTGACCGAATTCTTCGGTCCGGTGCTGGGCGTGATGACGGCGGAGACCCTTGAGGACGCCATCGCCATCCAGAACCAGATCGACTATGGCCTCACCTCCGGACTGCATTCGCTGAACCCGGCGGAACTGGGGCTCTGGCTCGATACCGTCCAGGCCGGCAACCTCTACGTCAACCGCGGCATCACCGGCGCCATCGTTCAGCGCCAGCCGTTCGGCGGCTGGAAGAAGTCCGCTGTCGGCGCCGGCACTAAAGCCGGCGGTCCGAACTACCTCGTTGGCCTCGGCGAATGGGCCAGCAAGCCCAGCGCCGCGGCGGGGGACGCCGCGGCGCCTGCGCATCCCGGCGTCCGCCGGATCGAGCAGGCGGCTCAGGGCATCCTGTCCGCCGGCGAGCGGGAGGTCCTGCGCCGTGCCCTGGCCTCCGACGCCCTCGCCTGGGCCGAGGAATTCGGAACGGCCAGGGACGTTTCCGGACTCAGCGCCGAGCGGAACATCTTCCGCTACCGCGCGCTGCCGGTCACGGTCCGGCTCTCCGAAGGCGAACCGCTGGCCCGCCTGGTCCGGACGGTGGCAGCCGGCGTTCTGGCCGGTTCCGCGCTCACGGTGTCCACCGCCGTCGAACTTCCCGCCCCGCTGCGCACCGTGCTTACCGGGCTCGGGATCGACCTGACAGTGGAGGACGACGCCGGCTGGCTGGCCTCCGCCGCCCGGCTTGCCGGCGCGGCGAGGCTTGCCACCTCGCGGATCCGGCTCATCGGCGGGAACGCGACGGCGCTGGCCGAGGCCACCGGCGGACGTCCCGACCTGGCCAGCTACCACCATCCGGTCACCGAAGCCGGGCGCGTTGAACTGCTGCCGTTCCTGCACGAGCAGGCCATCAGCATCACGGCGCACCGGTTCGGGACGCCGAACCACCTGTCCGAGGGCCTGATCTAGGGACCGTCGCCTGCGGGCAGACACAAACGAGCCGGGGGGCCACCCTCCAACGGTGGGCCCCCGGCTCGTGGTTCAAAGGGGCCCGAGGCCCGCTGACTCAGCCGAAGTACCAGCCCGGCGGCACCCAGGTTGCCGGCACGGCGTGCGCAGAGAAATCGTCGCAACCGGAGCAGAAGTACGTCACTTCGCCCAGTCGGTTGATGGAGCCGTCCCGGTGGTGCGTGGCCGGAACAAACGTCTCAAGATAGATGAACTCGTCGGTTCCGCACCGTTCGCAGTAGGGGTTACCGACGTATTCGGCCTCAACCAGGGTCGTCTGGTGCGGGTCCAGGCGTCCGCGGCTCGGGTGGTGCGCGGACGCGCCGCGGTGCACTACCTGCGAGAGCGGGGCCACGGGTTTGAGACTCCGGGTTGCCGATGCGGTGGAGGTGTGTGGTCGGTTAATGGCTGGCGTCATTGTCGGCCTATCCCGAACGCCTCCGGCGGGTCGCCGCTCGGCAGACTCACCAGACAACGTCCGTAGTTCGAATCGTTGTCATAGGCCGCTGCTTGACCTTCAACACACTAAGGATAAGCCACGAATACGAGTGGATCAATGGTATGCGTAAGTACGCAACCCGAGTAGGTACATCGGCAGGTACGCAGTCCGGGTACGCAGGCACCTTAGTGAGGACGGCATCACCGCCACGCCGATGCCGGCCCGCACCGCGGCCAGCATTCCGCTGATCTGCGGGGTGCGCGTGATCCGCAAGGTCCGGCCCGCGGATTCAAGCGCGTCGATGGCCAGTTTCCGGCTTAGGCTCGGGGCTGGGTAGGCAATGAGCGGCACGGGCTCGGCCGGGTCCAGCGAGGTCTGCTCCAGTCTCACCCTGGCGAAGGAGTCCTGCTGCACCACCGTGCCGTCCCTGGCTCCGGCCACCGACTTGCCGAACACAAGGTCCAGTTGGCCGGCGTTGAGGCGCTTGTAGAGCTGGTCGCTTTGACCCACTGTGAGTTCCAGATAGACCTGCCGGACTCTCGCAGGATCCTTGGGAGGCCGGTGATCGCAAGGTCGTCCGCCGTGCCGAGGCGCAGCCGGCCGCGCATGGCCGGTCCGGAGAAGTAGAAGTAGCGGGAGGCGGCGTCGTGCGCTAAGAGATGCTGCGGGCGAAACCGGCCATGGCGTCCCCGTTGTCGGTCCGGCGCACGTCCCTGGCGTCGCGTGCCATCAGGACCAGTTGCGCCGCGGTCTCGAGCTTGCGGACGTGCGGGCTGGGGGTCGGCTGCGCGAGGCCCAGCCGTTCAGCGGCCTTGGTGAAGCTGAGTGTTTCGGCCACGGCCAAGATGGAGCGGAGGTGGGCGGGGTCGAACGTGCGGTCTCCCGGTTGGCATGCTGATCGCGCTGCGGCCTTGCAGTGCGTTCCATCATGTTTGGCTTGTTTGGCATATGGAGGATGATTTCCAAAATCGGCGAGTCAGCCTAGGTGGAAGATGGCTGACTCGCGGTTCCGAGAGAGCCGGAGCCGGCGGCTCGTAATGTAAGACTGTCAGCATGCCTTATGAAATCAACGAAGTTGCCCGTACAGCGTTGGTCACGGGGGTTGGCGGCTATATCGGCTCCGAGGTTGCGACCGCACTTCGGAAACGGGGCTTCGATGTATGGGGGATCGATCGAACTCCGCCCGCCAGTGCGGTGTGGCACGGACGATTCATCGAAGCGAACTTGGGCCACGGAGATTCCATCCCGAGTTTCGAATTGCCCATAGCTGCACTCGATTGCGTGATTCATGTCGCTGGCGGCGCCCTGGCACGCGAAGTCCTTCAAGAACACTTCCGTCCGGAGTTGGATCTAATCGACGAAACATTCAGGGACAATTTTCTCTCGGCAGTCGATGTCATTGAGGCAACACGGGGAGTTCTCCGGCAGGGTGGCTCGATACTGCTGACGTCGTCCATCAATGCGCTCGGGAACTATGGGTTGCCAATCTACTCAGCAAGCAAGGCTGCCCTGCACGGATTGACGAAGGGTTTAGCACCGGAACTGGCCGAAGCCGGGATCCGCCTAAACGTGGCAGTCCTTGGAACGGTCGATCATCCGGGGGTCCGTGAATTACATGAGGCGGATCCTGGCCATTTCGAAAGGCTGCAGCGGTCAATTCCCGGAAGTAAGTTGCTCAATGCGCCGGAAGTTGCTGAGCGACTGGTTAAGATGAGCTCCAATGAAGACCTGCAAGGCGAAATAATCGTCATCGACAACGGTCAACTGGCTGGGGGGCCAAGGAATGATTGATGAAATTTTCAGCGGGGTCTCCGGAGATCTATTCTCCGGAGGCCTTGCGTTTGTTTTTGGACTATTGGCTCGCCGGGTTTGGAGCCGGTGGACCAAGACGCGCCCTGCCGGGCGACTGTGGGGCGTCCTGCGCGAGAAGCGAGTGGAGCTGGTCCTTACGACTGCCCCGGAAAGTTCTGTCCGGGAAAATTCTTCACTTGTGTTTCCGAGCGAAGCGATCGCAGGAGGCGAGGTGTCTTCATATCTCACCAACATGCTGAAGGTGGAATGCCGCACAAGGCTGTCGGGTACTTTTCCCTCAACAAGCTGGAACCGAAATCTCATAGTGATTGGCGGTCCGGTCCACAACACCGTGACCCGAACGCTGTTGTCGCGCCTGGACGCGGGAGTTGAGTTTGACGGGCATGCCATCGTACTGGCTGACGGGCGCCGATTTGAGGCCAAAACGACCGTCGACGATGGGGGCGCCACCGCCCCGACCGCAGACTTCGGGCTGGTCATTAGGCTGCCAAACCCATTCTCCAGCGAACAACACGTCACATTGCTCATTGGTTCCAATACGCATGGATGCTTGATTGCGGCCCGGGCGATGCTTCACGAAAACGTGAAACCTAGCTCGCGCGCGATCGGCAGAAAAGAGTCTTTCTGCTTGCTGGCGACGGCGCACGTCGTCTCGGGCGAGGTCCAGCAGGTGCAAATAGTTGATTCCTGGGTTCCGGGTCAGGCTCTCCGAGCAGTGTCCGCTACGGCTGAGGGGCCAGCGGGTCTCCGTGAAGCGATTGGCACGGTCGAGAAGTCCGCGAAATAGCGGGCGCAGTAGCGGGGCGCTTCAACTAACCCTCCAATGCATTTCGTGATGCCGTTCGCTGCAAACGCCGTCGCCTGCTGCTCCACCGTCCCGATGCTGCTCGCGCTGCGGAAGGACCAGCTGTACATCAGCGCCCCGGTGCCCGGGCGGAAGGGGATGCTGCGTGAAGGGCTGAACTACGCGCTGAGCAAACCCACCGTCGACTGGCCGTGGCTCATGGCACCCTTCGTCGCGGTGTTCGCGATGAGCCTGCCGGTGCTGATGGCCGCGCTGGCGCCTTCCCTGGTGTGGTTCGGGGCGGCGAAGGTGCTGGCCGGGTTCTGGCGCCTGATGTTCCTGACCGCCGCCAACCAGCTGGTTCAGATCAGCTCCCACATGGCCATCCGCGGGCGCGTCATGAGCCTGCACATCATGGTGCTGATCGGCGGGCGGGCCGGTGATCGGCTGGCCGGCCGAGCATGCGATCCGCAAACGGCCGTCCTGGTTTCCGGCGGGGTGCCGGCGCTGGCCGCGGCCAGTTGATGCTCAAAGTGGACCTAAGGACCGGCGGCGGCTCGTGACGATTGTCCGCAAGGGTCCCGGCTGGGGGAAGTGCCCGGGCGGGCGGCCCGCAGCCGCCACACCCTAGCGTTCGGACAGCCGCTGCGTGGGTCCCCGCAGCGGCTGTCCGTTTTTCTCCTTTTGCCGCGAAAGCCTGCGGTGGGGCTAGCCTGCCAGCGGTAGGTGCGGGTACTCCGGTTTCCGCTGCTGGAATTGCAGCACCTCCGGGTTGAGGACGACGCCGTCGCGGATTTCGATCGCGCGTCGGATGGTCTCGTTCGACGTCCAGGCCTCGGGGCCGGTGATGACGGTTTCCAGGAACGGCAGCAGCGCTTCGCTGATTTCCCAGCTGGATGAATTCCACAGGTACGACGGGCTGTGGTCCACCGCGTAGTAGTCGATGTGGTCCCCGACCTTGAACATCGGTTCGGCGAAGGTGGTGGTTTTCGCCCAGCTGAAACCCATTCCCTCGTCGCAGGACACGTCCACGATCAGGCTGCCGGGCCGGAACGCGCCGAGGTCCTCGGTGCGCAGGTATGTCAGCGGCGCGTTTGGGTCCTGCAGGGTGCAGTTCACCACGATGTCGCTCCCGGCGAGGAACGGTGCGAGCGGAACCCGGCCACGCTCGGTGATGACCTCGCTGAGGAATGGCGCCTTGTCGTCATGGTCGAACTGGGCGATCCGCACCGAGTGGATGGGCGAGCCCACCGCGGCCACGCCCCGGCTGGTCAGCACCTGGACCTCATGGATGCCGTGGGCGTTGAGCGCCGTGACGGCGCCGCGGGCGGTCGCCCCGAAGCCGATGACGACGGCGCTCAGGCGGCGGCCGTAATCCCCGGTGGACCCGGTCAGGGCCAGGGCGTGCAGCACCGAGCAGTAGCCGGCCAGCTCGTTGTTCTTGTGGAAGACGTGGAGGCCGAAACCGCCGTCGCTGGCCCAGTGGTTCATCGCCTCAAAGGCGATCAGCGTGAGCTTCTTGTCGATGGCCAGCTGCGTGATCGCCTGGTCCTGGACGCAGTGCGGCCAGCCCCAGAGGACCTGCCCGTCCCGGAGTTCGGCCAGGTCTTCGGGCTGCGGCTTGGGCAGCAGAACGACGTCGGCCTCGGCCAGCAGCTGCGCCCGAGGAACGATGCGCCCCACCTGCGGGGCGAGGTGGGCGTCCGAGACGCCGAAACGCTCGCCATAGCCCTCCTCCAGGATGAGCTGCTGCCGGAGCTCCGGGGCAATGCGGCCCACGTGCAGGGGGTGGATCGGGAGGCGGCGCTCGTCCGGTTTCCGCGTGCTGGCAAGGACTCCGAGGGTCAGGGGGCTCACGGTTCCGCTCACTTCTTTTTGGGAGTCGCCGGCTTGGAGCTGGTGGCCTTGTCCAGGGAGCTGGGCGGCGCTGCGGCGGTCCTCTTGTCGGCCCGCTTTTCCTTGATGGATTTGACGGACTTCTTGGATGCTGCTTGACGGGGGGATTTGTCAGCCATGATCGCTCCTGTAGCGGAACCGAAGAGGTTCCTGACTCCGAACGATACAGGCAGCGGCCCGCGGCCGGGACGTCCGCTGAGCGGAGTTTGGCGAGGAATTGGAGCGGCTGACGGGAATCGAACCCGCGTATCAAGCTTGGGAAGCTAGCGCTCTACCATTGAGCTACAGCCGCACGGGGACTGTCCAAGAATCTGGACAACAATCCCGGTGAAAACAACGAGATTCACATTACCCCAGTCGGCAGCCTTCTCAGAACACCCGGCGTCTGTGCCGTCAGCCGCCTTGGCGTGCCATGTGGCGCGCAGCGCGGAGACCGAACACGACGGCGGGTCCGATGGTCGAGCCCGGACCGGGGTAGGTCCGTCCCATCACGGACGCGGAGTTGTTGCCGGCCGAGTAGAGGCCCTCGATGACGGTGCCGTCCTCGCGCAGGGCCCGGGCCTCGGCGTCGGTGACGACGCCGCCCTTGGTGCCGAGGTCCCCGATCACTACCTTGAATGCAGTGAACGGGCCTTTCTCGATCGGGCCGAGGCAGGCGTTGGGGTGGACCGTCGGGTCGCCGTAGTAGCGGTCGTAGGCGGAGTTGCCGCGGCCGAAGTCGCCGTCGACGCCGGTACGCGCGAAGCCGTTGAACCAGGCGACGGTCGCCTTCAGGCGGGCAGGATCCATATCGAGCTTCGCGGCGAGCCCGTCGAGGGTGTCCGCCTTGACCATGATCCCCGCCTCCTTCATCGCCTTGTTGTTTTTCGGGTCGATCGCGAAGGTGCGCAGGTAGCGGCGGGCGTGCCGGACGTCGCCGACCATCCAGTATGGCCCGTCCTTGTCGTGTTCGAGCATGTGGTGGCCGAGGTCGACGTAGGACTCGGACTCGTTCGCGAACCGGTCACCCTTGGCGTCGAGAATGACCGAGTAGGGCAGCGAACGCTCCCCGACGATGAACGCGGGGCCGTGACCCGGCGCCGCGGCGATCGATCCGCCCCACCACGCATCATCCATGAGCTCGAGCGCCGCGCTGTTGTCCTGCGCGATCTCGATCGGGCGCCCGAGGTTGCCCGGAGCGCCCGACGGGTCGCCGTCGATCCCGTGGTACTTCTGGCGGAGGTCCTTGTTGTGGTCGAAGCCGCCGCCGGCGAGCATCACCCCACGCGTCGCGCCAATGGTCACGGGCCTGCCGTTCCGGGTGATCCGCACCCCGACGACGCCGCCGTTTTCGACGACGAGGTCCTGCAGCGGCGCATTGAGCCACAGCTCAGCCCCCTGCTGCTGCACAACGACGTCGAGGAAAGCAGCGGCGAACCCGGCGCCGATGCCGCCGAGCTTCTTGCCGGTGACGACGCCGCCGAGCGCGCGGAAGACGAGCTGCGCCCCGCGGACAAAGCCGGCCGGCGTCGACCAGGCGCGACCCAGAAGCCAGACGTCATCGGTCTTGACCGGCATCGCGGCGGGCGCCTGGCAGGTCTTCCACCAGTCGCCGATTTTCTTGATGTCGAACGGCTTCACCTCAAGGCCGCGGCCGATCTTGCCGCCCGGGAGCTCGGGGTAGTAGTCGGGGTAGTCCGCCGCACGCACGAATGTCACACCGTACTTCTCAGCGGTGGTGACGAAGTCGGCGATGCCGTCGACGAAGGCCTCCTTGCGGGCCCGCGTCGTGGCGCGACCCTCGTCGCCGACCGTCGCCTCGAGGTATGTCAGCGCCTCGTCGCGGGAGTCGCCGGCGCGGTCGCGTTGCATGAGCGGGTTGTTGGGCATCCACATGCCGCCTCCGGACATGGATGTGTTGCCGCCCCACTTGCCGGTGCTTTCCAGGAGGAGGACGCGCAGGCCCTCGTCTGCGGCTCCCATGGCTGTCGCCAGTCCGGCGGCACCGGTGCCGACGACGACGACGTCATAGCTGTGGTCAGCGGGCTTCGACTCTGGCATGCCTTGCTCCTTCGCTTCCCCGGACGCCTGTGTCCGGGCGGGACGCTTCCGGACCGACGTCGGGCTACTTTGCGTCACTCTATGACATAAAGCGGCCGGCGACTAGGGTATTGCCATGACCGACGCCGGGACACCGAAGCCACCCCGCGGTCGCCCGGTCGCCGTCACGGCTGAACAGATCGAGGCGGTCGCCCTGCGACTCTGGGCGGAGCGCGGATTCCACGAGGTCTCCGTCGCGGACGTCGCCGCCGAGTCGGGCGTTACCGCGCGCACGATCTTCCGCCGGTACCCCACGAAGGCGGACATCGTGTGGGGCCCGCTCACCGCCTCGTTCCAGATCCTCACGGACGCGCTCGAGCAGACCTCACCGCAAGCCCCTCTGCTCGAGCGCGCCCGCACCGCCCTCGTCGGCATGATCCGCGACGGTGACGCCGACCCTACCGCCCGCCACCGGATCCACATCGTCGGACGGACCCCCGAGCTCCAGAGCAGCACCTCGGCCCCCTTCCGGCTGTGGCGACAGAGCCTCTACGACTTCGCCGTCGCCCAACCGGGCGTCGACGCCCTCCGTGCCCAGGTGTTCGCATGGTCCGTGCAGAGCACGGCACTGGCCGGGCTCATCTGGTGGGTGACGCAGGAGCCGGGTACGGCTCCCTGGCAGGCCGTGGACGAGGCATTCGCGCACCTCTCCGACTGAGCCGGCTGGCCGGGAAGCTCCTTGGCCAGCGCGGCGGGACCCCCACACCAACCCGGGGTCACATCGCGACCATCCCAGGCCCCCTGATGGGCCGTAGCTGACCCCGCGTTGCTGTTCGGGGCGGTAGTCACAGACCAGTACACAAACCGGGGAGTCCCATAACTCTTCGGTAAAGGCCCGTCCCCGCAGCCGCGCCGGACGGGCCTTGCTGTCTATCCTGAAATGGTTAGCTGCAGTTCGGGGGAAGCGGGCTACGCCATCAGCCGTCCGCCGAGCAAGGATTTCCGTGACCATCGCAGAGTACGACGTCGTCATCGCGCGGGATGCCAGGAGTGTGTACGACTTCCTGATCGACGCCCGCAACCTGCCGAGCTGGCGTGCCGGCGTCCGGAGCATCGAGCTGGAATCCGGCGCTGCCGGGACCAAGGGAGCCGTCTACCGCCAGACCACCGCCGGGCGCGGCGGCCGGACCGTGAGCGGGGATTTCCAGATCACCGAGGCGCGGCCCGGCGCGGAAATCCAGTACCGGGTCCTTGCCGGGCCGGAGCGGACGCGCGGCGGCTACTACCTGAGTACCGAGGGCGGGAGTACCCGCGTCCGCTTCGCCCTGGAATGTGAGCCCCGGGGGTTCCTGGCCCGGCTGAAGTCGCCGTTTGGCCGGCGGATGAAGGCGGAAGTCTGCCAGCTGGAGCAGCTCAAGTCCGTGCTGGAAGAACAGGCAGAGCTGTAACAGCCGGGCTAACAGGGGTCCCGGGCACGGTTGATCCCGGCGAGTACGGTAATTTGAGACTGTGCTGATCTCCGACCGCGACATTCGTTCCGAAATTGACTCCCAACGGATTGTTCTGGAGCCGTACGACCCTGCCATGGTGCAGCCCTCGTCGGTGGACGTCCGGATCGACAGGTTCTTCCGGCTCTTCGACAACCACAAGTACGCCCACATTGACCCGGCCGAGGAACAGCCCGAGCTGACCCGGCTGGTAGAGGTTGAGGCCGGCGAGCCGTTCATCCTGCACCCCGGCGAATTCGTGCTTGGCTCCACCTACGAGACGGTGACGCTCCCCGACGACATCGCCGCCCGGCTCGAAGGCAAGTCCTCGCTGGGCCGGCTGGGGCTGCTCACGCACTCCACCGCGGGATTCATCGATCCGGGCTTCTCCGGTCATGTGACCCTGGAGTTGTCCAACATGGCGACCCTGCCGATCAAGCTGTGGCCGGGCATGAAGATCGGCCAGTTGTGCTTCTTCCGGCTCACCTCGGCCGCCGAACACCCGTACGGCTCCGGCCCGTACGGCAACCGCTACCAGGGCCAGCGCGGCCCGACCGCGAGCCGGAGCCACCAGAACTTCCACCGCACCGACGTCTAGATTCCGTCGGCGGTCCGCACCGTCGGCGGTTTCGCCGGGCGGCGCAGCATCGCCACGACAGGTTCCACGAACCGGGCAGCGAGCGGGCCGGTGACGGCCATGATCAGCACATAGGCGGTGGCCAAGGCGGCAAGCTCCGCGGGCACCACCCCGGAGGCGACCGCCAGGCCGGCGATAACGATCGAGAATTCCCCGCGGGCGATCAGCGCGGCCCCGGCGCGGAAACGCCCCGGCAGGCCGATCCCGGCGCGCTTCGCCGCCCAGATCCCGGTGAGCATCTTGGTGGCCGCCGTGACCAGGGCCAGCAGGAGGGCCCAACCGAGCACCGGCGGGATGCTGGTGGGGTCGGTGTTGAGGCCGAAGACCACGAAAAAGATGGCTGCGAAGAGGTCCCGCAACGGCTCGAGGATCCTGGTGGCGCTGTGGGCAGTGGCACCTGAGATGGCGATCCCGAGCATAAAGGCCCCCACTGCCGCCGATACCTGCATGGCGGCGGCCAGCCCGGCCACCAGCAGGGCGGCGCCCAGCAGGTTGAGCAGGAACACCTCGGAGTTCTCGCTGTGCACGGCCTTGGACACATGGTGTCCGTGGCGCAGCGCGACCATCAGGACCACTGTGACCACGGCGAGTGAGATCCCGACCGTCTGCAGACCCACGACGAAGCTGACGCCGGCCAGCGTGGCCGTGAGGATGGGCAGGTAGACCGCCATGGCGAGGTCCTCGAATACGAGGATGGAGAGGACCACCGGGGTTTCACGGTTACCGATCCGGCCCAGGTCCGTGATCACCTTGGCTGCGATCCCCGACGACGAGATGTAGGTGACGCCGCCCATCACCATGGCTCCGACAGCGCCCCAGCCCAGCAGGATCGCGAGCAGCGCGCCAGGCGCGAAGTTCAGGACGAGGTCCAGGACGCCGGCCTGCCAGGAGCGGCGCAGCCCCGTGACCAGCTCTGCGGCCGTATATTCCAGTCCGAGCATAAGCAGGAGGAGGATGACACCGATCTCGCTCGAGAGATGGGTGAATTCGTGCATACCCTCGAGTTTGACGATGCCCCCGGCGCCGAAAAACAGGCCGCCGATCAGGTAAAGCGGAATGGGGGACATGCCGACCCGCCCGGCCAGCCTCGCCAGCAGGCCGAGGCAGAAGACGACGGCCCCGAGTTCGATCAGGGTCAGTGCGAGCGGATCCATCCGCTCAGCCGTTGCGCAGGATGCCGGCCGCCGTGTCCAGGCCTTCTTGTGTTCCGACTGCCACCAGGAGATCACCGGCGTGCAGGACGACGTCGGGTCCGGGTGAGGGGAGGACCTCACCCTCGCGCATGATGGCGACGATCGAGACGCCGCTCCGGGTCCGGATGGCGGCCTTGCCCATCGGCTGGTTGTGGAACGGGGAATCGCCGGCAATCGAGAACTGCCGGGTGACGATTCCCGGAATCTCGCGGTGGGCCTCCGAAAGCTGCATGGCCAGCCGCTGGCCGCCCAGCAGGTTTCCCAGCGCGGCGGCCTCATCGGCCGTCAGGGGGATGGACGCCTGGCAGGTGTCCGGATCATCCCAGGTGGAGACGATCAGTTCAGTCTGGCCTTCGCGGTATTCCACGACGCCGATCCGCCGCCCGGAGGCGGTCATGAAGTCCTTGCGCCGGCCCAGTCCCGGGAGGTCAGTTTCATCCACGTTCATGCCTCCAGCCTAGTGCGCTGCCCGGAGTTTTAGGGCCGCTTCAGCCAGCCGGGACGGTGGCGATTTCTATCCTGCCCGGCGCCTTGACCGGGAGCAGGAGCAGCAGCCCGGCCAGCAGCACCACCATAATGCCGAGGATGCCCCAGCGCTGCGCCTCACCGGGGGCCACCAGCGGGGCGGCTATCGCGATGCACAGCGTAAACAGGGCGGGGGCGAGGAAGCTGACGGCCCGGCCGGTGGTGGCGTACAGGCCAAACAGTTCGCCGGATTCACCGTGCGGGGCGAGCCGGGCGAGGTAGGCCCGCGAGGAGGACTGCGCCGGCCCGACAAATAGACACAGGAACAAACCGAAGACCCAGAACGTGGTCGTGCCGGCCCAGTCCATGCCGAAAAAGGAATAGTTCCCGTTGCCCAGGACCAGGATCACGGTGCCGGCAATCAGCAGTCCGAGCAGCGAACCGGTGATGACTGCTTTCGGCCCGACCCGGTCGTCGAGGAAGCCGCCCACGATGGCGCCGACCGCGGCGACAACGTTCCCGAAGATCGCGAAAAGGATGACGTCCTTGAGTTCGAAGCCGAACGTACCCGCGGCGATGATGCCGCCGAAGGTGAACACCGCGGCCAGCCCGTCCCTGAAAACGGCACTGGCCAGCAGGAAGTAAATCGTGTGCGGGCTGGTCCGGTGGATCGCCTTGACCCGACGCACCAGCAGCCCGTAGGAAGCCAGGAATCCCGGGCCCGCGCCCTGCCTGGTCTTGGGAAGCTCAGGGACGGCAAACAGCACCGGCAGCGCAAAGATAAAGAACCACAGCGCCGAGAACACCGCGACCAGCCGGATGTTCAGGCCGTCCATCGTAGAGGCACCGAACCACTCGAAGCTGGGCTGGACGAACACCTGGAGCACCAGCAGCAGGGCCACGATGCCGCCGAGGTACCCCATGCCCCAGCCGAAGCCGCTGATCTTGCCGATGTTCTGCGGCGTGGAGATCTGGGCAAGCATGGCGTTGTAGTTCACGCCGGCAAACTCGAAGAACACATTCGCCAGCGCGATCAGGGTCACCCCGAGCAGCAGGAACTCCGGGCGCGGGAAGACAAAGAAACACAGTGCGGTCAGGAGCGCGACGGCGGCAGTGTTCACCCCGAGCCAGAACTTCCGGCGCCCGCCGGCATCGGAACGCTGCCCGGTCACCGGGGCAAGCAGGGCGATGGCGGCACCGGCGATGGCGAGTGCGCCGCCCAGGACAGCTGAGGCCTGGTCCTCCCCGCCGAAGGCGTTGGAAGTCAGGTACACGGTAAAGACAAACGTGGTCATGACCGCGTTGAACGCGGCCGAGCCCCAGTCCCAGGCAGCCCACGCGAGGACGCGTCCCTTCTGCGGGACCTGGTTTCCGGATTCCAGTTCCGAAGCGGGGCGCATGGCCTCTGGTGGAGCAGCGGAGTTCATAGCTCGAATATTATCCGCAGCGGGGACGGGGCTTGACGCATGCTGCCAAAAGAATTTGTCGACGCTTGGTAAACTGTCCGGACTGAACCTAACGATTGCCCCGCCTGCTCCAACTTTTGACCATCGAATTCCTGACGTTGCGGAGATACCAGTGATCACAGTCCTTGCCGTGCACTTCGCGGTGGCTGCTGTGGCGCCGTTTCTGTTCCGGAAGTTCGGCCGGAATTCGTTTTACGCCCTCGCTGCGGTGCCGGCGGGCTCGTTTGTCTGGCTGGTCCTGCAGCACGGTGCCGTGTATTCGGGCACGGGTTCGGCCCGCACCGGCGGCGCAGCCCCCGCCGGAGTGGCCGAAGTCCTGCCCTGGATCCCCGAGCTGAGGATTGAGCTTGCCTTCCGGATGGACGCGCTGGCCTGGGTGATGTCCCTGCTGGTGCTCGGCGTCGGGGCGCTGGTCCTCGTTTACTGCGCCCGGTATTTCAAGGACAAGGACGACTACCTCGGCGGATTCGGCGCCCAGCTGCTGGCCTTCGCCGGCGTCATGTTCGGCCTCGTCACCGCCGATGACCTGCTCCTGATGTTCATCTTCTGGGAACTGACCACCGTCCTGTCCTACCTGCTGATCGGCTACGCCCGGACCAGGCTGTCGGCACGCCGGTCCGCGTTGCAGGCCCTCATTGTGACCACCGCCGGCGGCCTGGCCATGCTGGTGGGCCTGATCATCCTGGGCTTCAATGCCGGGACGTACCGGATCTCAGCCATCCTCGATCAGGCACCAGCCCTCGTCGCCGGGCCCGCCGCCGGAGCAGTCGCCGCCGCCGTCGTCCTCATCCTGGTTGGTGCGATCACCAAATCCGCGCTGGTCCCTTTCCACTTCTGGCTGCCCGGCGCGATGGCGGCCCCCACCCCGGTGAGCGCCTACCTGCACGCCGCGGCCATGGTCAAGGCCGGCATCTACCTGGTGGCGCGGCTGGCGCCCGGATTCGCCGACACCCCGCCCTGGCTGCCGCTGGTGCTCGGCCTTGGCCTGGCCACGATGCTGGTCGGCGGCTACCGCGCGCTGCGCCAGACGGACATCAAGCTCATCCTGGCGTACGGCACGGTCAGCCAGCTCGGCTTCCTGACGATGGTCGTGGGGCTCGGCAAACCCGACGCTGCGCTCGCCGGTCTCGCCCTGCTGCTGGCACACGGACTGTTCAAGGCCACGCTCTTCCTGGTGGTGGGCATCATCGACCACCAGTCGGGGACCCGCGACATCCGCAAGCTTTCCGGCGTCTACCGCTCCTCCCGCGCCCTCGCGATCGTCGCCGCGATTGGTACCGCCTCGATGGCCGGCATCCCGCCGATGGCCGGCTTCGTCGCGAAGGAGTCGGTGTTTGAAGCGTTTGTTCACTACTGCACCGACACCGCCGCCGGCGGGTGGGGGCTCGTGGTCCTGATCGGCGTCGTGCTGGGATCCATCCTGACCTTCGCCTACAGTGCACGGTTCATGTGGGGCGCCTTCGCCGTCAAGCCCGGCGTCGAGGCCACGCCATTCAAACCGATCCAGCCGGCCTTCCTGGCCGCCCCGGCCGTCCTGGCGCTGCTGACCATTGTCTACGGGCTGTGGCCGGCGCCGGTGGACGGCTGGATCCAGCCGTACGCGGCGCTGTTCGTGCCCGACGGCGGGGACCCCGTCGCCGCGGCCGGGCACCTGGCGCTGTGGCACGGTGTGACCACGGCCCTGGGGCTGACCGCCATCACCTTCGCCCTGGGCCTGGCCATGTTTTACGGCCGCAACGCCGTCTCCCGGCTCCAGGGGCGGGTCCCCGGCTGGATCGACGGCGACCGCAGCTACCAGTTGACAATCGGCGCCCTCGACGACGCCGCCGTCTGGATCACCGGACGGACCCAGCGGGGTTCGCTGTACTTCTACCTGTCCGTCATCCTGACCGTGGCGTTCGTCCTGCCGCTGACCGCGCTGGTGCTGGCGGGCAGGCCGCTGCCCACGGACCTCTACTTCATCGACCCCAACGCCCCGCTGCAGATCGTCGTCGGCGCCGGGATCGTGATCGGCGCGCTGGCCGCCGTGCGCGCCAACAAGCGCTTCCTGGCCGTGCTGATGGTGTCCGTTACCGGCTACGGCATCGCCCTGATGTTTGCGCTGCAGGGCGCCCCGGACCTCGCGCTGACCCAGATGCTGGTGGAAACCATCATCCTGGTGGCGTTCGTCCTCGCCATGCGCAGCCTCCCCGCGGAACTTCGCGACCGCACCGGCGGGCGATACCGGGTGATCCGCGTAATCATCGGCGCGGCGTTCGGCCTCACCATGGTCTTCGTCGCCATCTACGCCCTGGGCGCCCGGGTGGCGACGCCCATCTCGCTCCAATTCCCGAAGCTGGCCTATGAAGGCGGCGGCGGCCTCAACATCGTCAACGTCACCCTGGTCGATATCCGCGCGTGGGACACCTTCGGGGAAATCTCGGTGCTGGCGCTGGCGGCCACCGGGGTCGCGAGCCTGATTTTTGTCCGGGGCCGCGGGGACCGGATCCAGACGTCCGCCACGGTGGCAGCGGGCTCCGTGGGGCGCCGGCAGCCAAGCCGAAGCGCAGGCCGGGGCAACACCCGCGACGCCGCCGCGCTTGCCATGAGCCGACGCTTTGCCGCCTCCAGCCGCGATGCGTGGCTGGTGGCCGGGCGGACCCTGGCGCCGGAACGCCGGTCGATCATCTTCGAGGTGGTCACCCGGCTGATCTTCCACTCGATGATTGTCTTCTCGATCTACCTCCTGCTGGCCGGCCACAACCTCCCCGGCGGAGGCTTCGCCGGCGGTCTCACCGCCGGACTGGCCCTCACCATCCGGTACCTGGCCGGCGGCCGTTTCGAGCTGCGCGAGGCAACCCCGGTCAGCGCCGGCGCCCTGCTGGGCATCGGGCTCGCCACCGCCGCGGCCTCGGGTGTGGCGCCGCTGCTGCTGGGCGGCCAGGTCTTCCAGACCGCCATCCTTGAGTTCTGGCTGCCGGTCTTTGGCGACGTCAAGTTCGTCACCTCCACGATTTTCGACGTCGGCGTCTACATCGTCGTCGTCGGCCTGGTGCTGGATGTGTTGCGCAGCCTGGGGGCCGAGATTGACGAGCACTTCGACGAGCACTTCGACGAGCACCCCGAGGGGCCCCCCGTAGAACCGTCCGAGGAGCAGGAAGCCGGCGGAATCGCTGCCGAAACCACAGCCAAGGGAAAAGCATGAGCGTCAATCTGACCCTGCTGACGGTCATGGGCGCCCTGTACGCCTGCGGCATCTACCTGCTCCTGGAACGCAGCCTCACCCGGGTCCTGCTCGGCCTGATGCTGCTGACCAATGCCACCAACCTGCTGATCCTCACCACCGGCGGCTATGCCGGCCTGGCACCGCTGTTCAACAAGGACACCGATCCCGGGGACTACAGCGATCCGCTGCCGCAGGCCCTGATCCTCACCTCGATTGTGATCTCCTTCGCCGTCACCGCGTTTATGCTCGGCATTATCTACCGCACGTGGGTGCTGGGCCGACAGGACGAAATCCAGGACGACGCCGAAGACCGCCGCGTCGCCAAAACCCCCAGCTTCGACGCCGAGGACGACTCGGTGATCCCGGCGGAAACATCCGAATTCCCCTTGACCATGCTCGGCTCGGACGGCCAGTCGGTCTCCGACGTTCCCGCCGGGGCTGACGCCATCGTCAAGGTCGCCGACCGCGTACTCGACGCCAAGGCAGCCGCGTCCGAGGAACAGCCCGGATCCCTGAACGTCACGCCGCCCGGCAAGCCGCCACCCAGCAAGGAAGGAGGCGGACAGTGAACATTGCCAGCTTCGCCCCGCTCGCCGTCATCCTTCCCCTCCTCGGAGCTGCCCTGACGTTCCTGCTGATCCGCTATTCCCGGGCACAGCGGACCGTCAGCATCGTGGTCCTGTCGCTGACCCTGCTGCTCGAGTGCTGGCTGCTGGCCTCTGTTTGGGAGGGCGGCACGGCGGCGGTGAACATCGGCGGTTGGCTGCCGCCGTGGGGCATCGTCATGGTGGTGGACCAGTTTTCCTCGCTGATGCTCGTGGTGTCGTCCGCCGTGAGCCTGGCCGTGCTGGTTTACGCCACCGGGCAGGGCATGGCCGACGGGGACGAGGACGCGCCGGTCTCGATCTTCCACCCCACGTACCTGATCCTGGTGGCCGGGGTCTCCAACGCCTTCCTCGCCGGGGACCTGTTCAACCTCTACGTGGGCTTCGAGATCCTGCTGACCGCCAGCTATGTCCTGATGACCCTCGGCGGGACGGGTCCGCGGATCCGGGCCGGGGTGACCTACCTGGTGGTCTCGGTTGTATCCTCAGTGCTCTTCCTGATCGCGATCGCCATGATCTACGGGGCCACCGGAACCATTAACATGGCCGATCTCGCCGTCAAGCTCGCGGACCTGGACCAGGGCACGCAGAACCTGCTGCACGTGATGCTGCTCGTGGCTTTCGGGATCAAGGCCGCGGTGTTCCCGCTCTCCTTCTGGCTTCCCGACTCCTACCCGACGGCGCCGGCGCCGGTCACGGCGGTGTTCGCCGGACTGCTCACCAAAGTGGGCGTCTACGCCATGGTCCGGACCGAAACGCTCCTGTTTCCGGGGGACACGTTCAACGGCCCCCTGATGGTGGCCGCCTTGCTGACCATGCTGGTGGGGATCCTTGGTGCGCTGGCCCAGAGCGATATTAAACGTCTGCTGTCCTTTACCCTGGTCAGCCATATCGGCTACATGGTGTTCGGCCTGGCGATGTCCTCGGTGGCCGGGCTCGGCGCCGCCGTCTTCTACGTCGCCCACCACATCACGATCCAGACCAGCCTGTTCCTGGTGACCGGCCTGATTGAACGCCGGGGCGGCAGCTCCTCGGTGGACCGCCTCGCCGGCCTGGCCAAACTGTCCCCGCTGCTGGCGGTGCTGTTCTTCGTCCCGGCCATGAACCTGGCCGGCATCCCGCCGTTCTCCGGCTTCCTGGGCAAAATCGGCCTGCTGCAGGCCGGTATCCAGCTCGGAACCCCGCTGGCCTACGCCCTGGTGATCGGCGGGGTAGTGACGAGCCTGCTGACCCTGCTGGCCATTGCCAGGGTCTGGAACCGCGCCTTCTGGCGCAAGCCCGAGGACGCAGAACACCCCGACCCGGTGCTGCTGGCGGACCCTACGGATTCGGCCACCGGGGACCGGGCCGGAAAGTCCAATGTCACGCTGCTGCCACGCACCATGGTCGGCTCCACGCTGGGCCTGGTCGTCCTGGGCGTCGGCCTGACGGTATTCGCCGGGCCGCTGTTCAAGGTGGCGGAGCAGTCCGCCGTCGAAATGCTGGACCGGACCTCGTATATTCACGCGGTTCTCGGCGACGCGGCGCCGGTCCCGGCCATCGCCCAGCCCGAGCCGGAAACCGGCGGCGGTCCGCCGGCCAGCGGGCAGGAGCGTAAATGAACCGGAAACGCATCTCGCTGCGCCAGGAACTGCCACTGCTGGTCTGGCTCGTGATTGTCTGGGGCGCGCTGTGGCAGAACTTCAGCCCGGGGAACCTGCTTTTTGGGGCGCTCATCGCCATTGTTGTGGCCCGGCTGTTCTACCTGCCGCCGGTGGAACTCGGCGGTCGCTTCAACGTCCTCCGGGCCGCCGCGTTCGCCCTTGGCTTCCTGGCCAAGGTCGTGACAGCGAGCTTCCAGGTGCTGTACCTGGCCGTGGCCAAGGGCCCCAAGGTGATCAGCGCCGTCGTCGCCGTCCCGCTGCGGAGCCACTCCGATCTGCTGGTCACGGCGACGGGGCACGTGACCGCGCTGATCCCGGGGTCACTGGTGGTGGAGGTGGACCGGTCCACGTCCACGCTCTATATCCACGGCATCAATGTCCGCACGGCGGACGATGCCGCGCAGCTGCGCAGGAACGTCCGCGACACGGAGGCGGGGCTGATCCGGATCATGGGCACCCCGGCCGAATTGTCCGCTCTGAACCAGGAGGTGGGGTCATGATGCAACTTGTCCTGACGGTGACTGCGGTGGTGCTGTCCCTGGCTGCCGGGGGAGCGATCATCCGGATCGCCCGGGGCCCGTCGCTGCTGGACCGGGTGCTCGCCGCGGACGTCCTGCTGGCGATCCTGGGCGCAGCACTGTGCATCGACATGGCCGTGAACCGGCACCTGAACAACCTCATGCTGCTGGTGGCGGTGTCCCTCATCGGGTTCGTCGGCTCCGTCACGGTGGCCCGCTTCGTTGCCGACCGGCGGGAGAAAAAGGCGTGAATCCTGAAGCATTCTCCGGCGACGCCGTGATCGACGCGGTCTCGGCGGTCTTCCTGGTGGTCGGCGCCCTGATGTCCCTCGCCGCGGCGGTGGGGCTGCTCCGCTTTCCGGACCTGATGACCCGGATGCACGCAGCCACCAAGCCGCAGGTGCTGGGGCTGTTCCTGCTGCTCTTCGCGCTGGGCCTGCAGCTGCGCACCTGGTGGGTCTGGCCGGTTCTGGTGGTGGCCTGGATCTTCCAGCTGCTCACCGTGCCGGTGTCGGCCCACATGGTGGGCCGGGCCGGCTACCGCACCAAGCACCTGCACCCGGAGCTGCTCAGCACCGATGACCTGGAGGCTGTGGTGCAGCAGGCCGCGGGTACCCGCGGTTTCACCGACGACGACGGCGACGAGCTCACCGACCGGCGCTGACGGCGAGATGCTGAAGGCCAGATGCTGAAAGGTGGCTAGCAGCAGGTGGCTACACGATGCGCCTTAAACCAGGTCCTGGGACTTGGCGAAACGCGTGATCGCACGCTGGGTGCCGCGGTTGGCAAGGACCTGGATGATGGCGCTGACGGATGCCGAGATCAGCGCGAACGTCAGGGCCGAGCGCAGCGTGGTGGGCACATCGTCGTCGTGGCCTTTGGGCGGCTTGTTGCCCGTGGATTTCTCCCAGACCGTGTCAACAAGCTTGGTGCCGACAAAGCCGGCGAGCAGGCTGATGCCGGTGCCGAGCAGTTTGATGAAGATGTTCATATTTCGGACTCCTAGCGGGAGGAAACAGGGCTTCCCCTAGCCTAACGGTCCTTGACCGGCGGTCCAGCCTCGTTTAGTCTCCCGGGGTTCCGGCGCGGCCAAGGATTTCCGAGAGGGCTTCCACCACCAGCTCATGGTCGGCTTTCTGCGGCAACCCCGAAACCGTGACGGTGGCGACCATCCCGGTCCCGCGCACGTAGATGGGGAAGGCGCCGCCGTGGGCGGCGAACTCCGACTGGTCGAACCAGGCGTTGTCTTCGATCCGCCGGCCGTCTGCCCGGGCCCGCAGGCCCACCAGCAGCGACGGGACTTCATAGCGGACGGCGGTGCGCTGTTTGGCCCGGATCCAGCGGTCGTTGTCCGGCGTGGCGCCCTCCAGGGCCGCATGGAAGAGCACCTGTTCACCCTTGGAGATGTCCACGGCAATCGGGTGCGAACGCTGCCGGCCGAGTTCCACCAGGCGGAGTCCGAGGTCCAGGGCGTCGTCCTTGCTGAACGAATGGAACTGCAATTCGTCCATTTCGGACAGGATGCGGCCGATTAGCGCCCCGAGGGATCCGGGCGGCTGCTCGTCGGGCGAGTCCGGGTCGAAGGCGGGGGAAGACGCTGCTGAGTCGGTCACGTGTTTTGGCTCCCGGGGTTAGCCGCCGGCAGGGCGGCATCGGTGGTCCCATTGCTTTGCCGACTCTACCAAGACCGGAGTGCCCGGTCACCCGGATACGCGGGCGCCAGATTGTGACGGCGACCCCCTGTTGCCTCATTGCAATACCTCCGGGAAGAGTGATTCGTTGCCTCATCTGAAAACCTCCGGTTGAGTGCTTCGTTGCCTCATTGAAGAACCTCCGGAATTTTCAGTTGTTCCAGGCCCTGTTAACGGGTTTGACTGTGGCCGGTTGTTTGGCTCGGGCCAGTGTTTCCAGCTGGGCCGTGGGCGCCATGATTTGGCGTGAGAGAGCGCCTGGTTTGATCTGTTTGAAGGCGGCGTTCATCCGGATAGTCGGGCGCTTGCGCATCCTCTCGTGCCGGACCGCGCGCTGGTGGGGTGTGGCCGGTGCGTCGTGCTTCTTGGTCACTTTCGCGCCGTGCCGCTGTTTCCCGATGAGTTTTTGCTGGGGAAGCAGGTAGTTGGTGAAGATCCGGTCCAGCTCCCAGATCTCGTTGAGTTTCTCCAGCTCCGCGGCGGTGTCGTAGCGCAGGTAGCCGACGAGTTCACGGACCCTGGCCCAGTTCTTCTGCTCCACGTGGGCGCCGTCATTTTTGTTCCCGGGCCGGGACCGGGTGAAGGTGATCTGGTGCGCATGGCAGTAGGCCAGCAGATGGTCGTTGATGAACTCCGAGCCGTTGTCCGAATCGATTCCGATGATCGGGAACGGGAACACCGCAGTGACGTGCTCGAGGGCCTCGAAGACCCATTTGGCCGCTTTGTTCCGCACGGACCGGTTCACCGTCCATCCGGTGGAAATATCGGTCACCGTCAGGGTGAAGCAGAACTCACCGAAGCTGTTGCCTCCCTCGTGGCCGACCAGATCGATCTCCACGAATCGCGGCACGGCGTCATCCCATTCGGCCCAGGTCCGGACCGGGATCTGGGACTTCAGCAGGGTACCGGGCTTGGTATGTGAGCGTCCCCGCGGGAAGAGCTTCGCCCGTTCGCCGGCGAGCCTGCGGTCGATGGTCGCGGCGCTCATGCGCATCAGCAGGGCGGCCTGGCCATCGGTGACCGTAAGCTCCTTGTCCCGGCGCAGCAGCGGCACCAGGACCGGCAGCATCGGTGCCAGCAGCCTGCCGGCAGGGGCGCGCAGTACCGCCCAGCACTTGATCAGCGGCGGCAGCAGATCCGGACCGTAGACCGGCGTCCGCCCAGGTCTGGGCTTCACGATCTTCAGGACCAAGGCTTCCCGCAGGGCCGTCCGGGCGTAGTCGCGGTGCCAACCGGTCAACTCGACCAGCTCGTTCAGGATCCGGGATTTCCCTGAACGATCGGCGCTCTTGTAGGCGAGGGCTTTCTTCTTCGTCACAGCCTGGCGCTGGGCCATTGTTAGCTCCATGAAAACGGGCATAACCCGCATCCGCTGCCACCACTGTGAACCACGCCGCCACGCGGAGGTTTTCAACTGAGGCAACGTATCCGGCTACGCGGAGGTTTTCTATGAGTCAACGCGGACCCAAGAGAACAGTGCCCGGCGGGTGTAAACTGGGCCACGCCCATAAGGGCGATATTAAATACGACAGGGGAGCGCCGCCGTCGGGCATCACCGGAGGAATCCGGGGAAACCACAGGTGGGCGCTGAGAGTGCGGACAGCCGCAGACCCTCGAACCTGATCCGGTTAGTACCGGCGCAAGGGAGTCGAGATCTCAGAGTGCCCGGGAGCGGCGGCGGAAGCTGCGGACCCGGGGTACTCTCCCCTCCTGTTCCTCAGGAGGACGAAATGACTGATACATCTGCCCAGCAGACGCTCACCCGACGCAGCTACAACTGGCGTGTGGTGGACATTGTGGTGGCCGCGTTGATCGCGGTGGCCGGCGGCGTGATTTTCTGGGCCTGGTCCCAGGGCGCCAACCTCATCTCCGCCCCCGTGAACGCGTTCTACCCGCCGCTGACCGGGCTCTACGCCGGCGGCTGGATGATCCCGGCGGTGCTGGGCATGCTCATCATCCGCAAGCCGGGCGCCGCCCTGTTCTGCGAAACCGTGGCCGCCACCGGCGAGCTGATCATGGGCTCGCAGTACGGCACCACGGTGCTGCTTTCCGGCATTCTGCAGGGCCTCGGCGCCGAACTGGTCTTCGCCGCGTTTATGTACAAGAAGTTCAACCTGCCGGTGTCGCTGCTGGCCGGGGCCGGTGCCGGACTGTTCTGCGGGCTCAACGACGCGTTCCTGCCCTGGGGCTGGAACATCGCCTACGCCGGAGGCGACAAGCTGGCTTACATCATCTTCACGGCCATCTCGGGCGCCGTGATCGCCGGCGGGCTGTCCTGGCTCGCCACCCGGGGCCTGGCCGGGACCGGCGTGCTGGGTTCCTTCGCCTCCCGCAAGGCGGCCAAGGAGGCCGTTTTCTCCTGATGCCCGCGGACAACGCAGTACGCCCGGCCGCGGTCACCGCGCGCGGCTGGGGCTGGCGGCACGCCGGCAGGTCCAGGCCCGCCGTCAGTTCCCTGGACCTCGACATCCGGCCCGGCGAGCGGGTCCTGCTGCTGGGCCCCTCCGGCGCCGGCAAGTCCACGCTGCTCCATGCCCTGGCCGGGGTGCTGGGCGACAGCTCCGCCGGTGACACTCACCATGCCGGTGGCAGTGCCGGTGGCAGTGCCGGTGGCCGCGCCGGTGGCCGCGCGTCGGCGGACGCCGAGGACGCGGACGAGACCGGGAGCCTGCTGATCGACGGCGCACCGCCCCGGGCCCAGCGCGGCCGGGCCGGACTGATGCAGCAGGACCCGGAGACCCAGGTGGTGCTCTCCCGCCTGGGCGACGACGTGGCTTTTGGCGCCGAAAACCTGGCCGTGCCCCCGGCCGACATCTGGCGGCGGGTGGCCGAGGCTTTGGACGACGTCGGGCTGGGCCGGCTGCCGCTGGACCATCCGACGTCGGCGCTCTCCGGGGGCCAGAAGCAGCGGCTGGCGCTCGCCGGGATTCTGGCGATGCGCCCCGGGTTGATCCTGCTCGACGAGCCCACGGCCAACCTGGACCCGGCCGGAGTCCTGGAAGTCCGCGACGCCGTCGGCCGCTGCGTGGCCAAGACCGGGGCCACCCTGGTGGTGGTGGAGCACAGAGTCTCGATCTGGAAGGACCTGGTGGACCGGATCGTGGTGCTGCAGCCCGGATCGGCAACTGACTCCGCCGTGCTGATCGACGGGCCACCGGACCAGGTCCTGGCGCAGGCACGGGACATGCTCACCGCGGCCGGCGTCTGGGTGCCCGGCTACGTGCCGCCCACCCGGGCGCGGGGCACCGAGGGTGCCGGTGTTGCCGGCGCCGGCGGCGCCACCGGGGCGGGGCGGCTGCTGCTGGCGGCCGAGGACCTGGCCGTGTCACGCGAACGGCCGCGGCGGGGAGGCCTGCGCGGAGGATTCCGCCCGATTCCGCCGGCGCCCGTGCAGTCCGGCATCACCGCCCAGGTCCGCGCCGGGGAGGCGCTGACCATCACCGGACCCAACGGCTCGGGAAAGTCCACCTTCGCACTGACGCTCGCCGGCCTGCTCGCGCCGGTGTCCGGCAGGGTGTCCGCAACGCTGGAGCTCAGTGCCGGCGCCGGAATCGACCCGTACAAGTGGAAGGCCCAGCAGCTGATCGCCAGGATCGGCACGGTGTTCCAGGAGCCCGAGCACCAGTTCGTCACCGGACGTGTGCTGGATGAACTGATGTTCGGGCCCCGGCACCTGGGCCGCGGCGGGGACCGGGTCGACGAACTCCTTGAGCGGCTCCGGCTGACGGACCTGGTCGACGCCAATCCCTACACCCTCTCCGGCGGTGAGAAACGGCGCCTGTCTGTGGCCACCGTGCTCGCCGCCCATCCCCGGATGCTCGTCCTGGACGAACCGACTTTCGGCCAGGACGCCAATACCTGGGCCGAACTCGCCTCCTTCCTCTCCGAACTCCTCGACGGCGGCACCGCCGTCGTGTCTGTCACACACGATGCCGAGTTCAGCGAAGTCCTCGGCGGCACCGAGCTGAGCCTGCTCGCCGCTGAACCACGGGACCCGGGCTCCCACGAGCCGTGGCCCCGGGAATCGGGACCGGGCGAACCGTGGCCCCGTCAACCGGAACCGCGCAAACCGGGCAGGGCCGCGGCGCCATGAGGCAGGAGCTGACCCTGCGCGGCAACCATGCCCTGCTGACACGGGCCAACCCGCTGGCCAAATTTTCCGCCGTCATGCTCATCACAATGGTCCTGGCGCTGTCCATCGACTGGGTCTCCGCCTCGGTGGCGCTCGGCTTCGAACTGGCCCTGCTTCCGCTGGCCGGGCTGACCGTCGGGTTGCTCTGGCAGCGCGGCTGGCCACTGATCCTGGCCGCGGCGCTGGGCGGCTGGAGCACCACCATCCTGGCACCGGACAGCGGCAGCATCCTGCTCGATGCCCGGATCTGGTCCATCAGCGAGGGATCCCTCGAACTCGGGCTGGGCTTTATGCTCCGCGGCCTGGCCATCGCGCTGCCGGCCGTGCTGCTGATGAGCTGCACCGACCCCACGGACCTGGCCGACGCCCTCGCGCAGAAGGCGAAACTGCCGCACCGTTTCGTCCTCGGGACGCTGGCCGCGATGCGGCTCGTCGGACTGATGGCCGAAGAATGGCAGACCATCGGCATGGCACGGCGCGCCCGCGGCGTGGGCTCACACGGGAATCCGATGGAGCGGCTCCGCGCTACCCTGGGGCAAAGCTTTGGGCTGCTGGTCCAGGCCGTCCGGCGCGCCTCCAGGCTCGCCGTCACCATGGAGGCCCGGGGCTTCGGCGGCGCACAACGGACCTGGGCCCGGAAATCGGCCTTCAGCGGACTGGACGCCTGGGTGTTCACGGGCGGGCTCCTGATTGCCGTCGCCGCCGTCGCCGCCGCCGTCGCGGCGGGGACCTGGAATATGGTCTTCCTCGCGCAGCGATAGCGCCGGGTATCGCACAGGGCGGGTAATTCTGTGAGATTCCCGGCATCGCGTCCGGAATGCAGGCTGAACATAGCTCATGTGTGATATTTTCTTGGTATGACTCAAGAGACTGCTGAACACGTTGGCGCCCTGCTGCGCGCCGCCCGCGGCGAGAAGGGCTGGACCCAGGAGCAGCTCGCTGCCGAGCTGGGCACCAGCCAGAGCGCCATTGCCCGGATGGAACAGGGCAAGCAGAACCTGAGCCTGAAAATGATCCAGCGGCTGGAGGCCATTCTCGGCCGGAGCATCCTGAAAGTGGGCCGGCCGGCCATGACACACCTCCGGGTGGAGGGCGGCCGCACCCTGTCCGGCTCGGTCGACGTGAACACCAGCAAGAACGCCGGCGTCGCCCTGCTCTGCGCCAGCCTGATCAACCGCGGCACCACGACCCTGCGCCGGCTGGCCCGGATCGAAGAGGTCAACCGGATCGTCGAGGTGCTGACCAGCATCGGCGTCGAATGCACCTGGCTTAACGCCAACGATCTGCAGATCCGCCGTCCCGCCACCCTGGACCTCGGCTCGATGGACGTCGATGCGGCCCGCCGGACCCGCAGCGTCATTATGCTGCTGGGCCCGCTCCTGGACGAGGCCGCCGAATACCGGTTGCCGTATGCGGGCGGCTGCGACCTCGGCACCCGCACCGTGCAGCCGCACATGCAGGCGCTGCGCCAGTTCGGGCTCAGCGTCGACGCCACGACCGGCTTCTATACGGTGCAGGCGCCGCCGCCGGACGGCCGCGACCGCTCCTTCGTGCTCAGCGAACGCGGCGACACCGTCACCGAAAACGCCATCATGGCCGCCTCCCACCGCAGCGGCACCACCATTATCCGCAACGCCAGCCCGAACTACATGGTGCAGGACCTGTGCTTCTACCTTCAGATGCTCGGCGTCGAGATCCAGGGTGTGGGCACCACCACGCTCAAGATCACCGGCCGCCCCGACGTCGACGTCGACATCGAGTACTTCCCCTCCGAAGACCCGATTGAGGCGATGAGCCTGATCACCGCCGGCATCGTCACCAACTCGGAAGTCACCATCCGCCGCGTTCCGATCGAATTCATGGAAATCGAGCTCGCGACGCTGGAACAGATGGGCCAGCGGCTCGAAGTGTCCGGGGAGTACCTGGCCCGCAACGGGCGCACCCGGCTGGTGGACGTGACCACCAGGCCGTCGGAACTGCGCGCCCCGGAGGACAAAATCCACCCGATGCCCTTCCCCGGGCTGAACATCGACAACCTGCCGTTCTTCGCGGTCATCGCCGCGAATGCGCACGGCCAGACCCTGATCCACGACTGGGTCTACGACAACCGCGCGATCTACCTCACCGAGCTGAACAAACTCGGCGCCCAGGTGCAGCTGCTTGACCCGCACCGGATCTACGTCAACGGGCCCACTCGGTGGCGCGCGGCCGAGGTTGGCTGCCCGCCGGCCCTCCGCCCCGCTGCCTGCCTGCTGCTGGCGATGCTCGCCGCCCGCGGCGTCTCCGAACTGCGCAACATCTACGTGATCGAGCGCGGCTACGAGGACCTCGCGGAGCGGCTCAACACCATTGGCGCCAAGATCGAGTACTTCCAGGACTGATTCCGCCCCGCCCCAGCCAGCAACGCGGGGTCAGATCGGGCCCGTCCCGGGGGTTCCCACCGGCGCAAAGTGACTCCGCGTTGGGGGGCGTTTCGGCGGATCCTGTCGCACAATAGAAGCATGCGGACCTTCGGTGTGGAGGAAGAACTGCTCATAGTGGATCCCGAGACGGGGATGCTGCTTGCCCTCGCGGATGTCATGCTGCCCACCCTTGTGCCGCCGACGCCGGATGCCGGCGGGGCCGACGACACCGCAGGGCCGCCGGTCCACGAGGACGCCGACTTCAGCTACGAGCTCAAGCTCGAGCAGATTGAAACCCAGACGCGGCCGTCCCGGGACTACGCCGGACTGCTCCGGCAGCTCAAACAGGGCCGGGCCCTCGCCGACCAGGCAGCCCGGCTGCACGGCGGCCGCGTCGCTGCCCTCGCCACGTCGCCCCAGGGCTCCGCCACGCACCTGACGCCGAAGCAGCGCTATGTGACCATGCAGCGGCGCTTCGGGCTCACGGTCCGGAACCAGCTCACCTGCGGCCTCCACGTCCACACGTTTGTGGAGTCCCCGGAGGAGGGCGTGGCGGTGATGGACCGCATCCGCGACAAGCTCGCCGTGCTGATCGCCCTCAGCGCGAACTCCCCGTACTGGAACGGCGCGGAAACCGGGTTCGAAAGCTACCGGACGCAGGCGTGGAACCGCTGGCCCGGCTCCGGTCCCACGATGATCTTCGGCAGTCTGCCGGTGTACCGGCGCGTGGTCACCCGGCTGGTGGAAAGCGGCGTCCTGATGGACGAGGGCATGGTCTATTTCGACGCGCGGCTGTGCCGGCATCACCCCACCGTGGAGGTCCGGGTCGCCGATGTCTGCCTGCGGGCCGAGGACGCGGCGCTCGTCGCCGTGCTGGTGCGTGCGCTCGTGGAGTCGGCGTCCCGGGAATGGAACGACGGCGTCGATCCCGCCCCGGTGCCGACGCTGCTGCTGCGGATGGCCGCCTGGCAGGCCAGCAACTGCGGCCTCCGCGGCCAGCTGCTGGACTTCGGAACCTTCACCCCTGCCCCGGCTGCGGACGTTGTCCACGCCCTGGTGGACTTCGTGGCCCCTGTCCTGGAGGAGCAGGGTGAACTGGAACTCGTGCAGGACGGTGTCGCCCGGATCCTGGCGGAAGGCACCGGTTCGCAGCTGCAGCGGCGGCCGTTCCGCTCCGGCGGACTGGCCGCCGTCGTCGAACAGGCCGTCGAAGTAACCATGCGGGAAGCGGCCGTCGGGGACCCGGCCGGCGGGGGTTCGTCGCTGGGCCGGGTCCGCCGCGGCTGAACCTCAGGCTGGCTCGACCGAGAGCAGCGTGAATGCCTTACCCGGGCGTGCCGTATCGGGCCCGCAACGGAGCGGCGGCCTCCACGAGGATCCCGCGCAACCAGTCCTTGAACGGGTCCTCCGCGAGCCAGGGATTCCAGACCATGTCGATGCCCAGGGTCTGGATGGGGAAGGGGAACTCCTCCATGCGCAGGTCGAAGCGGCCCTCGAATTCCAGGCCGACCTGGTACCGGTGGACCGCCACGCCGCCGGCGCGGGCGATCAGGTGCGGAATGAAGAGGTAGTCGGACACGCGCTGGCGGACCGTGTACGGCACCTTGTGTTCGTCGAGGATTTCATACGGCCGGAGGCGTTCCGGGGACGCGTCCAACACCACGTGGGGCACTACCTCGAGGAGCTTGAGCGCATCGGCATCCCGCGGTGAGTCCCACGAAGTGACGACAACCCAGCGGTCGTCGTACAGGCGCTCGCGGGGGTACGGAGTGGCGAATGTTTCGGGCAGCAGGATGACGTCGGCCGCGTCTTCCGCAAAGACCGCGATGGTGGCGGAGGACGTGGTGCGCAGCCGCAGGACCGTGTTCGGCGCTCGTTCCGCCAGCAGCCGGGTGATCGTGCTGCCGATAACGAACGCGGTGCTGTTCGTCATCGCCACGGTGATCAGGCGGCCGTCGGTTGCAGGGTCAAACGGCGCGGCGTTAACCAGCCGGGCCGTCTGCGTGAGCGTCTGCCGCAAGGCCGGCAGGAGTTCCGCGGCCCGCGGCGTCAGAACCATTCCGCGCCCCTGCCGCACGAGCAGTTCGTCATTGAACATCCGCCGCATACGCGTCAGTCCATGGCTCATGGCCGGCTGGGACAGCCCGATTCTGTTCGCCGCGTTGGTCACCGACCGCTCGTCAAGCAGCGCCAGAAGCGGCACCAGCAGGTTGAGGTCCACCGATGCCAGCCGGGCCAGTTCCCCGTCCGATCCGGATTTTTCCAGGTTGCTAGGCATGACGCTCCCTGCGGACGACGCGGGCTGGACTCAGCGTCAGGCCCGGCAGAACTTCCATCGCGTACCTCACTTCAGCGCGCGGTCCATCCGGCGCGAGTCCCCTCAGTTTACTGAGTCATTTACGCCCTGCATATGAATGATGAGAATTATTCATTTGTCGACATGTCATTCAGCTGGGAAGCTCGAAAGGAGCATGTGAGCCACACCACGATATTCAAAGGAGAAAGCCATGATGATTGTCCTTGATCGACCGCGCTGCGAAGGCCACGGCCTGTGCGAGGAGGTCGCTCCCCAGCTGATGCACCTCGACGATGAGGGCGAACTGGTGCTCGACGTCGAGACGGTCGACGGTGATCTTGAACCGGCGAAGGCAGCGGTTCGCGTCTGCCCTGTTGCTGCGCTGCGGCTGGCGTGAGCATGGAACGCATCGTCGTCGTCGGAAACGGCATAGCCGGCCTTACCGCCGGCGACTCCCTACGGGCAGAAGGTTTCGCCGGAGAACTGACCATCGTCGGCGATGAGCACCATGCGCCATACAGTCGTCCCGCGCTGTCCAAAGCTGCCCTCCTGGACTCCGCCGACATGACCTCCCATCAGCTGCCTGCGTCGACGCACGAGGCGCAGGAGATCCTGGGCAGGACCGCGACGCGGCTCGATCCCCACCGGCAGCTGGTGCACCTCGACGACGGCAGCGAGCTGCCGTTCGACGGCCTGGTCATCGCTACCGGCTCCCGGGCTCGGCGTCTCGGCACCGTTGGACATCCGGGCGCCGGCGGGGGCGAACTGACCCTGCGCAATCTTGACGATGCGCTGGAGCTGCGCCGCCGGCTGGCAAACCGTCCGTCTGTTGTCGTCATTGGTGGCGGTGCGCTGGGGATGGAGATCGCCTCCGGCTGCCTCTCCGCGGGGTGCGAGGTGACCCTCGCGGCGCAGGGCCTTCCCCTGACCCGGCAGCTGGGTCCGTACCTGTCCGACGTTTTCGTGGCAGCTGCCCTCAGCCGCGGTTTGAAGCTCGCGCCGTCCGCGGCGGTGGAACTGCGTGTGGACGGCGACCGCACGCTGGTTGGGCTCGCTGACGGTTCAATTCTTGAGGCCGGGGTCGTGGTCAGCGCCGTGGGTGACGCACCCAACGTCGAGTGGCTGGCCTCGAGCGGGCTGCTCACCAACGGCCGGCTCGAAGTCGACTCCCGCGGGCGCGTCCGGCCCGGCATCATCGCCGCGGGGGATGTGGCCGCGTTCCCGACCAAGCACGGCATCCACCGTGTGCCGCTGTGGACCAGTGCCATCGAGCAGAGCAAGGCCGCGGCACTGGCACTGGTGCGGGGCGATGACGCGCCGGAGCTCGACTTCCGGCCCTACTTCTGGACCGAGCAGTTCGGCCTCAGCCTGAAGGCGAGCGGCTTCCTGCCCCTGGCCGGCGACCCCGATTTCCTCGACGGCGATCCCCGCGAGGGCCCGTCCCTCCTGCGCTGGTCCCACGCGGATGGTTCCGGCACCGCCGTCGCCCTCAACAAGCGGATCCCCATTCCCAAGTTGCGGCGGTTGAGCGAGGCCGCCCCGGCCGTTGCCTCACCGGCCGCCTGACCGTCGGCGGGGCGCCGGGGTCGTCGGGACGCCGGAGCGGGCGCTCCGGGTGGGTCCTGCTGCAGCCGTTAGACCTGCTTGAGCGCCTGGCCGAGGTCTCGGACCAGGTCATCGAGGTCCTCAAGGCCCACGGAGAGCCGCACCACGCCGTCGGTCAGCCCGATCGCCGCCCGCCCGTCAGGTCCCATCGCGCGGTGCGTCGTGGTTGCGGGGTGGGTGATGAGGGATTTCGAGTCGCCCAGGTTGTTGGAGATGTCGATGATCCGCAGCGCATCCAGCAGGGCGAAGGCGGCCTCTTTCGCCGATCGCCCGGCGGACGGGGACAGCTCGAACGTGAGCACGGTGCCGCCGGCCTTCATCTGCCGGGCCGCCAGGTCGAACTGCGGGTGGGACGGCAGCAGCGGGTACCTGACCCAGCTGACCGCTGGCTGTTCCTCGAGCCATTCGGCCAGCCGGAGTGCCGACGCCGAGGAGTGGTTCACGCGCAGGGACATGGTTTCCAGCCCCTTGGTCAGCACCCAGGCGTTGAAAGCGGAGAGCGCCGGGCCGGTGTGTCGCATCAGCTGCTTGACCGGGCCCCCGATGAACTCCTTGGTGCCCAGGATCGCGCCGCCGAGCACCCGGCCCTGCCCGTCGATGTGTTTGGTCCCGGAATACACGATCACATCGGCGCCGAGTTCGCCGCAGCGCTGGAGCAGGGGAGTGGCAAAGACATTGTCGACGACGACCGTCGCGCCGGCGGCGTGCGCCAGTTCGCTCACGGCGGCGATGTCCACGATTTCCTGCATCGGGTTCGACGGCGACTCGAAGAAGACCGCCGTTGTGGGTTCCGAGAGCGCCGCCTGCCACTGCGCCAGGTCCGGGCCGTCCACGAAGACCGTCTCCACACCCCAGCGGGGCAGGATCTCGTTGAGGATCACGAAGCACGAGCCGAACAGCGAACGGGCCGCGACCACCCGGTCACCGGCGGCCAGGAGGGCACCGAGCGCGGTGAAAACCGCGGACATGCCGGAGGCGGTGGCGAAACAGGCCTCGGTTCCTTCCAGCAGCCGGAGCCGTTCCTGGAAGGTGGCCACGGAGGGGTTGCCGTAACGGGAGTACACGAACCGTTCGTCCTCGCCGGTGAAGGCGCGCTCCGCGGCGGCCGCGGATTCGTACACGAAGCCGGAGTTCAGGAAGATCGGCTCGGACGTCTCCTGGAAACCGGTGCGGTCGAGTCCGCCGCGGACAGCCTGGGTGTCGGCGCTCCAGCCGCCGGCGTCAGGGTTGAAGCCCACTTAGTGCGTTCCGGCGTTGGTGGGCAGGCCGCGGTTTTTCCAGCCGTTGACGGTGCGTTCGCCGTTGCGGTCCGGTTCGCCTTCGAAGCCTTCGAGCACGTTGTAGGAGGTAAAGCCTGCCTCGGTCGCGGCGATCGCGGCGGCGATGGACCGTGCCCCGGACCGGCACAGGAAAACGAGTTCGGTGCCCTTGCCCGCGGGCGCCTGCAGGGTCAGCTGTTCCACGAACCCCGAGTTGGGGATGCCGCCGGCGAGGTTCCACTGGATGAAGAGTGGATCGTTCTGCCGGTCGCCCGCGGACGCGGTGTCCGGGATGCCGATGTGGGCCCATTCGCCCTCGGTGCGGACGTCCACCAGGATGGCGCCGTCCTCAAGTTTTGCCCAGGCCTCGTGCGGGCTGAGGTCCCCGGCGTAGCTCACGCCAGGCCCTCGCCGTCGAACTCAAGGTCGTCCACGGCGTTGGCGACGGCGGCATCGGCACTGGCGATCGCTGCCGGCAGGACGACGGCCTGGGCCACGATGACGCTGCTGCCGTTGAACGTCGCGGCCGGGTTGCCGTGCAGCACATAGCCGTCGGCGAGGGCGGCCGAGACGCGCTCGCAGAAGGCGCGGTCATCGGCGCCGGTGAACAGGCGGTAGGCCAGTTTCTCCTCGGCAGCGGCGGATGCGCCGGCGGATGCGGGGGATGGGACTGGTGCTGTCACGGGGACAGCGGGGGCGGACGCGTCAGGCACGACGGATCTCCTTCTTTCACGCTTGCAGCTCGAATGGTCGATATGCCGAGTATTCACCTGAGGCACCCCGCCGCGAAAGGGAGGGTTGCCGACCGGCCAGTCAGGGCTTGGCGCCGGGTCTCATTACTCACCAAAAACGTAACACCTGCGGCGCCGCCCGCAGAGCCGCCGTCGTCATGTTAGGTAACGGGATCACCTGCAACGCGGGGTCAACTCCGGCCCCCCCCTGCGTCCCGGGGGGGGCGGAAGGTGCCCCACGCTGGGGTGGGGGGGGGAAGGGGGTTGGG
>NZ_JBWZCG010000027.1:0-54190 GCF_059383415.1 Pseudarthrobacter sp. RHLT1-30-1
AAGAACCAAACGAAACCCCCGACTCGGGGTGTTCCCCCCCCCTTCTCCCCCCCCGGCCCCCCCCCCCCCGGGGCCCACTGCTGTACGTCGCACCAAAGCGCCCAGAGCCGCCGGAAAAGAACAGGTTCCCATGATCCGTTTCGAGAACATCGAGGTCACCTTCGGTGACTTCACCGCCATCCCAGAGCTGAATCTCCAGGTGAAACAGGGTGAGTTCTTTACGCTCCTGGGACCGTCCGGTTGCGGCAAGACGACGGCG
Organism: Pseudarthrobacter sp. RHLT1-30-1; assembly: GCF_059383415.1. Taxonomy (NCBI): domain Bacteria; kingdom Bacillati; phylum Actinomycetota; class Actinomycetes; order Micrococcales; family Micrococcaceae; genus Pseudarthrobacter; species Pseudarthrobacter sp. RHLT1-30-1. The sequence continues at coordinate 260 of NZ_JBWZCG010000027.1, forward strand.
CTGCGCACCCTGGCCGGGTTCATTGAACCATCAGCCGGTGAAGTGTACGTCGACGGCAAGCCGGTCACCCGGCTCCCGAGCGACAAACGCCAGGTCGGCATGGTGTTCCAGAACTATGCCCTGTTCCCCAGCATGAGCGTGTGGGAAAACATCGCTTTCGGTCTCAGGGTCCGCAAGGAAAAGTCGGCCGAGAGCGACCGGCTCGTGCGCGAAATCGCCCGGCGTGTGGAGCTGTCCGACGACCAGCTCCGGAAGAATGTCACAGAGCTCTCCGGCGGGCAGCAGCAGCGCGTCGCCGTCGCCCGTGCCCTCGTTCTGCAGCCCAAGATCCTGCTCCTGGACGAGCCGCTCTCCAACCTTGACGCCAAGCTCCGGCACCAGCTGCGGCAGCAGCTCAAGGACCTGCAGAGCGAATTCGGCATCACCACCGTCTACGTCACCCACGACCAGGACGAGGCCCTGGCGATGAGCGACCGGGTGGCCGTCTTCAATAAGGGTGTGGTGGAGCAGGTGGGCACACCCCAGGATATCTACGAGGACTCCGCCACCGAATTCGTCTGCAATTTCATCGGCGACAGCTCGCGCCTCACCGGCGACTTCGTTGCCGAACTGAACCGGAAGTCGAGCTATGCCCTCGACCCCACGGCCAATTCCTACCTGCGGGTGGAAAAGGCCTCGCTGGAACCTGCCGGCGGGGACGGCTCCGCCGTTCCGATGCAGGGGACAGTTGTCTCGAAGAGTTACCACGGGCTGCACAGCCGGTACGTCGTGAGCTGCCACGGGTCCGAGGTCCGGCTCCTGGTCAAGGAGGACGGCGGGGTGCATCCCGACACCGGCAGCCAGGCAACGGTGTACATCCAGCCGCGGCACGTCCTGCAGTACCACCCGGAAACAGGCCAGTCACTGGGCGCCCGGCTGCCGGAAGCGGCCCGGCCGTGAGCAGCGGCGGCGCCCGGAACGGTGCCAGCACCCGGAGCATGCTGCGCTCCCCCGCCGTCCTGATCGCCGGCGTCGTGCTGACCTGGTTCATCGCGGCCTTCCTCGTCTGGCCGAATGCGAACGTGCTGATCCAGACCTTCTTGCCGAACGGAAGCTTCTCGGGACGCGCCGCCGAGAAGCTCTTCTCCTCCCAGCGGGCGATGAAGTCACTCGGCAACAGCTTCCTGCTGGCGGTCGCCCTGTCCATCACCGTCAATGCGGTGGGAATCTTCATTGTGCTGGTCACCCAGTACTTTCGGATTCGCGGCTCACGGATCCTGTTCCTCGGTTACGCCTCGACCTTTATCTACGGCGGAATTGTGCTGGCGGCCGGCTACAAGTTCATCTACGGGGACAAGGGCATTGTCACCGGTTTCCTGCTGTCGCTGTTTCCCGGCATGGACCCCGGGTGGTTCTCCGGGTTCTTCGCCGTTCTTGCCGTGATGACTTTTGCCACCACCACGAACCACATGCTCTTCGTCGCCAACGCCCTCAAAGGGGTGGATTACCAGACCATCGAGGCGGCCCGGAACATGGGCGCGTCCACCTGGACGATCCTGCGGCGGATTGTCCTGCCGATGCTCAAGCCCACACTCTTTGCCGTGACCGTACTCTCGTTCCTGACCGGCCTCGGTGCCCTCAGCGCCCCGCAGGTGCTGGGCGGACGGGACTTCCAGACCATCACCCCGATGATTCTCACCTTTTCCAACAGCCCGACGTCGCGGGACCTCGCCGCGCTGCTCGCCGTCATCCTCGGCGTGGCCACCATCCTGATGCTGGCCGTCATGACACGGCTGGAAAAGGGCGGCACCTACTTCTCGGTCTCCAAGGTCTCCTCCGGGCTGCAGAAACAGCAGATCCGCAACCCCGCCGCCAACGCCGCCGTCCATGTCATCGCGTATCTGCTGTTCGCCGTCTATACCCTGCCGGTCGTGCTGATCGTGGTGTACTCGTTTGCCGACGGCGCCGCCATCCAGACCGGACAGCTGTCGCCCGGCAGCCTGACCCTGGACAACTACGTCCGGGTGCTCACCCAGCCGTCGGGCCTCCGGCCCTTCGTGATCAGCATCGTTTACAGCGCCCTGGCTTCGCTGATCGCCGTCGGAGGGTTGCTCTTTGTGGCCCGGATGCTGCAGAAATACCGCAATTGGCTCACCACGGCGTTCGAATACCTGCTCCACATCCCCTGGATCCTGCCGTCGGCACTGCTGGCCCTGGGCCTGATCCTGAGCTACGACCACCCCAACCCGCTGGTGGGCGGCGCGGTCCTGACCGGAACCACGGTCATCCTGCTGATCGCCTTCGTGACCGTGAAGATCCCGTTCACCCTGCGGATGCTGAAGGCTTCGTTCGCGTCGGTCAACTCCTCGCTCGAGGAGGCCGCCAACATCATGGGTGCCAAGACGCTGTACATCTTCCGCCGGATCCTGCTGCCGATCGTGCTGCCGGCCGCGGCGGCAATCACGGCGCTGAACTTTAACAGCATGCTGGACGACTATGACACGGCGATCTTCCTGGCGCACCCGCTGTTCCAGCCGCTTGGCCTGGTCATCAAGGCCAATACCGACGGGGCCGAGGGCGTCGACGGGGTGTCCAACACCTTCGTCTACACAGTGTTGCTGATGGTCATCACCGGAGTGACGATGTATCTGGTCTACGGCAGGACGGGCCGGAAGCAGGCAAGGACTGCAAAGGCCGGGACCGACGAGAAACATAGCCCGACGGCGGTCCTGGCGGAGGCAGCGCGCAAGGATCCCGCGCTTTTGCCCTGACCCGATCCTGCGGACCGTTGAAGGACGGTCACGTCACCAAATGCCTGGCCTGGTCCGTGGCTGCATTTTCCGGGCTGCCGGTTAGACCCAGAAATCGTCCCACGTGGCGGTGTCTTCGGAGTACTCCCGGCCTTCGGTGATCTTTCCGTCCCGGACCACAAAGGTGATGACGGTGGCCACGTCCAACGTTTTGCCATTGTTTGTCGCCCGGGTTTGCTGGATCGCGACCGTGTGGCTTTCCCCGCCGACGATGTCCTTGACCTTGGCTTGGAAGTTGCCCTGGGTGCGCGCTCCCAGTTCGCCAAAGTAGGCCAGGACGGCGTCGCGACCCTGCTTCGTACCGGACAGCACGCCGCTCCCGGCAACGTGCCAGACGGCGTCCTCCGCGAACATCTCGCTGAGGCTCGACATATCCCCGGCGTTGAAGGCCTCAAACCCCCGCCGGACCAGGTCAGCATTCTCTACGGTTCCCATGATCGGACACCTCTCCGTCGTCCTTGTCAGGTCGTGCTGGAACGTTTAAAGGCTAGTCCTGGCCGTGACGCCTGTCGATGGAATAAGGCACGACGGCCCGAGCGCGGGGGCGCGGGGGCGAGCGCGTGGGCGGGGCGCGGGGGCGAGCGCGGGTGCGGGTGCGGCCTAGTGTGATCCCGGCCAGCCGGTATAGGCCTCGGCCAGGTAGGCCCGGCCGTGACGGGAGGACACCACGGAATTGAGCTCGCCGAGCTGGCGGGCCCGGGCGAAGTCATCGCCGTTGGCCGGGGTGTGCAGCATGGAGGTCATCCAGTAGGAGAACTGCTGGGCCTTCCAGACCCGGTCCAGGGCGCGGTCGCTGTAGGCATCCAGGAGCACGGTGTTCCCGGTCTTGTAGAAGCTGTCGAAACCTTCGAACAGCACCTTGACGTCGTGCAGCGCCAGGTTCAGGCCCTTGGCCCCGGTCGGCGGGACGGTGTGGGCGGCGTCGCCGGCGAGGAACAGCTTGCCGTGCCGCATCGGGGCGTGCACGAAGCTGCGGAACTTCAGGACCGTCTTGTCGATGACCGGGCCCTCTTTGAGTTCAAAGCCGTTGCCGTTGACCCGGCTGCGGAAGGCGTCCCAGATCCGGTCTTCGCTCCAGTTGTTGACGTCTTCGTCCGGGTCGCACTGGAAGTACATCCGCTGCACAGTTTCGGTCCGCTGGCTGATCAGGGCGAAACCATTCTCGGAGTTGGCGTAAATCAGTTCCTCGGAGCTGCGCGGCGCCTCGGCCAGGATCCCGAACCAGGCGAACGGGTATTCGTGGAAATACCACTTGCGCTGGGCCTCGGGGATCTGGAAGCGGCTGTGGCTGCGGGAGCCGTCGGCGCCGGCGATGAAGTCCGCCTGCAGCTCCCATTCCACGCCCTCGGCATCGGTAAACCAGACCTTCGGTTTGCCCTCAAGGTCATGGATGGTGGTGTCGGTGACGTTGTAGCGGACGTCGCCGCCGTCGGCCTGGCGGCGTGCTGCGAGGTCGAGGAAGACGTCGGTCTGGGGGTAGAGCCAGACCGACTCGCCGACGAGGTCCTGGAAGTCGATCCGGTGGCTCTCGCCGTTGAAGCGCAGTTCGATTCCGTCGTGCCGGTCGCCGTCGCGCAGGACGCGGTCCGAGACGCCGCTGTCCACGAGCAGGTTCACGGACCCGTGCTCGAGGATGCCCGCGCGGACGGTTTCCGAGATCTCCTGGTGGCTGCGGATCTCGATCACGGTGGATTCGATGCCCTGCTTGGCCAGCAGGTGGGAGAGCATCAGCCCTGCCGGGCCGGCGCCCATGATCGCGACCTGGGTGGTGATGACGTGGCGCTGTGCCATGCTGTCCTCGCTTCGTTGCGGGGCCCGGACTGCTGGTGTCCGGGGCCGGATGGTTTCTCTGGCTACAGTGTGCGCCGGGATTCGTGACAGGCGTTACAGGGATTCCGCTGAATGGAATTGCGGGGCGGCTCGGGGGTCCTGGAGCTGCCGCCCGATGCCGCGGGCGGCTGTCTGCAGGGCCGGCACCAGCGCCTGAAGCCGCACTTCCCGCAGCGGAACGACGACGCCGAGCGCCGCCACGGTGCGGCTCCTCGCGTCCCGCACCGGAACGGCAATCCCCCACGTGTCGGGGTCCACGACGCCGGCCAGCTGCGCAAACCCATGGCCGGCGGTCTCCTGCAGCAGGGTTCGGAGGGCGTCGGGCTGCACCTTGCCGTCGGGGTCCTTGAACTGGAGGAGGTACTCGGCCTGGACCGCGGGTGCCTGGTTGGCCATCAGCGCCAGCCCGGCAGAGGAGACGTGCACCGGCATCCGGCCCGCGATCTGGGCCCGGTTCGCCACGGAACCGCGGCGGGACAGCCGCTCGACGAAAAGCGCCTCCCAGCCCTCAAGTACGGCCAGGTTCACATTCTGGTTCAGCACCTGCTGGATGTCCTCCATAAACGGCATCGCCGCCTGGCGCAGGGCTAGGGTGGGGGAATTCCGGTTGACCAGCTCCCAGAGGCGCAGCCCCAGCCGGACGGACCCGCCGCCGCCGAGCTCGAGGAGCCCGTGTCCGGCCAGCTGCCGGACCAGCCGGTGGGCGGTGCTCAGCGGCAGTCCGGCCCGGGCCGCGAGCTCGGAGAGCGGCAGCGCGGTGACACCCGCGGGGAACGCCGTGATCACCCGCACCACGCGGTCCACCACCGAGTCCCCGGTGCCTGAGTTGGCCATAACAGTCACTTCCGTTGAATGGATCCTGCGTCCACTTTACGCTGCCGGTCCGGCGCCGGTACGGGCTGCGCGGCGCCGGTCCGGCTTCGTCAGAGGGCCCGGCCCAGGCTTCGCCGCAGAAGCCCGGCACCGACCAGGAGCAACACCGCAGCCATGCCGGCGAGCACACCAAGCTGGGGCAGGATGTCACCAAGGGTGCCCTCCTGCCGCTGGATGGTGGCGAACGCCTCGTAGGCCCACCGGTGCGGAGTTGCGAAGGAGATTACGCCCAGCGCGTCCGGGAAGATTTCCGGCGGCACCATACAGCCGCCCAGGCCAGCCAGCACGAGCCCGCCGCCCACCCCCACGCCGGAGGCGGCAGTGTCGTTGTCCACCACCGAACCGACAATCATCGCGGCGGCCGCTGCGACGGCGCAGAAGATCACCAGCACCAGGCCGGAAAGCCACGGGTTGCCCCAGTCGACGCCGAACAGCAGCGCAGTACCGAGCATTATGACGCCGCCCTGGACGAAGGCGATGGCGAACCGTCCGAGCGCCTGGCCGGCAACGATCTGGCCGCTGGAAACCGGTGTGGACATGACCCGTCCGACCACACCGAAGCGACGTGACTGGATCAGCGTGGCCGCGCCGGCGAGCGAGCTGAGGAACACAAAGAGCAGGACCTGCTGGGAAGCGCCGAGGTCGAACTGGCCCAGTCCCCGGAACTCCTGGACGGCCGCGTCGATGTCCACGATCTCCACGGCCGGCACCGCCACCTGCGCGGCGGCCTGGTCAAGGGCCTGGCGTGCCTGCCCCTCGGGAATTCCGGCGCCGGTCAGGGCAGCAAGCGGGGTCCGCTCCAGGCCCACGGCCTGCACCGCGGTGCGGACCTGCTGGATCACGGCCTGGGCGGAGGACTGCGAGGCCATCACGACGTCGAGCTCCGCCGGCTGGCCGGCGTCGAAGGCCTTCGCGGCGGCCTCGTCCAGGAACAGCCCGACGTCGGTGCGTCCGCGGCTGAGGTCCGCCCGCGTGGCGTCAGCGCTGCTGGCAACGACGTGGGCGCCGGCTGATGTGAGTTCCGCGCTCAGGGCCTCGGAAAGTGCGCTGCTGGGACCGGCGATGGCCACCCGCGCCTGGCTGCTGCCGGCACCGAACTGGGAACCGAGCAGCAGGATCAGCAGGAACGGGAAGATGAAGACGAAGAAGATGTTCGACCTGTCACGCAGGAAGCGCCGCAGTTCAACGGCGGCGATCGCGATGATGGCGCTCATACCTGGGCCCCCCGGTTCGGGAGCAGGCGTGAGAGGAGCAGCCCGGCCGCGGCGAAAGCCAGCATCACTGCAACCGGCGCCATGACGTCGCCGAGGCCTCCGCCGCCGGCGGAGATCCCGAGTCCCCGGATGAACGCCCCGATCGGGTTGAGGTCCAGCAGCGTGGCGGCGACGCCGGTGCCCTGGACCGGGAAGAAGGCGCCGCCCGCGATCCCCAGCACCATCGCCAGGATGGACTGCGCCACGTTGGCCTGTTCCGCTGTCCGGACCAGCCGCGCGACCACGAATGTCAGGCTGGTGGCGGCTGTCACCACGGCCAGGATCAGCACGGCCACCACGGGTGGCGAGCCGAAGGACACATCGAACAGCCGTGAGCCTGCGGTGAGCAGGACGGTGGTAGCGACCACCCCCAGAATGAAGCCGGTGCAGGCTTTGGCCGTTATCACCGTGCCGCCGCTGACCGGCATCGACCGCAGCCTGGCCAGGGTGCCCTGTTCCCTCTCCGCGAGCAGCCCCAGCACCCCGAACCCGACGGTGAACATCAGGAACAGCCCGGCCTGGCCCGCCACGAGTGTGCCGCGGAGCGAGAGCTGCTCGGCCGCAGCCTGCCCTTCGGCCAGCGTGAGCAGGGGCGGCCCGGCCGAGGCCTGCCGGGCCAGTGCCGCGAGGTCCTGGGGCGGAAGCCCGGACATGCTGCCGGCGGCAGCGGTCACCGTTCCGGCGGCGAACTGGTCCACGATCCCCCGGACCACGGTGATCAGCACGTTGGTTTCCAGGCTGGCGCCGTTGCCCTCGACGAGTTGGACGGAGACGGCCCGTCCGGACAGCACGGCGTCGCTGAAGCCCGCGGGGATGATGATGCCGAGCTCGGCCCCGCTGGCCCGGGTCTCGTTCCGGACGTCGGCGGATGGAACCCGCCTGACGGTGACGTCCAGAATCTCCAGTGAATCGACGGTGCCGAGCAGCGCCGCCGCCAACTGGTCGGCGTCGTCCGCGCTGGCGACGACGGTGGCGGGCCGCAGTTCAACGGTGTCCTCGCCGACGCCGCCGAACACCAGGCTCAACACTCCCATGAGCGCGAGCGGGACGACGAGGGAGAAGATGAAGACGGACTTGTCCCGGATGCGCTGGCGCAGGTCGTTCCCGACCATGGTCCATAATCCCCGCATTTCAGTCCCTCAGCGCTTTGCCGGTCAGGTGCAGGAAGACGGACTCAAGGTCCGGCCGGACGATCTCGACGGAGGTCACCGACATCCCGGCGTCACCGGCGCCGGTCACGATCCGTGCGAGCGCAGTGGGTCCGTCGTTGACCGTAAGCATCAGCCCGGTCCCGTCCTTGTCGACGCGCTGCACCGCCGGCAGCAGGCGAAGGGCTTCCGCGGCCCGGGACATGTTGCCGCCGCCGCGGAGGTTGATCCGGTCCACACCACCGGTCAGCGTGATCAGCTGGTCCCGGGTGCCCTCGGCCTGGATCCGGCCCTCGTCAATGACAGCGATCCGGTCGCAGAGCCGCTCGGCTTCCTCCATGTAATGGGTGGTGTAGAGCACCGCCATGCCTTCGACGGAGAGCTTTTCCACGGACTCCAGGATGGAGTTGCGGGACTGCGGGTCCACTCCGACGGTCGGTTCGTCCAGGATCAGCAGGTTGGGCCGGTGGAGCAGGCCGATGCCGATGTTCAGCCGGCGCTTCATGCCGCCGGAGTACTTCTTGGTCAGGTCACCGGCACGGTCGCTCAGTCCGATCAGCTCCAGCACCTCGTTGGTGCGCTCGGTGAGCCCCTTGCCGGTGAGTCCCTGCAGCCGTCCGAAAAACTTCAGGTTTTCCCGGGCAGTCAGGTCCGGGTAGATGGCCAGCTCCTGCGGGACCAGGCCGATGACCCGCTTGGCCTCCGTCTCGGACGGGGTCATGTCCCGGCCCGCCACGCGGATGGTTCCCTCGCTGGCCGGAATCAGGCCCGCGACCATGGAGATGATGGTGGTCTTGCCGGCGCCGTTGGGGCCCAGCAGCCCGAACGTTTCGCCGGCGCGGATATGGAATGAAACATCGTCGACGGCGGTCAGCTCGCCGTATCGTTTGACGAGTCCGCTGACGTGCAGCACGTCCTTAGTTAAGACCTCAACAACTTCCACCAGCACTCCCCCAAGTCTCTGCGCACACGGCTGTGCCCAGAGTAGCCTTTCGTGCGGGCATCCGGCGGGACAGGGTCCTTAGACCCCTCCGGCCGGTCAGCGGGGGTGCGCCGGGCCTTTTGCCAGTGCCGGCTGGCTGCCGCGCAGCCGCCGCCAGACCGTCGGGGCGAGCACGACGGCGACGCCAACGGCGGCTCCAATGACGGTCTCAAAAATCCGGTCGCGCAGCAGCGCGCCCGGCGAGGACGGCACCACCAGCAACGTCGAAATCAGCGCCAGCGGGGTGACGAAGATCTGGGCCAGGACGTACTGGCGGGCGATGAACAGCTCCGCGCCGAACTGGCAGGCGGCGATCACCAGCACGGTCTGCCAGGGGGCCGGCTGCAGCAGCAGGATCCCCGCCAGCAGCACCAGTCCGATCGCCGTGCCGAGGATTCTTTGCACCCCGCGGCTGATCCGGTGCCGGGTGGAGTGCCCCACGAGCGGCACAACGGCGGCCACCATGGCCCAGTAGTTGTGGCCGAAGCCCAGCCATTCACCCAACAGCGTCGCCAGGGTTCCGGCCAGGCCGGCCGCCACAAGGTGGTTGCTGCCGTCAAGCAGAGCCGCGCGCTTTTCAGCCTGGCCGGGCGGGATGCGGGCCGGGACGACCCACGGCGTCCGGCGGCTCCGGAGCACCCGGGAGGACATGCCCACCAGCAGGGAGAAGCCGACGGTCAGGACCGCCACGAGCATGCCCTGCCAGAGCGGCGGCTGGGCAGGGATCGAGGCGATCGCGGCGAAGGCAAAGATGTGGAACAGGGAGCCTGCGGGGCGGAGCCGCCACCAGGCCACGATCAGCGAACAGCCGCCTGCCACCAGCGTCGTGGCGAAGACCTGGAGCCAGATGGTATGCGCGGCCGGAAGCGCGAGGGCCGTCCCGGCGCGGGCCGTCAGGGCCGCGGCCAGGAGGACCAGCAGCATCAGCGACCCGGCGCGCAGTTGCAGGAGGAAGCGCGTGGCGTGGGGTTGATTGCGGCCGTAGATTCCGGTGAAGGCACCAAAGGACGCGAAGATGGCCAGGTCGAGGCGGTCCAGCAGCACCAGCATGATCAGCGGGACAAAGACACCAACGGCACAGCGGATGGCGACCTGGTGGTCCTTGTTGGCAGGAGCCAAGGTGAACAGCTCGGCGAGCATCTTCACGTGCGGGCGGTGCCTTTCTTGCGGTCGGATGATAACGACGGCGGCGCTGGCATCCAGCAGAATTCTACGCCGGCGGACACGGGGCCCGTCATTCAAATCCATTCAGTGGAAAACTGCCCGGGGCTGTGGAGGTGATAGCGTCTAGCGGTTGATTCCCTTGCCGGGACACGGCACCCAGACTTATTTCAAGGCACACCGGAGGACCCCATGCTCAAAGGATTCAAGGACTTTATCCTGCGCGGCAACGTGATCGAACTGTCCATCGCCGTCGTGGTCGGCACCGCTTTCACCGCCTTGGTCGGCGCGTTCACCTCGAACATCGTGAACCCCATCATTGCGGCGGCCGGCGGCGTCGAAACCGACGGCCTGGGGTTCCACATCTGGCCGGGGAACGACAAGACCTTCCTCAACTTCGGGGCGGTCATCACCGCGTTCGTCACCTTCCTGATCACCGCCGCCGTCGTGTACTTCATCTTCGTGGCCCCGATGAACCGGATCAACCAGTTGGTCAAGAAGCGCCTGGCCACCGCAGAGCCGGAAGAGAAGCCGCTCCCCACCGACACTGCCCTGCTGGCCGAGATCCGTGACCTGTTGGCCCAGCTCGCCGGCCCGGACCACAACCATGGCCCCGCCGCGACCCCCAACCAGCAACGCGGGGTCACTCTCGGCCGGTAATCCCCTCCGGGATGGGCGGTAAGTGACCCCGCGTTGCAGTGTGGGCCGCGCGAAATCGTCACCGGCCGGCAATGGGCCGGTAACAGCCGCCGGACATCATGGGATGATGACGTCCTCAGCCCCTGGCAGGAAAACCGAAGCAACCCGCGCCGCAGCCTCCGAGCTAAGCTGCGAAGTCTGCGGCCAGATGCCCGAACCGACCAAGGCCCGGCTGACCCTCGCCAACATCGCCGTGATGCTGCCCATCGAGCTCGTGGTCCACGCGGCAGTCGTCGGGACCCACCTGCCCTATGCGGCCAAGGTCCTCGTCCTCACCCTGACCGCCACCGTCCTGGTGATCTGGGTGGCGGAACCTTCCGCCGCGCGGATGCTGCGGCGCTGGCTGCACGCCCCCGCCCTGCGGCACCGCAGCCCCCCCTCCCCCCCGCCGGCGCTGTGGCGGGCCCGCACGGTACTGCAGGACCGCCCCGGTTCGCTGCAGAAACTCACACAGTCGCTGGCCGGACTGGACAGTAACATCCTGAGCATCCATGTCCACCCGGTCGACGGCGGTGTGCTGGACGAGTTTGTGCTGTCCGCGCCCGGCGCACTGCGCGAGGCGGAGCTGTTGAAGGCCCTGCGCGACGGCGGCGGCTGCGATCCGCATGTCTGGCCCACCACCGCGCTGGCCATGGCGGACGGGCAGACCGGGGCGCTGAGCCTCGCGGCGAGGATCGCGGCCAACCCCGAGGAGTTGCCTCTCGCGGTGGCGGAACTTCTGCACGCCCGGATCGAGACCCGAACGGAGCCGGGCACTCCGGCTTCGGCGGCGGCCGCCCGCCCCGGCCCGCCGCCGGCGACGGACGGAACCGTGATGAGGATACCGACCGCGTGGCACGGTCCCCTCACCTTTTACCGCCCCGGCGAACCCTTCACCCCGGCGGAATCAGCGCGGGCGCACCGGCTGGCCGAGCTCGCCGAGATCCTCGCGCACCGGCCGGTCGCGGGCCGGTGACGGTTCAGGTTCCGCCGGGTTCAGCGCCGGGACCCCGGGCGTTCAGTCTGGTTTCCGCCGGAAGCCGGCCCGCGGCTGCTGGCATCGCGTTCCCAGCCCCCCGGATGTGCGGTCCCCCGGCGGCCTGCCAGGGCAAATCCCAGGTAGACCGAGGCGTGGACCGCCGAGAGCGGACCACGGATTGAGCGGACGACCTCCGAGAGCGTCTGGCCCGCCGTTCCGATCCGGCCGGTCTGCTCGGCGTTGCCGCGGTAGACGCGATGCAGCACGGCCAGCTGGTCCTTGGGTGTCCTGGGCGGGCAGATCACCACCGGGTCCACATCCAGGACGGCTTTCTCCGCGGGCCCGAAGAGACGGTCCACGAACAGATCATCCGCGGTCAGGTCGGGGAACTGCTGGAACCGCTGCCGCCCCTCGTGGGACAGGCCGTAGACGCCCCCTCCCCACAGCCCGCTGCGGGCCGCCGGGAGCTGCAGCCGGGTGCGGTAGTACGAGTGGATCAGCGGGTGCGCGTCGTGAAGGTCAAAACGCACGGCCGGGCGTGCGGCGAGGACCCGGCCCGACAGCAGTGCGTTGAGGACATCGCGCACCGTGTCCGGACTGATCTGCACGTCGGCGTCAAGATACAGCCGGGGCCAGTGGGAGGCGACGGCGTCACCGGCGTTGAGCGCGGCCGTCTTGGAGGGCTGCTTCAACTCCAGCACTGTCACGCCCTCGAACCCGCGCGCAATTGCGGCGGTGTCGTCGCTGCAACCATTGCAGGCCACGATCACCTCAAGGTGTCCTGCCGCAGCCAGCGGGGCCAGCGGAGTAAGGGTCCGCGCGATCACGGCGGCTTCGTTGTGTGCCGGAATGATCACCGAACCGTGCGGGAAACTTCCGGCGTCCGGGTTCTGCCCGGTGTCCCGGCCCGGGCCAGGCAGCGCTGACCAGCGTCCCTCGTCCAGCACCGTCCGCAGCACGCCCCGGTGTTCCGGCTTCCAGCAGCGCAGGAGTTCGGAAAGCACGACGGCGCCGTGAAACACCGCTGAATAGGCTGCGGAATGGTATTTGCGGATGTAGCGGACCCGGTTGACGGCCAGCAGCGCGTTTAATTGTGCTGACGCGCCGGAGGCCCCTCCCGTGTGGCGCATGACCGCAGCAGGTTCGTACCAGACCGTTTCCCCCATGGTCCTCAGACGCCGGAAAAAATCAGTCTCTTCGCTGTAGAGGAAGTAGGACTCATCCCATTCCAGCGCGTCCGCCAGGGGACGCCGGACCATCAGCGCAGCGCCGGTTGCCCACTCCACGGTGTGCGGGTGGGCGTAGCTTTCCGGGGAGAAGTCCGTGCCCGCAAGCCAGCCTGGCCGGTCGGGCGCCCGCCGGCCCAGCAGCGCATCGCCCACCGCGGTGGCGATGGTCGGCTCCCGGTAGAGGGAGTGGCTGGTTTCGCCCCGCTCGTTGACGAGGCGGGGAACCACGGCCCCGGCCCGCGACGACAGCAGCCGATGCAGCATTGTCTTGAAGCTGCCCGGTTCCACCGTGAGGTCAGGGTTGAGCACCACCACGGTCGCGGCATCGCCTGCCCTGCGCAGGGCGGCGTTGATGCCGCCGGAATAGCCCAGATTGCCGCCGGTGCCGAACGCCTGGACGTCCGGGTGGCGGCGGCGCACCAAATCCAGGGTGCCGTCGCTGGAGGCGTTGTCGGCCACCAGCACCCGCAGCGTTTGATCGGCAGTCTCCACCCGCAGGCTCTCCAGGAGCGCTCCGACGCATTCCGCGCTGTTGTAGGTCACAATGACGACGGCGGCGTCCGCTGACCCTTCGGGCCCGGTGAAGCGGCCCGGCGTGCGTGGGGCTGCGGCCGCCTGCGGCCGGGGTTCGACCCGGGCGGGCGGGACTGCGCAGGATGCGGTCCGCAATTTCAGGTAAGCCGGTGGGCCGTCCACGAGGTAGCGGCCGGCCAGCCGCTTGGGCTCCAGGGCCAGCCGGTACCCCCATTCCAGACCGTGCTCGCAAAACCAGTCGGGTGCCCGCTGGACCCGGCCTGCCAGGAAGTCCACGGCCGCGCCGAAGGCCAGCAGGACAGCCGCCCCCGTGGCCGCCGCGTACCGGTCGATCCAGAGTTCCTGGCGCGGCTTGCCGAGTCCCACGTAGAGGATCTGGGTGCCGGAAGCGGCAATCTCGCCGGCAATCCGTTCGGAGTCACTGACGGACGCGAGCTCCTCCCGGCTCGGGGACCACATGCCGGCGAGTTGCAGATCAGGATGCTCATCTGCGATCTTCCGGGCCAACAGCCGCTGGTTGGCTTCGGAGCCGCCGAGGAATCCCACTTTCAGCCCGAGTTGCTCCGCCCGCGCCAGCAGCGGGGAGGCCAGGTCGCTGCCCGCCAGCCGGGGCCACCGGTGGCCGGTGATCCGCTGGGACTGGGCCACCAGGGGCGCACCGTCAAGAAGGTAAAGCCAGTCGACGGTACTGGCGGGATCGGCATGCAGAGTGCCCGCCCATCGGCCGCCGGTGCCGAAGTGGTGCAAATGGTCCAGATTAACCGAAGCGACTCCCAACGGCGGGAGGACAGCACCGTTGGTCACCCTGGCGAGTATCCTCTCCAGGGCCGGTTCGGGTTCCATCAGGTCTACTGGTGTACCGCCCAGGATTACTTTGCTTCTATCCAGCTTTTCCACGCCGCCTCCTCAGTCCAGCAGTGCCGCAGGGGCCAATTGCCCGTTGGTTTCGACGTATCTCCGGCCGGTGGCCGGGCAGAGCCACGTGCCGCCGTCCTCCTTGAGCGGGTGTCCGGCCTCACCCACCCAGCCGGCCTGCCGGGCCGGGACTCCAACAACCACCGCGTAGTCCGGCACGTCCCTGGTCACCACGGCCCCGGCGGCCACTGTGGCCCATTGCCCGATGGACACGGGGGCGACGCAAACGGCCCGGGCGCCGATGGAGGCGCCCTTGCCGACAGTCACGCCCACGGCCTCCCAGTCCTCGGCGCCCTTGAGTGTTCCGTCCGGGGTGATGGCCCGGGGGTGCAGGTCATTGGTGAGCACGGCCGCGGGCCCGACGAAGACGCCGTCGGCCAGGCGCGCCGGTTCATAGACGAGGGCGTAGTTTTGCAGTTTGCAGTTGTTCCCCAGCACGACGGCGGGGCCAACGTATGCGCCACGTCCGATATTGCAGTTGCTGCCCACGCTGGCATCCTCGCGGATCTGTGCGAGGTGCCAGATCCTGGTTCCGTCCCCGATGACGGCGGTGTCCGCCACGTCTGCTGTATCGGCGATGGTTTTCATGACGCTCCTTGGGGAAACGGGTTCCGTGCCGGGGTGCGGCGTGGTGCCCCGCGCCGGGTGTGTTCGGATTATCCGGATGGCCGCGGCACCCAGCGCGGCTCCGAGGGTGTTGTTCATGATGTCCCCCAGACTCGCCGTGCGCTGGCTCAGCGCGACGTATTGTACGGTTTCGATTGCGGCTGAGATCAGCGCACCAGCGACCGCCGCCAGCCACCACCGGCGGGTCGGCAGGAGCAGTGCGACGATCAGCCCAAGAGGGACAAAGAGCAGGACGTTGGCCGCGCCCTCGACGTGCATGTACGTGATGCCTGCTGTCAGCGGATAATTCCGCACGGCCTCAATGACATCTCTGAGCAGGCCCGTCAGCGGGCGGTCCACCGGCGTCGGCCAGGCGCCGATGAACGCGAGGCCAACCAGGTACAGCGCCAGGGCGATAAGCAGGATCCCGCGGCGTGCCGTCGCGTTCATCGCCTGACGTCCCTTCGCACCGGGCCCGGGTTCTGGTGTTTCACGGCTGTCCGACGGCTGCCCGCAGATGGTCCGCGACAGACTGCTGCTGGGCCCCGCTGATGTGCGGGAAGATCGGCAGCGACAGGATCGCGCGGGCGGCCTGCTCCGCCACCGGGAAGGATCCAGGACCCAGGCCCAGATGCCGGTAGGCGGGGCTGAGGTGCACCGGAACGGGGTAGTGGATGCCGGCGCCGATCCCGGCCCGGTTCAAGGCGGCAAGCACACGGTCCCGATCCGCGACCCTGATGACGTAGAGATGCCAGACGTCGGTGTTGCCCGGGGCAGTGCCGGGGAGCTGGACGCCTGGCAGGTCCTCCAGCAATTCCTGGTAGCGGGCCGCGGCGCTCCGGCGCCGTGCGTTCCATCCGGCCAGCCGGCGCAGCTTGGCGTTGAGCACTACCGCCTGGATGGTGTCGAGGCGTGAGTTCATGCCCACCGCGTCGTGCTGGTATTTCCGCTCGCTGCCGTGGGCGCCAAGCATCCGCACCCTGGCCGCGAGGTCGTCGTCAGCTGTCAGCACGGCTCCGGCATCGCCGGCGGCGCCGAGGTTCTTGCCGGGATAGAAGCTGGTGCCGGCCACCTGTCCGAGCGTGCCGGCGCACCGGCCATGGCGGGTCGCACCCTGGGACTGGGCTGCGTCCTCGACAATCACCGCGCCGCAGGACGCCGCAATCGGGACGAGGTGCTCAACAAAGGCCGTTTGCCCGAACAGGTGGACCGGGATGATGGCCCGGGTCCGCGGCGTCACAGCGGCCGCCACCGCTTCGGGATCGATCAGCAGGTACTCCGGATCGACGTCGACCAGCACCGGCATGGCGCCGATCCGGCTCACCGCCTCGGCGGTCGCGATAAACGTGTTGGCGGGGAGGATGACTTCCGCTCCGGCCGTGACCCCGGACGCGCGCAGCGCCAGTTCCAGCGCGTCGGTCCCGTTGGCCACCCCGACGCAATGTCCGGCGCCGAGGAACCGGGCATACGCCTGCTCAAATTCGGCCACGGCGGGACCGCCGATAAAGGAGGTCTGCGCAAAGACTTCCTTCAGCCCGACCTCGACTTCGTCGGCGATCTCGTCCTGCTGGGCGGCCAAATCAACGAAGGGAACCGAAGTACCGGCAGTCCTGGGCCCGGTCATCGCGCACCGCCCGCGGAGGCCGCTGCGGGTTCCAGTACCCGTGCCGGGACGCCGGCCCAGGTTTCGCCGTCGGGAACGTTAACCAGAACGGCGGCTCCCATGCCCACCCTCGAACCACTGCCCACCCTGATTCCTTCGCGCACGCTGGAGTTCATGCCCAGGTACGCCGTGCGCCCGATCCGGACACCGCCGCCCAGCGACACGCCGGCGGCCAGCGTGGCGAAGTCCTCCACGACGTCGTCGTGGGTCAACGTCACACCGGGCATCACCACGACATGGCTGCCGACAGTGACACCGGCGGTCAGGGTGACATTGCCCAGCAGGATGCTCCCGGGACCGATATCGCAGCAGTACGGCACCCGCACTGACGGATCGATTACCGTCGCGAAACGGTAACCCGGGAAGCCCAGCCCGGCGAGCCTGGCGACCACCTTCTCGCGCCCCTTTCCGGCACCGATGCAGATGACTACACGGGCTTCCGGGTAGCGGAGGACGTGGCTTGCGGGGCCCACGATCGGAGCGCCGTCCACGGTGGATCCGACCTTGGATTCGTCGTCGTCAAGGACTCCGACGACGTCGAACTGGCCGTTTTCGCGGACGCAGGCAAGCACCTCACGGGCCAGGCCGCTGGCGCCAATCAGCAGGAGCTCAGTCATCAGATTTGCCTGCGGCCTTCAAGATCGACTGGATGACCCGGGACTGTTCGTCCAGGGTCAGCTGGTGGTACACCGGCAGAATCACGGTGTGGTCCGTGAGCCGCTCCGTCACGGAGAGGTCGGCCCCGCCGGTGTCACGCCCGGCGTAGGCGGGTTGCCGGTGTGCGGCCATGATGCCGCGCCGGGCCGAGATGCCGTCCTGCGCCAGCCGCTCCAGGAGTTCCTCACGCCCGAGCGGGAAGTCCGGCCGGACTTCGAACCAGAAGGACTGGAAATTGCTGGTGCCATAGAGCGGGTCCTGGCTGAAGCGCAGCCCCTCGACCCCCGCGAGCGCCCTCCGGTAGCCGTCGGCGATGGCCCGGCGCCGGGAGACGGCCTCATCCAGCCGGCCCAGCTGCACAAGCCCGACGGCGGCCTGCAGGTCGGTCATCCGGTAGTTGAACCCGATTTCGCCGTATTCCTCAGGCGGTGCCAGGACGGTGGCGTGCCGGTCGTTCGCGGAGACGCTCATGGCGTGCTCACGGAGCCTCCGGGCCCGCGCCGCCCATGCCTCGTTGTTTGTGGTCAGCATCCCGCCCTCACCGGTGGTGAGGATTTTGCGGGGATGGAAGGACCAGGCGGCGAGCTCGGCGGCCGCCCCGACCGGCCGGCCCCGGTAGGTGGAGCCCGCCCCGCACGCGGCGTCCTCGATGACGGTGATGCCCAGACCGTCACAGAGGTCGCGGATGGGAACCAGATCGACCGGCATGCCGCCCTGGTCGACCACGATCACGGCGCGGGTGTTGGACGTCATGGCGGCGGCGAGCGTCCGGACTGACACGTTCCCGGTGTCCTCTTCGACGTCGGCGAAGACCGGACGGGCGCCAACGTAGGTGACCGCGTTGGCGGTGGCGATGAAGGAGAAGGAGGGCACCACGACGTCGTCACGCGGTCCGATGCCGGCCACCTTCAGGGCCAGATGCAGGGCAGTCGTGCAGTTGGAGAGGGCGACGGCATGGCTGGCCTGCTGCGCGGCGGCGAAGGCTTCCTCGAAACGCGCCACGCGGGGTCCCTGGGCCACCCAGCCGGAGGCGATCACTTCTGCCACGGCCTCGGCTTCCTCGGCCCCGAGCCACGGCTTCATCACGTTGATCCGGCTCAGGGCCTGGTCCTGGCCTACCGTCACCGCGCACCCCCGACCCTGGCGTCGGAAATTTCAGTGCGCAGCGGCCGCCACCAGTCGACCAGTTCTCGCAGGCCATCCTCGAGCCCGGTTTCGGCGCTGAATCCCAGGTCCCGCGTGGCCGCGGCGGTGTCCGCCTGGCGCCGGACCACCCCGTTGACGGCCCGCTCCGGGCCGTGCTCCACGTGAAGTTCGGAATCCATGGCCCGCAGCAGCGCCTCGGCGAGTTCCAGCAGGCTGGTCTCCGCACCGCTGGCGACGTTGTATACGCCTTCGTCCGCCTCGCTGCCCGCGGCCAGGATATTGGCCCGGGCCACGTCCCGGGTGTGGATGAAATCCATGGTCTGCTGGCCGTCGCCGAAAATCAGCGGCGGCAGCCCGTCCTCGATCCGTTCCATCCAGCGCACCAGCACTTCGGTGTAGAGGCCATGGACGTCCATCCGAGGCCCGTACACGTTGAAGTAGCGGAGCAGCACGTAGTCCAGGCCGGACATCGCGCGGAAACTGCGGGTCATGGCTTCGTTGAAGGACTTGGCCGCACCGTAGAACGTGTCGTTGTTGTAGTGGTGGTGGCGTTCGGTGGTGGGAAACGTCTCCGCCATGCCATAGACCGAGGCGCTGGAAGCCGCCACGAGTTTGCCGACCCGTTGGGCCGACGCGGCCTCGAGCACGTTGAACGTCCCGTCGACCAGCACCTCCAGGGCCAGCCGGGGTTCCTCGGCGCACTGGGTGATCCGGATGGCCGCCTGGTGGAAGACGATGTCCTTGCCCCGGCTCAGGTCGTGGACCAGGTCCCGGTCGCGGAGGTCCCCTTCGACAAGCTGGACGCGCCCGGTGGCGATGGCGGGGGCCAGGTTGGCGCGCCGGCCCCGGACCAGGTTGTCCAGCACGTCGATCCTGCCGGCACCGGCGTCGAGCAGGTGGTCCACGACGGTGGAACCGATGGTCCCGGCTCCGCCCGTCACCAGGACCTGCGCTCCTTGCAGGATGCTCATCTTCTTGCCTCCAGTTGCGGTTCGTTTCCGACGACGATGCTGGCTTTGCCGTCAGCGCTGAGGCTGTCACTGACGGCCTCCAGCACGGAGAGTACCCGGAGACCGGCGGCGCCGCTGGTCCGGGCCGGGCGCTGCTGCCAGATACTGTTGGCGAACTCGGCCACCATCTGCCCGAGCGCCTCGTATTCAGGCAGGGCGGGCGACCAGGTGTCGCCCAGCCGGTAGGAGATGGCGGAGGTCCTGCGGTCCGCTGCCGACCGGGCGTCCCCGTCAAGGCTGACGCCGCGGTCATAGACGCTGAGCCGCTGCTGGGGATTCAGGTCATCCCAGACCAGCGTCCGCCGGGAGCCGCCCACCACGAGCTGGCGGATCTTGGTCGGGCTCAGCCAGTTGACGTGGACGTGGACCATGCCGTCATTGGGGAGCGCGAAGGTCAGGTGCCCGACGCACGCCTGGCCCGTCCCCAGCGGATCGGCCCCGTGCGCTGTCACATCCATCGGCCGCAACCCATCGGGCAGCACGAAGTCGAGAATGGCCAGGTCGTGTGGTGCGAGGTCCCAGAAGACGTCCACGTCCGGTTGCACCAGCCCCAGGTTGATCCGGACCGAGTCGATGAACAGAATCTCGCCGAGCGACCCGTCGGCGATCAGCTCTTTAATTTTCAGTACAGCCGGGGTATAGCAGTAGGTGTGGTCCGCCATCAGGACCAGACCGCGTCCCTCCGCTTCATCCACCATTTCCAGTCCCTTGACCCGGCTGTCGGCCAGCGGTTTCTCAACGAGCACATGCTTTCCCGCCTGCAGCGCCGTCAGCGCGATGCCGTGGTGCGTATGGGCCGGCGTCGCGATCGCAACGGCGTCGACGTCGGCCGTGTCCAGCAGTTCGTCAACGGACCTGAAGACCGGAACCCGGCCCTGGGCGGCGGCGAGCTTGGCGGCCCTTGCCTGGTCCAGGTCAACGATTCCGGCCAGTTCCCAGTGCGGGCTTGCGGTGAAGTTCCGGGCGAGGTTCGGCCCCCAGTACCCCGCGCCGATGACGGCTACCCGCAGGGGCGCGACGGAGGCTCCCCGGTCCAGGCCGCGGGAATGTCCCGAACGTGTTTCGTTCATTGTGTTTCCTCACTAAGTCAGTACGCGCCGACGGGCACGCACATCGCTTTGACGGTGCGCCACATGATGATGACGTCGCCCATGATTGACCAGTTTTCGACGTAATAAAGATCCAGGCGCACGGCCTCGTCCCAGGGCAAATCCGAACGCCCGTTGATTTGCCACAGCCCGGTAATCCCTGGTTTGATCAGCAGCCGGCGGTGCGTGTGCCGCTCGTAGCCGCCGACCTCGCGCTGCAGCGGCGGGCGGGGCCCGACCAGGCTCATTTCCCCGGACAGGACGTTCCAGATCTGCGGCAGTTCGTCCAGTGAGTACTTCCGCATCCAGCGTCCGCAGCGGGTCACCCGGGGGTCATCGCGCATCTTGAACAGCACGCCGGCCCCGTCATTCTGGGCCCCGAGCCCGGCCAGCGCGGTTTCGGCATCCGTCACCATGGACCGGAACTTGACCATCCGGAACGGCTTTCCGGCCTTGCCGGCCCGCTCCTGCCGGAACAGGACGGGTCCCGGGCTGTCGAGTTTGACGATGATCGCCAGGGCGAGCAGAAGCGGCGCCAGCAGCACGAGAGCGACAGCGGCTACCGTGATGTCCATCAGCCGCTTGAATGCATGTCTGGCGCCGGAGTACCGCGGCACATCCACGTGCATCAGCGGCAGCCCTTCCACCGGACGCCAGTGGATCCGGGGCCCGGCAACATTGGTCAGGGAGGAGGCCAGGACCAGCTCCGCCCGGTGCTCCTCGAGCCCCCAGCCCAATTCGCGGATGTACTGGTTGCCGCCGGGTACGGGGCCCGCCACGATGACTGCCTCGGCGCCGTAAAGGCCCACCGTCCGCACGACGTCATCCGTGGAGGAGAGGACGGGCACCCGGCGGCCGTCGACGTCGAACCACGTCCCCCGCCGCCCGCCCGGCAGCGCAACCCCCAGGATGTCGTAGACGGCGCCGGACTTCTTGGCGATCCGCTTGAGCACGTAGCGCACATCCTCGGGCTGGCCAATGACAACCGCCCTGACGAGGTACTGGCCCTGCGCGTTGTACCAGCGGCGGGCAATCCAGCGGCTGCCGGGCAGCAGGATGAGGCCCAGCGGGAGGGACACGAGGTAGAACGCGGAGGCCGGCTGGACCCGGAAGACGACCAGGCCGACGGCGAGCAAGCCAAAGACAGCGCTGCTGGCAGCGGCCACACGCTTGTATTCACTGGTCCCGACGCCCAGGATTTTGGGGTCCCGGGTGCGGTAGAGGCCCAGGGCTGCGATCCACAGCACGCCGAGGACTATTGCGATGGCGGCGCCGTTGAGGTCGGCGGCGGTGCCCGGGAAGGCTTGGCCGCCCTCGCTGTGGCTGAGGAATCCGGCGAGGATGGAGACGGCGACCAGAAGCGTATCAGTGCCGCGCAGGAGGCGGCGCAGGAACAGCCCCCATTTACGGCCGGAGAGCCTGGCCGGTGCCGGCGGCGCCGCGATGCCCGCAGCCGTGGGCGGTGCCGCGAGCCGGGCCGCGGACGCTCCGGCGGTCCGTTCGGCGGGACGTCCGGGGTAGGGCCGCCGCTGAGGCGCCAGGACCGCGGGGTGGCCGTGGCTGGTTGGGGCTGTGCCGAGGATGTTGGTGGTGTGGGTTGCGTAGGCGAGGTCGGCCAGCGTGCTCCCGGGGCGCCCGGCACTGTGGCCGGTGCTGGGGAGGGTCAGTTTGCGTGGCCTGCCCTCGACCTGGGGTGTCACGGGCGCCCGCAAGAGTCGGCGGGCCGCTCGGCAGCCGGGGCTGCATCCGGATTAAAAGACGCTGTCCGGTCATTCGGCCGGACAAGCGGGGCGACAAGGAACCAGCGGGCCATTGCGACTCCCTCCAAAAGGCAATTGGCTGCATCGTTTGATGCCTGAGCCAATCCAAGTTGGTGGGAGAACCCCGGTCACGCGTGGTCGCTACCTGCCTTTGCGCCCGGCCCCGGAGGGCAGGATCCGGGTAGTACTCACTACCCGGACCCGCCCCCCAATGCTGGCGCCCGTAATCAGTCGGCAAGTATCCCGGCCGGCCGGCGGGGGTGGTTTAGACCGCCATCCGAATCTTCAGGGCGTCCCGCTCGACGGTGACGGCCAGATGCGTTCCGGTGCCGAGGTGGTCGCCGTCAAGCTGGAACTCCTGTTCATGTTCCAGGGTGATCTCGGCGGATTTGCCCTGGAAATACTCCACGGATTCAGTCTCCTGCTTGTTCCGGCCGAAGATCCCGGCGACGACGCCCAACCAGCCGAGCCGCCCCCGCGGGGCCAGGATCAACAGATCCAGGGCTCCGTCGTCGATTTTGGCGTCCGGGAAGATTTCGACTCCGCCCATGATCCGTCCGCAATTGCCGATCATGACGCTGCGGATCCGGCGGCGGACCGGTTCCCCGCCGTCGACACTGATCTGCGCCCGGACCGGTTTACCGGGGAGCTTGCGGATGCCGGCCTCGACGTACGCGAGCCAGCCCATCCGGTCCTTCAGCACGTCAACGGTGTCGGCCATGATGGCGGCGTCGTAGCCGAGACCGGCCATGACCAGGAAGACCTGATCATTGTCCGCGTGGTCAAGCCGGGCCTTGACGACGTCGATCGCCTGGTCGCTTCCGTTGAGCACGTCGTAGCAGGCGGAGACCGGGTCAGTGATGTCCACCCCGAGGTTGCGGGCCAGCAGGTTGCCGGTTCCCAGCGGGACCAGTCCCATTGGCGTTCCGGTGCCGGCGAGCGCCTCCCCGACGCAGCGCACGGTTCCGTCGCCGCCGGCCGCGATCACGACGTCGACCCCCGCCTCCAGCGCCTGGCGTGCCTGCCCGGTTCCCGGGTCTTCAACGGTGGTTTCCAGCCAGAGCGGCTCGGCCCAGCCCTGCGTCTCGCAGAGCCTGACGATGGCGCCCTGAAGCGCCGGACCACCGGATTTGGCGGGGTTGATGATGACGGCTGCGCGTCTGGCCGGTGTTGGGCTGTCCGGCGCGGGATCGTTCTCTGGCATGGCGTCCTTCAATGGCGGGATGGCGGAGGGTCTCCGAAGTGAAATCCTAGCGGGGATCCGCGCGTAACTTCGGGAGCAACGGGTGCGAACCGTGGACGTCCACGCGCCGCGGTCACTAGACTGGCCATGCTCAAGTACTGGAGCCTGCCGGCGGCACCAATCTGCCGGCGGGCCGCCTGTCCGGAAAAGCCTGACAGGATGCGCTCCAGGGGCGGGAAGCGGGAGCATATGTCCGAACCACAGGAGAACTACTCGGCCGAGGCCGAGGCGTCCAGCAGGGACCCCCACGACTGGGGCCGGGCCATGGCGCTGGCCGTCACACGGCTGGCCGAGCAGATCGCTCCGGCGGACAGTGAGGACATCCATGCCGCGCTGGTGGGCAAGGACCTGCACCTCAATATCCGTGACGACTCCGCTGGGGTCACCATAACGGTCTCCACCGCGCCGGCGTCGGGCCCCGCCAGCTGACGGCCGCTAGCGTCCGGAGGACAGGTCCGCGGAGATGAGTTCGGCGGTGGCCACGGTGGCCTCCCGGACCAAGTCCAGGTAGGCGTCCGGGTCCGGCCGGCTCGCGACCGACTGGGCCTGCAATGACACGTTGATGGCGGCGACCACCTTGGGTCCGTCACGGACCGGCGCGGCAACGGACATCAGCCCGAGCTCAAGCTCCTGGTTCAGCATGCACCAGCCCTGGGCCCTGACGCGGCCCAGCTCGGCCAGCAGTTCCTCCTGCGTGCCGATGGCCAGCGGCGTCAGGGGCCGGATCTCAGTCCGGGCCAGGTAGTCCTCTAGCTGGGCGGGCGGCAGCGCCGCCAGCAGCACCCGGCCCATCGAGGTCGCGTACGCCGGGAAACGCGTGCCGACGGTGATGCCGACGGCCATGATCCGGCGCGTCGCAACCCGGGCGATGTAGGCGATGTCCGCGCCCTCCAGGACGGCGGCCGACGTCGACTCCCCCAGCTGCTGGGACAGCTCCTCGAGGTGGGGCTGGGCAAGCTGCGGCAGCGACAGTCCCGACAGGTAGGCGTAGCCGAGCTGCAGCACCTTGGCGGTCAGGGCGAAGATCTTGCCGTCGGTGCGGACGTAGCCCAGCTCCACCAGCGTGTACAGGAAGCGCCGCGCCGTGGCGCGCGTGAGGTCCGTCCGGGCCGCCACCTCGGTCAGTGTCATCTTCGGATGCTCGGTGTCGAAGGCGCGGATCACGGCCAGCCCGCGCGCCAGCGACTGTACGTACTGGTCACTGGCGGCGGGCGCGCCACCGGCCGTGGCGCCCTTTACTGCGTCGATCATTTCCATGCCTCTCGGTCCCGCACCCACTGTATCCGTGCGCGCGGAAGCTCAGCTTCAGGCGGCGGACACGGCCGTCAGCGGCACCGGAACCATGTCCTGCAGTTCCTCGAGCGTGCAGCCGAACGTTTCCCGGACCTGCACCCCGCCGGGCCCGGTCAGGAAGACAGCCTTGTCGGTGTAGACCCTGGTGACGCAGCCGATGCCGGTCAGCGGGTAGGTGCACGCCTCGACAAGCTTGGACGCGCCTTCACGGGTCAGCAGTGTCATCATCACGAAGACGTCCTTGGCGCCGGTCGCGAGGTCCATGGCCCCGCCGACCGCCGGGATCGCGTCCGGCGCGCCGGTGTGCCAGTTGGCGAGGTCGCCCGTCGCGGACACCTGGAAGGCGCCCAGCACGCAGATGTCCAGGTGGCCGCCGCGCATGATCGCGAACGAGTCGGCGTGATGGAAGTAGGAAGCCCCCGGCAGTTCCGTCACCGGGATCTTGCCGGCATTAATGAGGTCGCCGTCGATCTGGTCCCCGATGGCCTCCGGTCCCATGCCCAGCATGCCGTTCTCGGTGTGGAGCGTGATGTTCTGCTCCGGCTCGAGGTAGTTCGACACCAGGGTCGGCTGGCCGATGCCGAGGTTCACGAAGGAACCGGGCTTGATGTCCCGGGCCACGAGGCGGGCCAGGTCGTCGCGGCCCAGGGGCGTCCCGGACGTCTGGATGCCCGCCAGGGTGGCCGGCTGGCCGTTGGAATTGACGCTCATGTCAGGCCACCTTCACAATGCTGTTGACGTAGATTCCGGGGGTCACGATGATCTCCGGGTCGAGGTCCCCGGTCGGGACGATTTCGGTGACCTGAACCACTGTGTGCTTGGCCGCGGCGGCCATGATCGGGCCGAAGTTGCGTGCCGTCTTGCGGTAGACGAGGTTTCCCTTGCCGTCGGCCTTGAGCGCCTTGATCAGCGCGACGTCGGCGTGGATGGGGGTCTCGAAGACCTGGCCGCGGCCGTCGAGGATGCGGGTTTCCTTGCCTTCGGCCAGCATGGTGCCGTACCCGGTGGGAGTGAAAAAGCCGCCGATTCCGGCGCCAGCGGCGCGGATCCGCTCAGCCAGGTTGCCCTGCGGCACGAGTTCCAGCTCGATCTCGCCGGCGTGGAACTTCGCGTCGAAGTGCCAGGAGTCTGACTGCCGGGGGAAGGAACAGATCATCTTCCTGACCCGGCCTTCCTTGATCAGCAGCGCGAGGCCCTGGTCGCCCTGGCCGGCGTTGTTGTTGACGACCGTGAGCTCCTTGGCGCCGCAGTCCATCAGCGCGTCAATCAGTTCGAACGGCTGCCCGGCGTTGCCGAACCCGCCGATCATCACGGTGGAGCCATCCTTGATGCCGGCGACGGCCTCGTTGACGCTCTCTAAGAAGTTCAGCATGTCCTAGCCCTTTACTGTTGCTGTTGTCGCCGGCGGTGTTGTTGCCTGCGTTGCTGCCCGTGTTGTTGCCTGTGTTTTTGCCTGAGGGGCGGTCGTTGTGCTGACGTTTTCGAGGACGACGGCGAGGCCCTGGCCGACGCCGATGCAGATCGCGGCGACGCCCCAGCGCTGCCCGGAGGCCTGCAGGGACCGGGCCAGGGTGCCGAGGATCCGGGCCCCGGAGGCGCCGAGGGGGTGGCCCATCGCGATGGCCCCGCCGTGCCGGTTCACAATGCCCGGGTCGATGCCCCAGGCGCTGATGCAGGCCAGGGACTGCGCGGCGAACGCCTCGTTCAGTTCGACGGCGCCGACCTGGTCCCAGCCGATCCCGGCCTTGGCGAGGGCCCTGTTCGCGGCCTCCACCGGGGCGTAACCGAAGAACTGCGGATCGTTCGCGTGCGCCCCGCGCCCCGCGATCCGCGCCAGCGGCTCCATCCCCAGCAGCCCGGCAGCGTTCTCGGAGCCCAGCCACGCCGCGGACGCACCGTCCGACAGCGGGGACGCGTTCCCGGCCGTAACGGTACCGTCCCCGGTCCGGAACACGGTCTTGAGCCCGGCGAGCTTCTCCGCGGAGGACCCGGCCCGGATACCCTCGTCCCGGACCAGTCCGGTGCCCGGCACCGGGGCCACGAGGCTGTCATAGAACCCCTCGTCCCAGGCCGCGGCAGCCAGGTTGTGCGAGGCCGCGGAGAACTCATCCTGCGCCTCCCGGGTGATCCCGTACTTCTCGCGCAGCCGTTCGGTCGCCTCGCCCAGGGACACGGTCCAGTCCGGGCGCATGGCCTTGTTCACCAGCCGCCAGCCCAGCGTCGTGGACACCAGGGACATGTCCCCGGCCGGGTAGGGCTTCTCGGTCTTGGGCAGCACCCACGGGGCCCGGGACATCGACTCCGCACCGCCGACCAGCATCAGCTCCGCATCACCGGTGTTGATCTGCCGGGAGGCGATGATCGCCGCGTCCAGCGAGGACCCGCACAACCGGTTCACCGTCGTACCCGGGATCGAGACCGGCAAACCGGCCAGCAGCGTGCCCATCCGGGCGATGTTGCGGTTCTCCTCACCGGCACCGTTCGCGTTCCCGAACACCACCTCTTCAATCCGCTCCACATCAAGCGTCGGGGCCCGCTTCACCGCCTCACCGATCACGTGCGCGGCCAGATCATCCGGACGGACACCCGCGAGCCCCCCGCCGAACTTCCCGAACGGAGTCCGCACCGCGTCATAAAGGTAGGCCTGGTTCACGGTGTGCTGTCCATTTCTGTGCTGTCGACTTCTGTGGTGTTTGCTGCCGCCTGGTCCGTTCCCGTGGTGCCCGCTGCGGCGCTGTCTATCGTGTGGAACACCTGCTGGGCGGTCTTGAAGGCGGTGTTGGCGGAGGGGACACCGCAGTAGATGGCGGTCTGCAGCAGGATTTCCTTGATTTCGTCCCGGCTCAGGCCGTTGGTGAGGGCGGCGCGGATGTGCATCGCCAGTTCCTCCCAATGTCCGTGCGCGACCATTGCGGTGATCGTGACGGCGGAGCGCATCTGCCGGGTCAGGCCCGGGCGGGTCCAGATCCCGCCCCACGCGATCCGTGTGATCATGTCCTGGAAGTCCTCGGTGAAGGCGTCCTTGTTGGCGTTGGCGCGGTCCACGTGCGCGGCGCCCAGCACTTCGCGGCGGACCGCCATGCCGCCGTCGTAAATCTCGCGGCTGGTGGCGTCCGGCTGGACTGCCCCATGCCGTTCCAGACCGGTCCGCCCCGGGCCGGTCACTTCCGGGCCGTTCACGCGCCGGCTCCGCGGGATTCTGCCCAGGTGATCAAGGTCCGCAGCAGCTCCGCCACGTGCCCCGGAGCCTCGAACGGCGCCAGATGGGCCACACCCTCGAGGGTCACGGCGTTCGCGGTGCCGCCGCCCGCGGTGATGCCATCGGCGATCGCCTCGGCGAGCGACGGCGTGGCAACCGTGTCCTCCGTGCCAGCGATGGCCTGGGTGGGGACCCGGATGCTGCCGAGTTCGTCCCGGACGTCATAGCCGGCGAGGGCCTCGCAGCAGAAGGCGTAGCTGAACCGGTCGGCGTCGCGCAGGCTGTGCAACAGCCGGCCGCTGAGTTCCGGCTGGCGCTCCATGAACCCGGGAGCGAACCAGCGCTGCGCCGAGCCCTGGATCATCACCGGCGTGCCCTGGCTGCGGACGGTCTCCGCGCGTTCCAGCCAGCCCTCGGGCGTGCCGATTTTCGCGCCGGTGCACTGCACGGACAGGCTCTTGAGCCGTTCGCCGTGTTTGATGCCCAGCTGCAGCCCGGTGGCGCCTCCCAGCGATACCCCGGCATAGTGGAACTGCATTCCGGGGGCGATCGAATCCACCAGTTCGACGACGGCGTCGGCGAGTTCGGCGACGGTGAAGGTTTCCGTCGCGGCGGGTGAGATCCCGTGGCCGGGCAGGTCCCAGGCGACGACGTCGACGTCGTCGCCGAGCAGGGCTCCGGCCTGGCTCCACAGCAGCGTGGAGGTGCCCAGGGACGGGCCCACCACGAGGAGGGGCTTGTCCCCGAGCGGGCGCTGGGGTGAAAGCAGTACTGCCTTGACTGTCGGTCTAGCCACGGGAGGCTCCGTTCAGGTCGGTAATCGGTGATGGGGCGTTGGTGCCGCGGGCGGCGAACTCCGGGTATGCCGCGAGGATGCGGCGGGAGATTTCGGCGGCCTGGCCGAGGTAGTTGCCCGGGTCGAGCAGCTCCTCCAGCCGGGCGTCCGGGAGCAGTTCCGGCGGGACTGCGGCGCGGAGCAACCGCCGGTAGGTGCCGGCCTGTTCGGCGGCCGGGGCCTGGAGTGTCTGGTCGACGACGGATTGCAGCTGCTGCTTGCCGTCGGCCCTCTGCTTACCCGCGGGGATGCCTGCCAGGAGCGGCGCGACGGCCGCCGTGACGGCCTCGCTGAGCAGCAGCGGTCCGGAGAGGTCCAAATTGCGGCGCATGGCGCCGGGGAAGACCTGCAGGCCCTCGGCGAGTTCGCGCAGCTGCATGGCGGCGCCGAGGCCCAGCCGGAGGAGCTGGCGGAGCGCCGGCCATTCGCTGTGCCAGGCCCCGTCGGGGCGTTCGTCGTTGAAGTTTGCCGCTGCCAGGTGCAGCTGCGCGGCCAGCCCGGGTGCCTGCAGGGCGGCGCTGCGGACCAGCACGGACAGCACCGGGTTCTGTTTCTGCGGCATGGCCGAGGACCCGCCCCGTCCGGCGGCGCGGGGTTCGGCGAGTTCGGCCACCTCGGGGCGGCTGAGGAACAGCACGTCGGAGGCGATCTTGCCGGCAGCGTCGGTCACAGCGGCCAGGGCGTCGCCGAGGGATGTCACGGCCAGCCGGTTGGTGTGCCACGGCGCCGGAACGGCAGCGAGGCCGAGTTCTGCGGCCAGCCGGTCGGCGAGATCAAACGGTGACAACCCGGAACCGGAGGCCGGTGCCGTGCCGGCTGCAAGGGTAAACCCGGTCAGCACGGTGCCGGCCGCGAGGGTGCCGGCGGCTCCCCCGGTCTGCACGGGGAATTCGAGGGCCTCCAGCCGGCGCGCCGCGGCGGCGAGCCCATGGAACCACTGGGCCGCTTTGAGCCCGAAGCTGAACGGCAGGGAGTGCTGGGTGAGGCTGCGGCCCACACACAACGTGTCGGAGTGCTGTTCGGCGAGGGCGGCGAGGGCTGCGGTGGTGGCCCGAAGCTCGGTGAGCAGTCCGCGGACGGCGTCCCGGGCCAGCAGAATCAGCGCGGAATCGAGCACATCCTGGCTGGTCAGAGAGGTGTGCACGGCTTTTCCGGCACCGATCCCTGCGGTGTCCAGGGCGTTGACGTGACCGCGGAGGTCGGCCAGCAGGGGGATCACCGGGTTGGCGCCGCCCTGGGCGCGTACGGCAAGGTCCGGCAGGTCATAACGGTCCACGTCGGCGGCCGCGGCGACAATCGCGGCCGACCCGGCCGGTGCCAGGGACGCGTCCTCCAGGACCGTGGCCCAGGCGGCCTCGACCCGGAGGATGGCGGCAAGGACCGCCCGGTCCCCGGTCAGCGCCGCCACACGGGGCGACGCCGACACGGGACTCAGGAGGCCGACGTCGCCCTCGGCGCCGAGGAGGGTCACTTCGAGGAGCCCTCGAAGTCGAGGAACACGGTCTCGCCCTCGCCCTGGAGCCGGACGTCCCAGGTCAGGCCGCCGTCGGCGTCGCGGCGGGCGATCAGCGTCTTGCGGCGTTCCGGATCCAGCGAGGACAGCAGCGGATCCGCGGCCAGGGCGACCTCGTTCTCCGGCAGGTAGATCCGGGTGAAGAGCCGGTTCATCAGGCCGCGGGCAAAGACGGCCACGGAGATGAACGGGGCCGCGCCTTCCTCGGTGGGGCCGGGGTTCACCGTGGTGAAGGTGAAGACGCCGGTGTTGCCCACCGCGCTGCGGCCGAATCCGGTGAAGGTGTAGCCGTCGCGGACGAGCGAACCGGTGTGGTGCGGAACCTGGCCCTCGGCGTCGGCCTGCCAGATCTCCAGGATGGCGTCCGGAATCGGGTGGCCGGCGCCGTCGTACACGGTGCCCTGGAGCCGGATGGAACCCGGCGAGCCCGGGGCCAGCAGCTCGCGGTCCTTGGCGTACGGCAGTGCGTAGCCGTAGAAAGGTCCCACGGTCTGGCCGGGGGTGGGGGTGAGTTTGCTCATGCTGGCCCTATTCATTCTCGTCTCCTGCGCCTGATGCCTCGTTCTCGGTCCAGGTCCGCTTCGACCCGGTCAGGACGATGTCCCAGTTGTACGCGAGGGCCCATTCCGGCTTGGTCTGCTCGTGGTTGTAGGTGGCGACGAGCCGATCTCGGGCGTCCTGGTCCACGATCGACTGGTAGATCGGGTCCAGCGGGAAGAGCTGGTCGCCGGGGAAGTACATCTGGGTGACGATCCGCTGGGTGAATTCCTGGCCGAACAGGGAGAAGTGGATGTGCGCCGGGCGCCAGGCGTTCAGGTGGTTCTTCCACGGGTAGGCGCCGGGCTTGATGGTGGTGAAGCTGTAGGAGCCGTCAGCGCCGGTGATGCAGCGGCCGACGCCGGTGAAGTGGGGATCCAGCGGTGCCGGGTGCTGGTCGCGCTTGTGGATGTAGCGGCCGGCCGAGTTGGCCTGCCAGATCTCCACGAGCTGGCCGGCGACGGGGCGGCCGTCGCCGTCGAGCACGCGGCCGGACACGACGATGCGTTCGCCCAGCGGTTCACCGTTGTGTTGGATGGTGAGGTCTGCCTCCAGCGCGTGCACGTCCATGTGCCCGAACGCGGGAGAGTACAGCTCGATGGTTTCCGGGTCCGCGTGGTGCAGGTCCTTGGTGGGGTGGCGCAGGACGCTGCTGCGGTACGGGGCGTAGTCCAGCCGTGGCTGGATCTCCGCCGGGGCACCGTTTTGCAGGGCCCGGGCGTAGGCGTCGCCGAGCGCTTTCATCTCGGCGCTGAGGTCTGCCTGCGATTCAGCGGCAGCGTCCAGCGGCGCATACGTCTTCGGTGCGGCCTGCGTGGCTTCGTCGGACACGTCCTCGGTGAGCGTATCCGCGTTGTAGATTTCAAGGTTGATTTCTTCAGGCACAGCAGCCTCCTTTCGTTGGGTGTGGGTGTTGTTGGTGGGTCAGGGGGTGGGGTTCAGCTGGTGCAGGTGGTCGTATTGGACGGCGTGCCGCACCGGGGCGTTGGGCGCCCCGTAGCCGTCGTAGGAACCGCGGCGCTCGACCATTTCGAAGAACACGCTGCCGACGGTGGCCGTGTAGAAGTGCAGGAATTCGCCGTCGGCGTCCCGGTCGTAAAGCAGGTTCAGCTCACGGAGCGTGGCCAGGAAGGACGCGTCCAGTCCGAACCGCGCATCGAGGTCCTCGTAGTAGTTCGCCGGGATCTGGAGGAAATCAAGGCCACGCGCCTTCGCCGCCCGGGCCGTGGCCACGAGGTCATCCACCGCGAAGGCGATGTGTTCCTGGTAGGTCCGGCGCTGCCCGGTGCCGGCCGTACCTTCCGCGCCGGAGGCGGCACCTTCGCGCTGGATCAGCGGGGCCAGGTTCAGCACCAGGCGGACGCCGCGGTCGCGGGTGAGCATGACCTGGGAGCGGACCAGGCCGGTGGGGCTGGCGACTTCGGCATACGGCTGCGGTTCCAGGGCCAGGGCGCTGGTATAAAAGAGCAAGGCCTCGTCGAAGTGCTGCCAGGGCTGGGCAAGGTTGACGTGGTCGATCACGGCGCCCGGCCCCCCGCTCCGGCTGGCGGGGGTGGCCTCCAGTCCCTCACCGAATTCGCGGGTCCATGCGGCGGTGCCGTCCGGGTTGCCCTGGCACAGGAAGATTTCGGTGGAATCCGGGGCGGCGAAGCCCTGGAAAATCTCCTCGTCGGCCTGGCTCTTGCGGGGCACGGCCGGGGCCTTGAGCTGCTGGGCGCGCGCGGCGGCAATCACGGGGGACTCGACGTCGAAGCCCAGCGCAGAAATTGCCGGCGCGGCGGCACCGGCGTCGCGGGATTCCCGGGAGGAATCCTCGTTGATGATCACGCGGGCATGGCCCATGCTCCACAATTGCACGTTCTTGGTCCGGTGGCGGCCGTTGAACGCGAATCCGAGCTGGAACAGCAGGGTTTCCAGCCCGCCGGTGTCCGCGGCGCTGACCTCGGCGAAGTTGAAGCCTGCCGGTTCGGCCACCTGCGGGAGAGTAGCCAGTTCCATCGGGTACCGGCGGCGGCGCGGCGCGGCATTACCGGCGCCGTTGTCACCGTTTCGACCGGACGGCTGCGCGTCCAGCCACTTCGCGCTCTGCTCCTCAAGCCAGATCAGCGACCGCATTGCGTCCACGGCGGTGCGTTCGACGTCGGACTGGCGGAAGACGTCGTTGAAGACCTCCAGGGACACCGGGCCGGTGTACCCGGCCCGGACCACGTGGCCCAGGAACTTTGCGAGTTCGAACTGGCCCTCGCCCGGGAAGACCCGGTAGTGCCGGCTCCAGGACAGCACGTCCATGGACAATTTGGGCGCATCGGCGACCTGGACGAAGAAAATCTTCTCCGGGTTGAAAGCCTCGATCGGGGCGGTGTCCCAGTCGCGGGAGAGGATGTGGAACGAGTCGAGGCAGGTTCCCAGGCTGGGGTGGTCCACAGCCTGGACGAGGCGGTGGGCGTGCTCGTAGTCGTTGACGTATTTTCCCCAGGCCAGGGCCTCGTAGGCCACCTTGACGCCGTGGTCCTGGGCCAGGGCAGCCAGTGCGGCGAGTTGTTCCGCGCGGAGCCCCTCGTCATCAATGCTGGCGGTGGCGACGTTGGAGCAGAGCAGCATGGTGTCCGTGCCGAGACGTGCCATCAGCCGGAACTTGGCGTCCGCCCGGCGCAGGTTGGCGGCCAGCAGATCCCCGGGCACGCTGTCGAAGTCGCGGAACGGCTGGTAAAGATCCAGCGTCAGGCCCAGGTCGGCGGCCATCTTGCGGACGTCCTCCGGGCTGAGGGGGGAGGTGACCAGGTCCTGTTCAAAGATTTCGATCCCGTCGAAGCCCGCGATGGCGCAGGCCTGCATTTTTTCCCGCAGGGTGCCGGAGAGGCAGACGGTGGCGATTCCGGTGCGCATCAGGCGGACACCTCTTCCGCGGCGACGAGCTCCAGGAAGTGGCTGCGCATCCGTTCGGCGTCGGCCTCGAGCCCGGTGAAGATCCGGAACGCGTCGGCTGCCTGGCCGACCGCCATCCGGCCGCCGTCGAGCACGTCGCAGCCCTTGGCCCGGGCCTGCCGGACCAGCTCGGTCTCGATCGGCCGGTACACAATGTCCGCGACCCAGTGCCGGGGGTCCACGAGGGACATGTCCAGCGGCACCCCGGGGTGGGCGGCCATGCCCACCGGAGTGCAGTGCACCAGGCCGTCGGCGAGCGGCATCAGCTGCGGCAGCTCCGCCGTCGTCCGCGCGGTGACCAGCTGGTCCGGGAAGAAGCCGGCGAGTTCGGCGGCGCGTGCCGCGCAGCGGGCGGCGTCCGTGTCCACCAGGTCCAGTTCCCGGACGCCGGCGGTGAGCAAGGCGTAGGCGACGGCTGACCCGGCACCGCCGGCGCCCAGCTGCACGACGCGGTTGAGTTTGGCGCCCGGCAGGCCCGTGGCGAGGGCGGCGGCGAACCCGGAGAAGTCTGTGTTGTGGCCGATGAAACGGCCGTCCCGGATGGTCACGGTGTTGACCGCGCCAAGACGGCGGGCGTCCTCGGTGACCTCGTCCAGGTGGTCCAGGACCAGTTGCTTGCAGGGGTGGGTGATGTTCAAGCCGTTGAAGCCCAGGCGGTAGGCGCCGGTCAGGAGCTCGCCGACGCTCTGGCCGGGGAGTCCCAGCTCTGTGAGGTCGATGGGGCGGTAGAGGTACCGGAGGCCCTGCACATCGCCTTCGCGTTCGTGCATCGGCGGCGTCAGCGATGGCAGCACGCCATCGCCTATCAGGCCCACAAGAAAGGACTCTGCTCGATTGCTCATCCGTATAGCTCCTTTGACAACGGCACTCGGCGGGCGGGGTCGCACTGGGCGAGGGCCGCGGGCCGGGTGATGGGGGTTACATTACCGCATTTGTTCATATGATGCACGCTTGTTCTACTAGCGAACAGAGTTTGCCGGCTGGACGTGCGGCCGGCGGCCGGACTCACTGCTGGGGCAGCCGGGCCGACAGTTCCGCCGCCGCCGACTGCAGCAGCGGGACCAACGCCACGAGGGCTTCCACGCTCATCCGAAAAACCGGAACGGCCGTGGCCAGCGAGGCGAAGGCATGACCCTGGGAGTTGAACACCGGAACGGCGACGGCCCGCATGCCGGGCTCGTTTTCCTGGTCCATGACGGCATAGCCGCGCTTGCGGACGAGTTCGACCTCGGCCCGGAAGGCGTCCCGGTCCGTGATGGAAAATTCGGTCAGCGGCTCCAGTTCGAGCTCCTCCACCAGCTGGCGGCGGGTGGCGTCATCGGCGAAGGCCACGAGCGCCTTGCCCACCGATGTGGTGTGCAGGGCGCCCAGATGACCCGGGTCGCTCGTGACGCGGAACGTCTGGGGTCCGTCGACCTTGTTGACCGTGAGATGGTGGTGCCCGTCGCGCACGGACAGGATGGTGGCTTCGCCCGTCTCCTCGGTGACCCGCCGGAGGATGGGCAGGGCGGTGCCGGCGAATCCATGATGGTTGGACACCCGCTGGCCGAGCTGGAAGATGCGCAGGCCCAGGTGGTAGCGGCGCCCGTCCGCTTCATAGTCCACGAAGCCGTCGCGGGTCAGGGAACCCAGCAGGCGGTAGGTCGTGCTGAAGGGCAGCTCCGCCCGGCGCGACAAATCCGCGGCGCTGGCGCCGCTCGGTTCGTCACCGAGCAGGACGAGCAGGCCCAGGGCTTTGCCGACCATGTCGGTCCGGCCGTCCTCCCGGGCGGCTTTGGCGCCTGCCGCGGCGCCTTTGCCGGCGGGGGCTGGAGGGGTGGACGCGGGCCCCGGGGGCGTCATAGCGGCCTCGGGCGCTCCTGTGTCTTGATTCACACTCATGGCTCAATGTTCCCACATAGTGAGAGCTATTGCTAGATCGTGATTATTTTTGTTGACAAGTGATCACCCTCACAGTCATGATTGCTACATCGCACAAGTAGCTCCCACCATGTGGCTACTCGTCCGGTCTTTCCACGAACCTTCTGCTGCCGCACACTTGATACCAGCGGCGGCCGAGACCTTCCTGATCCATCCGCGACAATGTCGTCACACAAAAGGAACACCATGCAGACACTCCCGTCTACGACGCCCGGCACCGAAGCAGCCGCCGGGACGCCGAAGAAGGCAGCCCTCGCCAGCTTCCTCGGCAGCGCCGTCGAGTACTACGACTTCTTTATCTTCGGATCCGCCGCCGCGCTGATCTTCCCCACGGTCTTCTTCCCGGACGCCGGCGCCAACGCCGCGATCATGTCGTTCGCGACCTTCGGCTTCGCCTATGTCGCCCGGCCGGTGGGCGCGGTCATCCTGGGCCACTTCGGTGACCGGGTGGGCCGCCGCAAGGTCCTTATGTTCACGCTCCTGCTGATGGGCGCCTCCACCTTTGTGATCGGCTG
Source organism: Pseudarthrobacter sp. RHLT1-30-1 (assembly GCF_059383415.1). Taxonomy (NCBI): domain Bacteria; kingdom Bacillati; phylum Actinomycetota; class Actinomycetes; order Micrococcales; family Micrococcaceae; genus Pseudarthrobacter; species Pseudarthrobacter sp. RHLT1-30-1. The sequence continues at coordinate 36,541 of NZ_JBWZCG010000027.1, forward strand.
CCTGCCCGACTTCAACGCCATCGGCTGGTGGGCACCGGCCCTGCTCGTGCTGGCACGTCTCTGCCAGGGCCTCTCGGCAGCCGGCGAGCAGGCGGGCGCCTCGTCCATGACCCTGGAACACGCCCCGGATAACCGCCGGGCCTTCTTCACCTCCTGGACGCTGACCGGAACCCAGGGCGGGCAGATCCTCGCGGCCCTCGTCTTCATCCCCGTCCTGGCCCTCCCGGATGAGATCAAGTACGGCATCGGCTGGCGCATCCCGTTCTGGCTCAGCGCCGTGGTGGTCATTGTTGCGTTCTTCATCCGCCGCACCCTGCACGAGCCCCCGGCCTTCGAGGAAGCCCAGAAGACCGCCCAGATCTCCAAGCTCCCCGTCGCGGACCTGCTCAAGGACCACTGGCGCGATGTCCTCCGCGTCGTCGCCTGCGCCTTCATCGCCGCCGTCTCCACCGTCTTCGGCACCCTGGCCATCAGCTACGCCAAAAACGTCGCCGGTGTGGACGGAACGACCACTCTCTGGCTCGTCGTCGGGGCCAACGTCGTGGCCCTCGGCACCCAGCCGCTCTTCGGCAAGCTCGCCGACCGGATCGGCCGCAAGCCGGTCTTCATTTACGGCGCGCTGGCCAGTGCAGTCCTGACGCCGCTGTTCCTGCTCAGCCTCGAATCCGGCAGCGTGCCGCTGATGTTCGTGGCCGCAATCGGCTTCTTCTCCTTTGGCTACGCAGCCTCCAATGCCGTCTGGCCCGCCTTCTACGCAGAAATGTTCAGCACGAAGGTCCGCTTCTCCGGCCTGGCCATCGGCACCCAGCTCGGCTTCCTGATGGCAGGCTTCGCTCCGGCGATCGTCGCGGCCATGGGCGGCATCAAGCCCGGCGGCTGGGTGCAGATCAGTATCTTTACCGCGGTGATCTGCGTTATTGCGGCCGTCTCCGCCTTGACCGCCAAGGAATCCTTCAAGATTCCCACCAGGGAGCTCGGCCTTAAGTAGTCCGGCCGCAGCGTTCCCGCCCGGTTGCTCCGGGCCGCATCACCGGAAGCCCGGCGTGATCACTGGACACGCCGGGCTTTTCCGCGTCCCCGGCAGGGTCCTGGCAGAGCAACCGGGCGGGAACGCCGGGAGCAACGGCAACCGGGCGGGAACGCCGGGAACAACGGCAACCGGGCGGGAACGCTGGGAGCACCGGGCGCCGTGCGGGAACGCCGGGAGCACCCCGGGCCGGGCGTGCCGTGGCTACTCCCGGCCGGCCGCCAGCACGGCCGCAAGATCGAACCTGACCGGCTCCTCGAGCTGTTCGTAGGTGCAGGACCGCGGCTCCCGGTCCGGGCGCCAGCGGACAAACTGCGCCGTGTGGCGGAACCGTTCGCCCTCCATGTGGTCATATTTCACTTCCACCACCCGCTCCGGCCGGAGCGGCGTGAAGGAGAGGTCCTTGCCGCCACTCCACCGGCTGCCCTCGGCATTGCGCGGCGTCCGGGTCCCGTCCTCCTGCCGGGACCAGGCCCACGGGTGGTCCTCGAAGCTGGTCACGAGCGGCTGGAGTTCCTCGAAGAGATCCTTCCGCCGCTGCAGCGGGAACGCGCCCACCACACCCACACTGGCGAGTTCGCCGTCGTCGCCGTAGAGCCCCAGCAGCAGTGAACCGATCCGGTCCGGCCCGGAGGTGTGCACCCGGTACCCGGCAAGGACGCAGTCGGCGGTGCGTTCGTGCTTGACCTTGAACATGGCGCGCTTGTCCGGCAGATACCGCCCGTCCAGCGGTTTGGCCACGATCCCGTCCAGCCCGGCCCCCTCGAACTGGTGGAACCACGCCTGCGCGGTGGGCCTGTCCCGCGTCGCGGCGGTGAGGTGGATGGGCGCCGAACTGCCGGCAAGCACGCGCTCCAGCTCCGTGCGCCGCTCGGCGAAGGGACGGGCCGTGAGGTCCTCGTCGCCGAGGGCCAGCAGGTCGAACGCCACGAAGCTCGCGGGGGTCTGTTCGGCCAGCAGCCGGACCCGGCTCGCCGCGGGATGGATCCGTTGCTGCAGCGCATCAAAGTCGAGCCGGTCCCCGGCGGCGCCGACCAGAACGATCTCGCCGTCCAGCACACAGCGCGGCGGGAGGTTTTCCTTCAGCGCCTCGACGAGTTCAGGGAAGTAGCGGGTCAGCGGTTTGCCGTTGCGGCTGCCGATCTCCACGTCCCCGCCGTCGCGGAAGATGATGGACCGGAAACCGTCCCACTTCGGTTCGAACATCACCGCACCCTCGGGCAGGGCGGTCACGGACTTCGCCAGCATCGGGGCGATCGGGGGCATCAGCGGCAGTCGCATAGGCCCCATTCTGGTCCGGCATTCCCCCGACCGCCAGAGGGCGGGCAGACGAAGGTCGGACAGGGCTTTCCTCGACAACCGCCCGGGCCGACGGTAGACATGAACGATGGCTACCCTCGGTTTCCACGCATCCCACGAACAAATCAGCCCCGGCCAGCTTCTCAAGGACGTTCAGCTGGCGGAGCAGGCGGGCTTCGACGCCGCCATGTGCTCGGACCACATCGAGCCCTGGTCCGCCCGGCAGGGCCACTCCGGCTTCGCCTGGTCCTGGCTGGGGGCCGCCCTGGCCACCACCAGCCTGCGCCTCGGCGTGGTGACCGCTCCCGGCCAGCGCTACCACCCGGCCATCATCGCGCACGCGTCGGCCACCCTGGCGGACATGTTCCCCGGCCGGTTCTGGCTGGCACCGGGCAGCGGCGAGTACATGAACGAGCACATCACCGGGGAGCCCTGGCCGGACAAGGCGATGCGGCAGCAGCGACTCGAGGAAGCCGTACAGATCATCCGCGAACTCCACGACGGCAAGGAAGTAACCCGGGACGGCCTGGTCACCGTCCAGCAGGCCCGGATCTGGGATCTGCCCGCGATCAAGCCGCCGCTGATTGCTCCGGCCATCAGCGTGGAAACGGCCCGCCGCGGGGCGGCCTGGGCGGACGGGCTGGTCACGGTCAACCAGCCGCACGGGAAGCTGAAGGACATGCTCGCCGCCTACCGCGACGCCGGCGGCCGGGGCAAAGCCGTGCTGCAGGTGCACCTGTCCTGGGCGCCGACCGAACAGGAAGCCGTTGCGGTGGCCCTGGACCAGTGGCGCGGCAACGTGTTTGCCCCGCCGGTCCCGTGGGATCTGCCGACAGCGGCCCACTTCGACGGCGTCAGCGCCGACGTCGGCGAGGACCGGGTCCGGAGCGTCGTGAATATCTCCGCGGACACCGGGCAGCACGCCCAGTGGCTCGCCGACTATGTGGACCTCGGCTTCGACGAGCTGTACCTGCACTTCGTCGGCCAGGAGCAGGCGCCGTTCATCCATGCCTTCGCCGAAAATGTGCTCCCGCAGCTTCGCGGGTCCGGCAGCCCGCGGCAGGACCGGGAGGTGCTGCTGTGAGAATCGCAGAAACCTCGGACCTGTGGTGGAAGAACTCTGTCATCTACTGCCTGGATCCGGAGACCTTCTTCGACAGTGACGGCGACGGCACCGGCGACTTCGGCGGCCTGATCCAGCGCGTGGACTACCTTGCGGCACTCGGGGTGACGTGCATCTGGCTGATGCCGTTCTACCCCACCCCGGACCGGGACGACGGCTACGACGTCACGGACCTGTACGGAGTGGACCCGCGGCTGGGCAACCTGGGCGACGTGGTGGAGTTCATCCGCACCGCGAAGGACCGCGGGATGCGGGTGATCGCGGACTTCGTCCTCAACCACACGTCGGACCGGCATCCCTGGTTCGTGGAGTCCCGCAAATCGGTGGACAACCCGTTTCGCGATTACTACGTCTGGCGCAAGGACACCCCGCCGGACACGTCCGGGCAGGTGGTGTTCCCCGGTGAGGAGACGTCCATCTGGACCCAGGACAAGGCCACCGGCGAGTGGTACCTGCACATGTTCGCCAAGCACCAGCCGGACCTGAACGTGGCCAACCCGAAGGTCCGGGACGAAATCGCCAAGTCAATGGGCTTCTGGCTGCAGCTGGGACTGGACGGTTTCCGGCTGGACGCTGTCCCGTTCTTCCTGGAGCTCCAGGGCACGTCCGGGGAAGGCGCGGCGCAGATTGATCCGCACGACTATCTCAGCGCGCTCCGCAGCTTCCTGAACCGCCGCAACGGCAGCGGGGTGCTGCTGGGCGAGGTCAACCTGCCCTACAAGGACCAGCTGAAGTATTTCGGCGGCGCGGCGGGAAATGAGCTGAACATGCAGTTCGACTTCCTGTCCATGCAGAATCTGTACCTGTCCCTCGCCCGCGAGGATGCCCGGCCGCTGGCCACATCGCTCAGTTCCCGCCCGAGGATCCACCCGGACAACCAGTGGGCCATGTTTGTCCGCAACCATGACGAACTGACCCTGGACAAACTCAGCGACGCTGAACGCGAAGAAGTCTTTGCCGCGTTCGGGCCGGACGAGGATATGCAGATGTACGGCCGCGGCCTGCGCCGCCGGCTGCCCACGATGCTCAACGGCGACCCCGCCCGGATCCGCATGGTCTACTCGCTGATGTTCGCACTGCCCGGTACCCCGGTGCTCTTCTACGGCGAGGAGATCGGCATGGGCGAGGACCTCTCGGCCAAGGGCCGCTCGGCCGTGCGCTCCCCCATGCAATGGAATGACACTGCGAACGGCGGTTTTTCGGCCGCCCCGGCGAAGGATCTCGTGGCCCAGGTGGTGGACGGGTTCTTCGGGCCGAAGCACGTCAACGCCGCCGCGGCGAAGCGGGATCCGGAGTCGCTGTGGAACTTCATGGCGACCCTGATCCAGCGCTACCGGGAAAGCCCCGAACTGGGGTGGGGCGACTTCGAGGTCATCAAACACAGCTCGGCGAAGGTGCTTCTGCACCGCTGCTCCTGGGAGGGTTCAACCGTCGTCCTGGCCCACAACTTCGGGGCGGAACCTGCCTCGGTGGCCGCAAACGTGCGCTCTGCGGGGGACCCTAAGACAGGATTCGGCGGCGCCCACCTGCGGGATCTGTTCGATAACCAGGACATCGAACTGGCGGACGACGGCGGTTTCGAGCTGGAACTGGAACGCTACGGCTACCGCTGGTTCCGGCTCCAGCGACCGGGTGAACGCCACATCCCGTGAGGGACGCCGGCCCGGACGTCCGACGCCGGTAACGGCGCCGGCGTCGAACGCTTACCCACGTCTTACCGGGCCGAAACGCGCCCGCAACATTGGCGCCGGACACTGGAAGTGCCGGCAAGAGCAGGCACCACTCTCCAGTTCCGGGAGGCCCCGCCATGTTGAAGGAAGCCAAAACCCACGTAACCCGCATCCGCGCCCTGGATCAGCTGCACCGCGGCGACGAGATCGAGGCGCGCCTGAAGGTCGGACCCAATTACGACGACGTCGTAATCCGCCGCGGCCGCGTCCAGGAAACCGCGCCCGGAATCGGTGTCGTCTGGATCATGGACCGGCAGTCCGGCACGCGGAGAGTCATCAACACCGACGAATGCAGCCTTTGGCGGGTCGCCTGACCAGGCGGGCGTGGCCCTGCGCCGTCCCCACCGGAGCGCTCGACCCACGCCGCGGGCGTAGTCAGTAAGGACTGCCCGCGGTCAGGTCGGCAGTGAACCCGACGATTCGGCGCCTGCCGCCACTTCATCGCGGGGCCGTTTTGCGGAGCCTAGCCCCCGGCCACGGACTGGATGATCACCACTTCCTGGCCCGGTTCCACCGCGGTATCGAGGCCCTGCAGCCGACGTATCTCATCGCCCTCCACATAAACGTTCACATACCGGCGGAGCGCCCCCGTCTCGTCGCGCAGCCGCCGGCCCAGCACCGGGTAGCCCGCGGTCACTTCGTCCAGCAGCCTGCCCACGGTCCGCGGCCCGGCAGCGGGGGAAGTCAGCACCGGCCGCCCGCCTGCCAGCGGCTGCAGGATGCTGGGGAGCACCACGCTGATGTCAGTCACGGGCGATAACCGCGGCCCGGACACAAAGCACGTCGGGCAGGTGTGAGGCGATTTCACTGAAGTGTTCGCCCTCGTCGGCGCTGGCGTAGATGCTGCCACCGCGCGTGCCGAAGTACACGCCGGCCGGTTCGGACGGGTCAACGCAGGCGGCGTCCCGCAGCACGGAGTTGAATTCCGCCTGGGGCAGTCCGTCGTCCAGCCGCTTCCAGCTCGCGCCGGCGTCGTCGGTCCGGTGGACTGCGAGCCTGCCCTCCGGCGGGATCCGTTCGCCGTCGGCCTTGAGCGGGATGACCCAGGCGGTGCCGGCCCGGCGGGGGTGCGTGAGCATCACGAAGCCGAAGTCCGCCGGCAGCCCCTCCGCGATCGACTTCCAGTTCTCGGCGTCGTCGTCACTGCGGTAGACGCCGTGGTGGTTCTGCGCGTAGAGGCGGCCGTCGACGGCGGCATCCGCCGCGATCTTGTGCACGCACTGGCCGAACTCCGGGTTGGGGTCGGGCATGAAGTAGGCCGAAATCCCCTTGTTGCGCGGCTCCCAGGAGCTGCCGCCGTCGAGCGAGCGGTAGACCCCGCCGGTACTCATGGCGACGTGCACCTTCTGGCCGGTGTCGTCCAGAACGATTGAGTGGGCCGCTGCGCCGCCGTAACCGGCTCCCCATTCGCCCCGGTGCGGGTGGTCCCAGAGGCCGCGGTTGAGTTCAAAGTGTTCGCCGCCGTCGGTGGATTTCCAGACCGAGATCGGCTCGCAGCCGGCCCAGACGACGCCGGGGCGGGACTCGGCGTCAGGGTGGATCTGCCAGACGCGTTCCAGGGCGGCGTCCGTGCCCTCCGGGAACCGGATGGCTCCTTCTTCGGGCTCGTTCCACGTTTCGCCCAGATCATCGGAATGGAACACGGTGGGGCCCCAGTGTTCGGAACGGACGCCGACCAGAATCCGGGTCCGGCCATCGCGGGTGTCGATGCCGATGCTGGGGACCTCGCTCATCAGAAAATGGGGGCCTGACAGCGACCAGTCCTTGCGGTCACGGCTGGTCGCCAGCCAGAGACCCTTCTTGGTGCCGATTGCCAGGACGTAACTCTCTGCGGTAGCCATGCCCCTTATGCAACCACTCATGCCGGATGCTCGCAATGGAATTCGCGCGCTGGTTGAACCGGTCTTGTCAGTCCACGAATTCGGACTGCGTCTCGATGAAGTCCCAATCCGCGTCGGTTAGCACCCCTGAGACGGCATCCGGGTGGGGGCCGCCGGCTTCGGCAATGCCCTGCAGCACCTGCAGCGGCAACTCAGCGGCGCGCAGGTTTTCCCGCAGCCACTCCTTGCTCGCCAGATCCAGATCCAGCCACCACATGAAGATCTCCACGGCGGTCACCCTTTCCTCAGTTCCTCCACGTTAGGCCCGGCACCGGGGGCGTTCAAGGGCCGCTTGGCTCTGGACGCCCACCCACCCGTGTCCGGCGGACAGCACGGGGAGTAAGTCCCTGTTCCTGGCCGCGGAACCGGGGCCACAATTGAGTATGTCCGCCGAGAGCATGAGTGGTCCGCCGCCCCTCGTGGTCGGCGTGCTCCCGGGGCAGGGCTCCGAAGTCCTGCAGGCGGCCGCTGTGCTGGCGTCGAAAGTCGCCGCCCCGATGATCTGCGCCTATGTGGACGAGGCGAGCTACCTGGTGGAGTGGGATCCGGCGCGGTCCGCGCACCGTCTCTCCCTGCACCCCGACACCAACAACGCCGAAATCCGGGCCGTGACCCATGAATTACGGACCAACATCGGCTCTGCCTGTGATGCCTTGGGTGTCCATTGGACCCTGCGGACGCTGGCGGGCGACCCTGCCCGGGCGCTTGGCCGGCTGGCGGCCGAGGTCGGAGCCGCGATGATAATCGTGGGCACGCCGGAGCCCGGCCTGGGCCACCGGATTTCCGCTGCGCTGAACGGCTCGGTCGCCGCATGGCTTAGCCACCATCAGGACCATCCGATCCTGATCGTTCCGGTCCGGGCCCCCGTCCACCACCGGACTAAACATGGACCCTGACCGGCTGCCTGGCCCCGGGCGGTGTGATTGTGGCGGTTGACCGCGACGCGGTCGTGGCCGAGTATCGGCGTAATGTGACCGAGCTCGAAATGCTCCTGGCCGGCACCTCACCAGAAGCCCTCCGGCGCCCCAGTGCGGGCACCCGATGGAGCAACGAGGAACTGCTCTACCACATGGTGTTCGGCTACATCGTGGTGCTGGCCCTGCTCCCCCTGGTGCGGCTTTTTGGCCGGCTGCCGGTCCCGGTCAGCCGCGGTTTCGCCTGGCTTCTGAACGCGGGAACGGCACCGTTCGACGTCGTGAATTACTGGGGCTCAATCGCCGGCGCCCGCATCGTCACCCGGCGGCGGATGGCCGCGGCGCTGCGCCGGGTCACGGCTGTGCTGGAACGACGGCTGCGGCGGGAACCCGAACCCCGGTTGGCCCGCCGCATGCACTTCCCGACCCGCTGGGACCCGTTCTTCAAAGAGACCATGTCCCTGGCCGACGTCTATGCCTACCCCGTGGCGCACTTCGATTTCCATGCCGCCCAGCTTTCACTGGGGTCCGCACCCGGGACCCCGACGGGTCCCTGAAAGTAAAGCGAAAGTAGTTATTCGGGGTGCTGGCTTTCACCACCGACCGCCCAGTAAGCTTGACAATGTAAGCGGGAGATCGAAGGCCCGCCCAAAGACTGCTCCGGAGTGCGTATCCCCCAATAACGCACTCCGGAGTTCTTTTTTGCCTCCGGGCGTCCGGAGGCACCCGGCAGCGGATACCCCTGCGGGGTACTTGTTTTATACCCCTGGGGGGTATAGTTTGAGCTTATGAACGAGCCCGAAAACCCGGCCCTGGCGTCCGCGGACGCTGCGCCGGAGCAACAGCACGGCTATTCCTCCAACAAGGACGCCTACCTCCTGCGGCTGAAACGGATCGAAGGCCAGGTGCGCGGCATCGCCCGGATGGTCGATGAGGACAAGTACTGCATCGACATCCTCACCCAGGTCGCAGCGGTCACCAAAGCCCTGCACGCCGTCAGCCTCGGCCTCGTGGAGGAGCACATCGGCCACTGCGTGGTCGGAGCCGCGTCCGAACCGGATGCGAAGCTGCGGGGCGCAGCGATCGACTTCAAGGTCAAAGAGGCCACCGACGCCATCGGCCGCCTGCTGCGGTAGCGGCAACACCACAGCCAGCCCGCCCGGGCTGGTGGACGAGTCCACCCACAAGGAGCAAGCCATGAGCACTGTATCCACCACCGTCAACGTTTCCGGCATGACCTGCGGCCACTGCGTGTCCTCCGTCAGCGAAGAGCTCGAGGCGCTGGCCGGCGTCGAGAAGATCGACGTCGACCTCAACTCAGGCGGCATCTCCACGGTCACCATCACCTCCGCCGGTGCACTGTCCACCTCCGAAATCGGCGAGGCCATTGCCGAAGCCGGCTATCTGGTCGTGGCCAACCAGGCCTAAGAAGCAACCGCCCGCTCACCATCAGGCAGACCAACAGGATCAGGACACCGTGAGTAACGAGAAACTGCTGGACCCGCCCGGGAGCCGGGTGATCGAGCTGGACATCGAGGGCATGACCTGCGCTTCCTGCGTCGGCCGGGTCGAACGCAAGCTCGGAAAGCTCGACGGCGTTACGGCCACCGTCAATCTGCCCTTGGAGTCGGCCCACGTGAGCGTCCCCACGGACATCACGGACGAGCAAATCACCGCCACCGTTGAGGCCGCAGGCTACAAAGCCACGGTTCGGGGTGCCAAGCCACCGGTTGCGATCCTTGCTGAGGGCGACCACAACGGCGCCGCCGGGGACATGCGGAAGCGTGCGCCTCAGGTGGGGCCACCCCGACAGGGTGCCCTGGCCGAGCTTGCGAGGCCAGGGGGTCGGCGGGGAGGAACGACCGAGCACGCCGAGCATGCGGCCACCGGTGGCGGCGCGTCCGGCAACCACCCGGCAGCCAAGCTCCGCCCGCGCCTGCTCGTCGCGGCCATCCTCACCGTGCCGGTGTTCCTGATTTCCATGTTCCCGGCCCTTCAATTCGCCAACTGGGGCTGGACGGCCGCAGCCCTGGCCCTGCCCGTGGTTACCTGGGCAGCCTGGCCGTTCCACCGGGCTGCCGCCATCAACGCCCGGCACTTCGCCTCCACGATGGACACGCTGGTCTCCATCGGAGTGACCGCAGCCTACGTCTTTTCAGCCTGGCAGCTCGCCGCGGACCCGCAGCTGACCGCCCACCGGCTGGGCATGGACGGCATGGAGGGCATGGGGAGGGCATCCGGCGGACTCTACTTCGAGGTTTCCGCAGTCGTCACGACCTTTCTGCTGCTCGGCCGCTATCTGGAGGCCAATGCCAAGCAAAAAGCGGGGGACGCCCTCCGGGCCCTGCTGAACCTGGGCGCCAAGGATGCCACGGTGCTGCGCGACGGCCAGGAGCAGCAGATCCCGGCCGATCAGCTCGGGGTGGGCGACCTCATACTGGTCCGCCCCGGCGAGAAGATTGCGACTGACGGGATCGTCGTCGAAGGCTCCTCCGCGGTTGATGCCTCGCTGGTTACAGGCGAATCGGTGCCGGTGGAAGTCGGCCCGGACAGCCCGGTCACGGGCGCCACCATCAACACCTCCGGCAGGCTGCTCGTCCGCGCAACGCGCGTTGGCGCCGAAACCACCCTGGCCCAGATGGGCCGGCTGGTCTCCCAGGCACAGACGGGCAAGGCGCCGATCGCGCGTCTGGCGGACCGGATCAGTGCCGTGTTCGTTCCGGTGGTCCTGGGGATCGCTGCGCTGACTTTTGGCGGCTGGCTGCTCGCGGCCGGCCCGTCAGCCGGCGACGCCGATCTCCGCGCAGCGTTTTCGGCCGCCGTGGCGGTGCTGGTCATTGCCTGCCCGTGCGCCCTGGGCCTGGCTACCCCGGTGGGGCTGCTCACCGGGACTGGGCGGGGCGCGCAACTGGGCATCCTGATCAGGGGCCCACAGGTCCTCGAGGACACCCGGACCGTTGACACGATCCTGCTGGACAAGACCGGCACCGTGACCACCGGCCACCTCGCCGTCGAGGGCACCGACACGTTCGGAACATTCCACCCGGCTGAGCTGCTCCGCCTGGCCGGAGCTGTGGAGTCCGCATCCGAACACCCGATCGCCCGTGCCATCGCCGCTTCGGCGCTCTCGGCCGGGCACCGCAACGGCGGAGCCGGCACCCTGCCCGCCGTCGTCGGCTTCCGTTCCGCGCCCGGCGGCGGAGTTCAGGGGACAGTCGAGGGCCGGCAGGTCACGGCCGGCCGCGCGGGCTGGCTGGCGGAGAACGGCATTGCCTCCACCGCAGCGCAGCTGGCGGCTGTCCGCGCCGCCGAAGGCTCCGGAACAACGGTGATCTGGCTCGCCGTGGACGGGGAGCCCGCGGGAATCATCAGCCTGCGGGACACGCTGAAGCCAGGCTCCGCGGCCGCGATCAGGCGGCTGCGCGGGCTCGGTCTCCGGCCCATCCTATTGACCGGGGACAACGCCGCTGTCGCCGCGCAGGTGGCCGAGTCTGTCGGCATCCCTGCGGAGGATGTGTTCGCGGGCGTGCTGCCGGAGGGCAAAGTCATGGCCGTGCGGAGGCTGCAGTCCGCCGGCGCCACCGTCGCCATGGCCGGCGACGGCGTCAATGACGCCGCGGCGCTGGCCCAGGCCGACCTTGGCATCGCAATGGGCTCCGGCACGGACGTGGCGATCGAGGCCGCGGACCTGACGGTGATGGGCAACGACCTGGGCCAGGTGGCCCAGGCCATCGAACTCTCCCGCCGGACCTTGGCGACCATCAAAACGAACCTTTTCTGGGCGTTCTTCTACAACGCCGTCGGCATCCCGGTGGCCGCCCTGGGGCTGCTCAATCCAATGATCGCCGGCGCCGCAATGGCTGCCAGCTCCGTGCTCGTCGTCGCCAATTCGCTGCGGTTACGCAGCTTCGGCAAGTAGGCAGCTCGCCAGGTTTCTTTTCGCCCAGGCCGTTCCCTCAGGCCGCACCAAAGCGGACTGCCGCCCTGGCTTTGGCCCTGGCAGCTTCCTCCCCGCGGTCCTTTGCCGGAGCGTGGGTCACCAGGGAGTCCAGCAGGTGCTGCGTAACGTGGGCAATCTCCTGCACAGCCCGGTTGAAGGCCTCCTCGTTCGCCTTGGACGGCTTGGTGCTGCCGCTGATCTTGCGCACGTACTGCAACGCGGCGGCTTCAACCTCGGCGGTGGTCGCGTGCGGTTCAAAGTTGTGGAGGGTCCGGATGTTTCGGCACATATCTTCATGCTAGGTGCCTTCGGGCCCGGGATCGAGTGCCCTGGCCAAGTGGTTGCCGCCGGCCGGCAAAAGCCATGCGGCCGCGTCTAGCCGCGTCCGGGTGATGGGCAGCTGTGCCCATCGACACTATTTCCGCGGGCAGGGTAGGTTCTAAGCAATGGACTTCCGGGAACAGCCGGGGGCCGTTTGGGGGACGCCGGCATGGCTCGGGTCCGTTTCACTTACTGAAGGAGATTTTCGCATGGCTATTTGGGGTGCAGACATTGCTCAGCTCAAGACTCTTGGGACGAAGCTGCAGGCAGGTTCGTCGGAGATCGACAAGCAGAAGTCGCTGCTGACCAAGGTGCTCGAGGGCACCGACTGGAAGGGCCCGGACGCCGAGAAGTTCCGCAGCGAGTGGAACGGCCAGCACGTTTCCGCGCTGGCGAAGGTTTCCCAGGCGCTGCAGGAGGCCGGCAAGCAGGCCAGCCGCAACGCCACCGAGCAGGAAAGCGCTTCACGCTAGGGATTTGGTTTCATAGGACAGCCCGGACGCACTGCGTCCGGGCTGTCCTACTGTTTGGACCCAGGTTACGGCGGCATTGTTTGGACCAGGTCACGGGACGGGCTCGACGTCCCTGGCGTGGTCCAGCACCGCCGGCAGTGCCGCGCCGGTCCCGGACAGGGACCGGAGCTCGTCCAGCCGAACCAGCACCACCCCGCCGACAATCAGCAGCCCGCCCATGAGCTGGATGGGGCCCGGCAGTTCACCCAGAAGCAGCCACGCCCAGAGGACCGCGAACAGCACCTCGGTCAACGAGACAAAGGACGCTACCTTGGAGCCAAGTGCCCGCGCCGCCACAATGCCGGAGACGTAGGCGAGCACGGTGGCCAGTACGACCAGTCCGCCCAGCGCCACCCACCACGGGGTGACCCAGGGGCCGAGGCGGGTGTCAGTGGTGCTGAACGCCATCGGCAGCAGGCCGGTTGCCGCAGCCAGCCACATGGTGACGGCTCCGACCATCAGCCCCCCGGAGGCAAGGACGATCGGCGGGAGGGTGTCATTTTCCTTGGCGGTGATGAAGAAGTAGATAGCGAGACAGACAGCCGCTGCCATCCCCCACAGCACGCCGTTGAAGTCGATGGTGACAGCTCCGGTGAGGTCCAGGACGAGGACCAGTCCGCCCAGGGACAGTACGGTCCCGGCGACCGTGAGCGGCCGCGGGCGCTTCCGGCTGGCGGCCCAGAGCCACAGGACGATGATGACGGGGGCCAGGTATTCCAGCAGCAGCGCAACCCCCACCGACAGCCTGGCGACCGCGTTGAAATAGAACAGCTGGCAGGCGGCGACACCGATCAGGCCGAAGAGCAGCACCGTGAGCCAATTGTCCCTGAGCTGGTGCCAGCGACCATGCAGCGCCCATGCGGCGGGAATGGCCAGGATCAGCGCCGCTGCCGTGAGTCGGGCGGTGACGGCCGCGCCCGGGGTCCAGCCGGTCTCCAACATCGCCTTGGCAAAGGAGCCTGACAGCCCGAACACGGCCGACGAAAACAGCGCCACGCCGAGACCCGAGGCCATGAACCCCGAGGCCGCGCCGGGCTTGCCGGCCAGCGTTCCGGGCGCGGACATCCCGGCATCGTGAATGGCCGAGGTTTCAGCGGATCGGCGTGCGGCAGACACAGGCGCCTCCTGTCAGGAGTAAAATGGGGTTATGCTCATGACAATACTCCACGCCGACGTAAGGAGTCAAGATGGTTTTTGCCCCTGACACGGAGATAGCGCTGCGGTCCGTGGTCAATCTGATCAACTCAGCGGCCAACGGACATGAGCAACTCGCCACGACCCAGGACCTCGATCTGTTCCTGAAAGCCGAGGGATTCAGTGGCTCCCGGACCAGGGATGCTGCTGAACTGGCCGGCGTACACCGCCTCCGCGGCGAACTGTCGGCCCTCTGGTTTGCGGACGAGCCAGTGGCCGTCGAGACCGTGAACCGGCTGCTGCGGGAGGCGCGGGCACTTCCCCAGTTGGTCAAACACGACGAGTGGGACTGGCACCTGCACGCCACCACCCGGGACGCGCCACTGGCGGACCGGATGAGCACAGAGGCCGCGATGGCCCTGGTTGATGTCATCCGCAGCAAGGAAATGGACCGCCTGCTCGTGTGCGCCGCGGAGGACTGCAATGCCGTGGTGCTGGACCTCAGCCGGAACCGCTCCAAGCGCTACTGCGACACCGGAAACTGCGCCAACCGTGCACACGTGGCGGCCTACCGGGCCCGGAGGGCGGGGTCCTGAGTCCGTTTCAGATTCATTCCAATGCGCTGCCAGCAGCGATTGCCGACCTCAGACTTAGCGGACGCCCTCGGCGGGGCCAGACTCCGGGGCGCCGGTCTCCGGGCCTCCGGCCTCGGGGCGGGACTGGGCCGGGTGGCCGCCATGGCCAGAGTTCCGGGAGCTCAAATTGATGCCGGAGCCCTTGCCGAGCTGTTCGTCATTTGGCTTGTGGCCCATGGACAGCATGGCAATCACGACCAGAATCACGATGAAGGCAATTCCCGCGGCGGTGAAGGCCAGGTCATAGCGGGGCGTCTTGGCGCTGCCGCCTGAGGCGAAAATAAGGGTCGCAACGAAGGCCAGCACTGCCCAGAACGCGGAGAACATCAGCGGTCCCTTGACCGTGGTCCGCAGCTTGCGCGGTTCTCCAGATTTCTGCTGTGCCAAGGTGTTTCCTCCTGCAGCCGACGCCGCCAGGCGCGGCAGTTGTGATGCCCCGAATGTTCTACGCAATGTAGAACCTGTCGCTACTAGTTTACGGCTTCGTGGAATCGTCCCGCGCATCGTTCCGCAGCGTCAGCCCGGCCAGCGCCCAGAGCACGCCGCTGATGATGGCCCCGCCGCCGGCAACCCCGAGCAGGGCGTGCGGGCCGAGGTCAATGAAGAACGGCAACAAAACCGCAGTGCCCAGCCCGATAACGCCGGAAGCCATCCAGTCCCGCGCAAGCACGGACCGGCCACGATGGGTGATGCCGAGGTAGAACTCTGCAGCGCCGGCAAGTCCCAGGCCCAGGCCCGCGAGGACACCGAAGACCAGGCTTCCCGGGATAAGGCCGACGGCCGCCCCGGTTCCGGTCAGCAAGGCGCCGGCGGCTGCAAGGATCTTGCCGGCGGGGGACCCGGGAAGGAATCCCGTCTTGTTCACGCCCCACAGCAGCACCACTCCGGTGGCCAGCAGGTAGAGGCCGCCCGCCCAGCCCATGCCCGCCGGGGGCGGCGAAGCCCAAAACACAGTCAGCGCACCGAAGACGAGCGCGACGGCGGCCCGGACCAGTACGGGTTTCCAGAGATCCGCCGCGGCGGGCAGGGCAATGGAGGCGTCGGGGGCTGCGGGGAGAGTCACCCGTCCAGTTTAGTGCGAAGCCGCGGCCGTCCGCGCCGGGAGCCGGCCGAACTCAGTGCGAACCGAGTACCATCCACCGGTCCGTCCGCGCACGGAGGCCCAGGGTCAGGGCCCGGACGGCCATGTAGCCCAATGAGAACGCCGCCCACAGCCAGAGCAGCCCCGCACCGCCGCCGGCCCCGGACTGTCCGACCGCCACCAGCAGCGGAAGGTACAGGGCGAGGTTCACGACGCCGGCAGTTGCCAGGTACTTCGCGTCCCCGGCACCGATCAGCACACCGTCGAGGACAAAGACATAGCCGGCGATCGGCTGTCCGGCCGCGAGCACCCACAGCGCCAGCGTGAGCGCGGTTCGGACGTCGGCGTCGGACGTAAAGAGCAGTCCCGCCCACGGTGCCGCGGCGGCCAGCAGGAGCCCGGTCAGAACGCCGAAGCCGATACCCCAGCGGACCATCGTTGCGGTGAGCGCCCGCGCCGCCGCCGGCCGGGAGGCACCGAGTTCCTTGCCGATCAGCGCTTGCGCGGCAATCGCGAGGGCATCGAGGGCGAACGCCAGGAAGGTGAAGACAGTCATCGCGAGCTGGTGGGCGGCGAGGTTGACCGCCCCCTGGGCCGTGACCACCACAACAGTGGCGAGGATCGCGATCCGCAGGCTGAGCGTCCGCAGCATCAGCCATGAACCCACTTTGGCCAGTGCCCGGATGCCATGCCAGTCCGGCCACGGGGATACGCCATGGTTGCGCGCGTTCCGCTGGACCATCACCACGTAGACCAGGGCCATGGCCCCTTGGGCGATGCTGGTCCCGATCGCCGAGCCCGCGACGGACAGTTGCAGGCCGTAGACCAGGAACAGGTTGAGCACGATGTTCAGGGTGAAACCGGCGCCGGCAACCAGCAGCGGGGTCCGCGTGTCCTGCAGGCCCCGCAGTACTCCGGTGCCGGCAAAGATGAGCAGCATCGCGACGAGTCCGGGCATCGACCAGCGCAGGTAGTCGACGGCGAACGACCGCACCTCGCCGCGGGCGCCCATCAGGTCCAGGAGCGGTTCTGCGGCCAGGAAACCGGCCACGGCAAGGACGACGCCCAGCAGCAGGGCCAGCCAGACGCCGTCGCGTCCTGCGGCGAGTGCCCTGGCCAGCTGGCCGTTGCCGACGGCCCGGGCTACCGCCGGCGTCGTGGAGTAGGCGAGGAACACCATGAGGCCCACAGCTGTATGCAGCACGGCTGAAGCCAGCCCGACACCGGCCAGTTGTGCGACGCCGAGGTGGCCGACGATGGCTGCATCCGCGAGGAGGAAGAGCGGTTCGGCGATCAACGCACCGAAGGCCGGTACCGCGAGGCGCAGGATCTCCCGCCTGCGGCCTGCCGGGGTCCGGATCGTTGCGGGAGTCGGGGCGGAGGCTGGCACGGAACCACCCTAACCGCACTGCCGGCGACGCACAGCTACGCACTAGTTGACTTTTCAACCAAAGGCCGGAAGAATATAAGTTGAAACTTCAACCAAATCCGGAGCGGCCCGCCCGGCCCCCGGTCCCCACGTCAGAACGGTATCCTCATGAACCAGCCCGCACTCACCACTGCAGCCCGCACCATCCTGCGCATTGTTACCGGCTTCCTCTTCGCCGCCCACGGCTGGCAGAAATTCAACGAGTTCACCATCGCCGGAACCCAGGCAGCCTTTGCCCAGATGGGTGTCCCGGCAGCCAACCTCGTCGCTCCGGTCACCGCCACACTTGAGCTTGTGGGCGGTGTCGCGCTGATCCTCGGCGTGCTCACCCGCGTGTTCGCAGCCCTCCTCGCCGTGAACGTGCTCGGCGCCCTGGTCCTGGTCCACGCCTCGGCGGGCGTCTTTGTCGCCACCGGCGGTTACGAACTGGTACTGATCCTCGCCGCCGCAGCACTGGCCGTGGCCCTCGTTGGTGCCGGCAAGGTGTCCGTGGACAAGGCCCTCTTCGGCCGCCCCGGCTCCAAGCTCAGCGTCCTGGCCTAGCCCCCGGGTTTGCCGGAAGGGGGGGGGGGGGGGTGGGGGGGGGGCCCGCCACTCCCTGTCTCTCGCTACCCCCCCCCCCCCA
>NZ_JBWZCG010000028.1:0-53245 GCF_059383415.1 Pseudarthrobacter sp. RHLT1-30-1
GCGTCTCCCTCGACGAAGTCATCATCACCATGCGCGAAACCGGCAAAGACATGAGCTCCAAATACAAGGAAACCGCCATGGGCGGCCTCGCCGTCAACGTCGTCGAATGCTGATTCCGTAACGGTGCTGCATGTTGTGGGCGCTGTAGTGGACCCGGTGGTGGTCCCCTAGTTATTCAGCGCCGCCCACAGATTCAGGGACGAGGCGAATACCAGCCAGGACAAGTAGGGGAGCATCAGGAGCCCGGCGGTGCGGCTGATCGGGCCAAAGCGCTGCACCGTGATGGCCACCGTGATGGCAAGTGCCACGATGATGACGAAGCCGACCCAGAGGGCCGGGGAACCAAACAGCGGGTACAGGCCGAAGAACACCGGCGTCCACAGCAGGTTCAGCACCAGCTGCACAGCGTAGGCGGTGAGGGCGGGCCGGGTGCCCTCGGCGCGGCGGCGCCAGACCAGCCAGGCGGCCACGGCCATCGCGATGTAGAGGAGGGTCCAGACGGGCCCGAACACCCAGTTCGGCGGCGACCAGGGCGCCTTGTCCGCGGTGGCATACCAGCCGTTGACGTTGAAAGCGGTCGCCAGTCCGCCGAGCCCGGCGACCAGTGCGGAGGCTGCGAGGAAGCCCAGGAGCACCAGCAGCTGGGTGCCCATCGCACTCCTCCCGGCAGCGTGTCCCCGGCGTCCGGATCCTGCGGAAAGTGCTTGCTGGTCAGACGGCATGCTTCCAGCGTAGCCGTTCCGCCCAGGGCAGGAGCATGGGGCCGGGCGGATAGACTTGAACCTGCATGTCCGCATGCCGCCGACGCTCGTACCGCAATGATTGGATGCCGCACCCTTGCGAGAATTCACTGCCCGCTTTGCCGCCGCCGAAGAGATCGCCAACTGGGATACCCTCGTCACTGCGAACCCCAATGGCGGCAATCTCCTGCAATCGGAGGCCTTCGCCGAGGTCAAGCAGCACTTTGGCTGGAAACCGCTTCAGCTCGTGTACGAAACGGCCGATTACACCAGCTACAACCTCATCCTCGAGAAGTCCTTTCCGGTCCTGGGCAAGCTCTGGTACCTGATCAAGGGCCCGGACGTGGCCTCCGTCGATGACATCCCCGGAATAGCCGCGGCCAACGCCGAGTTCGTCAAGCGCGCCCGGCTCGGCGTCTTCGCCATCAAGATCGAGCCTGACATCGTGCGCTCCGAGGAAGCCAGTCGCGTGATCGAAGGCGCCGGTCTGGTCAAGACCCACAACCTGCAGCCCAACGACTCGACGGCACTGCTGGACATCTCCCCGGAGGAGAACCAGCTGTTGCGAAACCTGCACTCCCGCGGCCGCAACGCCGTCCGCCGGGCCATCCGCGAGGGAGTGGAAGTGCACCAGGTGGAGCCCACCGAAGAGAACTTCCGCGCCATGTACGGACTGATGACTGACACGGTGGAAGCCAAGTCCCAGGTCCGCGTCCGCGAATACGAGTACTACCGGCAGTTCTGGACCAACTTCATCAGCCGGGGCCAGGGCCGGCTGCTGTTCGTCTACGAGAACGATGTCCCCTCGGTCGGCGCCTTCGTTATCAACTACGGCCGCAAGGGCACGTACAAGGACGGCGGCTCGCTGCAGAAACGCGGCCAGTACGGTGACTCCCACCTGGTGCAGTGGACGGCGATCACCCAGCTGAAGACCCTGGGCTGCAGCGAATACGACTTCTGCGGCACGCCCCCCAGCGACCAGCTGAAAGACACGTCCAACCCGTTCCACGGACTGGGCCTGTTCAAGACCAGCTTCAGCAAAACGGTGACCGACTTCGTCGGCTGCTACGACCAGGTGTTGAGCCCGCTGAAGTACAAGGTCTGGATGGCGGCGGGGGAACGCGTTGCCCGCCAGCTCTACACCCGCCGCACGGGCCAGCAGTTCTACTAAACCGGCTGCCACGAAGATTAAGGACGCCGGAATGACCAAAGAACCCGACGGCCGCCAACGGCCGCACACCAACGCACTGCCCAGGACCGAACCGATGTCGGCTGCGCAGGTCCGGCAGAGTGCCGCGGGCAAGCGGATGCTGCGCCGGCTCGTCCAGGGCGAGAACCCGCCGACCGCCCCAATGAGTATTGTGGACCGTCTCGCCGGCAGCCCCTACGCCAACCCCATGATCCAGGTGGGCGGGGTGGACACCTCGGCCCGCAAGACCATCGACTTCTCGCTGCACCTGGCCGAGTCCATGTTCCGGTACGGCGCCGGCGCCCTCGAAGTGGAAACCAGCATCATCGCCATCACAGCCGCGCTGGGTTTGAAGCACATCGAAGTCGACATCACCAACCAGTCGGTGGCCATTAACTACGCCCCCAAGGACCAGACTCCGATCTCGCTGTTGCGCGTGGTCCGGTCCTGGACCAACAACTACGCGGGACTCTCGCAGGTCCACCAGCTGGTCACTGAAATCGTGGCTGGCGGGGTGGGCCGCGAGGAGGCGGTGCGCCGGCTCGAGGAGATCACCCGCAGCGCCAAGCCGTTCCCGCGCTGGATGGTCACCGTGGCGTACGGGGTTTTCTCCGCCGTCTTCGTCGGTGTGCTCGGCGGCGGACCCGGAGCGTCCGCGGTCGCCTTTCTCTCCAATCTGCTGATCAGCCTCTTGGCACGGCAGCTGGGGCGGTGGCGCACCCCGGACTTCTTCATCACCGCGTCCTGCTCGTTCCTGGTCACCTTTCTCGCCCTGCTCCTCTGGCGGTTCGGCGGTCTGGTGGGGATCCAGATCGCCCCAGAGATCGTGGTGGTCGGCGGCATCCTCCTGCTGCTGCCAACCGGGCGCCTCGTCTCCTCGGTACAGGACGCGATCAACGGATTCCCGGTCACGGCGGCCGGCCGGTTCCTCTCCACCATGCTGACTTTCGGAGCGCTCGTGGCCGGCATTGCTATCGGCTTCGTGGTCGGGGACGTGACCGGAATGGAGCCGATCGACGTCACCAAAACATTCCCGCCGGCGTATGACTTGTGGGTGGTGGTCATTTTGATCGCCATAGCGGTGCTGATGATCGGCATCACCGAGCAGACCAGCGTGGCACTCTTGCTGCCGACCGCTGCCGTGGGCGTGGTGGGGTATCTGGTCCTGATCGGGGCCGATGCCCTGGCCATCGGTCCCCGCTTTTCGCCCGCACTGGCCGCCGTCGTCATCGGTTTGCTGGGCCGGGTGGTGGCACTCCGCATGGGAGCCCCGCAACTGGTGGTGGCCGTGCCGGCCGCGCTGATCCTGCTGCCGGGCCTCACCATATTCCGATCCATGTATGTGTTGACGGTGGAGGAATCGGACCTCCTGCTGGGTGCCGGGGGCATGCTGAGCGCCGGCGCCATCGTGTTCGGCGTCGCCGCGGGCATCGTGCTCGGCGATACGCTGGCCCGGCCGCTGACCCGCAGCCTCGCCAGCAACGAACGACGGCGGGCGCGCCGCCGCTAGCGCAACCCTGATGCCCTGCCCCTGAGCACCGCGGGCGGGGCCGCGCAATCCCGGTTCATACCAACGCGGGGTCAGATCCGGCCGATTGTGGGCCCGCCCATGGGCCGGATCCGACCCCGCGTTGTTGTATCTGGTGCCGGTCGATGCCGCGCCGCCAGACCCTGTGCCCCTAGATCTTGCCGATGGCCAATTTCTTCTCGGCCTGAAAATCGTCTTCCACCCGTCCCAACGCCCAGTAACCGGACAGCGAGACCTGTGAGCGCTCCAGTCCGCGCTGAGTGAAGAGCACTTCCCGCAAACTCTTCATATAGCCACGCTCGCCGTGCGCAAAGACCTGGACTCTGCCCTCCGGCCAGGCGGTGTCGCGCACCGCAGTGACCAGGAGTTCGCTGGCCCCGGCCGGCACGCCGCCGCGCAGGAGCCAGCGCAGCTCCACACCCGCCGGCGCGGCGATCGCCTGGATGTCGGCGGCGCTGTCCACCTCGAGGAACGCTAACCCGCGGGCATCCGCCGGCAGCGACTCAATCGCGGCGCCGATGGCCGGCAGTGCGGATTCATCGCCAGCGAACAGATACCAGTCCGCCGCCGGATCCGGGTTGTAGCCCCCGCCAGGGCCGGTGAAGATCAAGGCGTCGCCGGGCCGGGCGGAGTTGGCCCACGGTCCAGCAAGGCCTTCGTCGCCGTGGATCACGAAGTCGATGGCCAGCTCCGCGGCGGCCCCGTCGACCCAGCGGACGGTGTACGTCCGGGTGAGCGGCCACTGATCCCGCGGCAGGGATTCCCGGATGGCGGCCAAGTCCAGCGGCTCCGCGTAGTTGACCCCGGGCTGGGGGAACAGGATCTTGACGTACCGATCCACGAAGGCGTTGTTGGCATAGCCCGCGAAGCCCGGGCCGCCGGCAATGATCCGAACCATGTGCGGGGAGAGCTGTTCGCGGCGGAGGACGGTGAGGTTGGTCTGCGGGCGTGATTTCGGGGTGGCCGCGGTGGCAGCGGGGACTGTGGTCATGACATCAAGATTAGCCAAGAAGGCTGCGCGGGCCCTGACTGTGAAGCCGCGGGGGAATCGGCGGCAGTTCCCAGTCCACCGTGCCGTCCCCTTGCTCCTGGAGCAGCGCGTTGGCTTGACTGAACGGCCGGGAACCAAAAAACCCCCGTGCAGCCGAGAGCGGACTCGGATGGGCGCTGGCGATCACCGGCGCGGTGCCCAGCAGCGGCCGGACGGTCCCGGCATCCTTGCCCCAGAGGAGGGCCACGAGCGGCGCGGGGGAGCCGGCGGCGGTGACGCGGTTCGCCACGGCGCTGATGGCCGCGGCCGTGATGGCTTCCCACCCCTTGTTGCGGTGCGAGCCTGCCTCCCCGGCCCGGACGCTGAGGACCCGGTTGAGCAGCAGCACCCCCTGGTCCGCCCAGTGGCTGAGGTCGCCGTGAATCCGTGGCGGTAGGCCAAGATCGGCGTCGAGTTCTTTATAGATATTGGCGAGGCTGCGCGGGATGGGCCGCGTGGCGCCGTCCACGGCGAAGGACAGCCCGACGGCATGGCCCGGGGTCGGATACGGGTCCTGGCCCACTATCAGTACCCGGACGTCCGACAACGGCTGCCGGAACGCCCGGAGCACGTTCGGCGGCGCCGGCAGGACCGCGTGGCCGCCGGCAACTTCCCGGCCCAGGAAAGCCAGGACGCTTTGCAGCTGCCGTTCAAGCGGCGCCAGCGCCTCGGCCCAGTCCGGAGCAACGAGCTCGCGCAACGGCAGGCGTGCCAGCTCAGCGAAGTCGGCAGCTCCGGCTGAGGGGGGGTGCAGTTCGAACAGGGCATCGGAACCAAGCGCGTCTGGGGTAACCACAGGGACCATTCTCGCAGGGTCGCAAATGACAAGCCTGTTATTCGCCCGTAACATGGGAAAGACTTTTGACCGGATCCAGCCAGGGAGTGTGTTGTGGCCGAACAAGCGCAGGAGCACCTGTCGACGACGGAATCGCTGTCCGCCGGGACCGACCCCGAGTCGCCGCTCAGCAGCCGGGACCAGCAGATGCTGGCGCTGGAACGGCAGTGGTGGAAGTACGCAGGAGCCAAGGAACAAGCCATCCGGGAGCTCTTCGACCTCTCCGCGACACACTACTACCAGATCCTCAATGCCCTCATTGACAGCGAGGATGCGCTGGCCCACGATCCGATGTTGGTGAAGAGACTGCGTAGACTACGTACGTCACGCCAACGCGCGCGTACTGCCCGCCGCTTGGGCTCGGACGCGTAGGAGCAAAACCTGACGTGCGGATTTCCGCGCCGAAGACAGCGTGCCCAAAGTCGTTAGAAATCAGCAAGGACGTCGTTTTACCATGACCAAATACGCTCGGGATGAATTTGATCGGGTCCCGGAGACCTCCACTCGTCAGGGTGTCCATCGGGCAGTCGCCGCATCCCGGAGCCACCGCCGCCGGCTGGTTCCCATTCTGGCGGTCGGCGCCGCGGCGCTGGCCGTCGGCCTCCTGTCCTTTCTGGTTCTGCCCAAACTTGGGCTCTCCTCCGCCGGCAGCACCCAGGCGGTATCGGTAGAGCAGGGCGGCAGCAGCGCCGCCGCGTCACCGGCGCCCACAGCCTCCGGCCCCGCACCGACCAGCACTGCAGCCAGTGCGACACCATCGGCGGCACCCACGCCCTCCGTGGCAGCCACGCCCTCGGCGGCGACCACGCCCTCGGCGGCAGCCGCCGTCGTCGACAAGGCCCAGCCGGTGGGGGTCTTCAACGCCACCACCACCGCCGGACTGGCGAACCGCGTGGGCGGAACCGTCTCCAGCGCCGGCTGGACCGTTGGCACGCTCGGGAACTGGGGTGGTGTGGCACAGCAGCGCTCCGTCATCTTCTACGGCGGCGCCGCGCAAAAGGCTAACGCCGAAGCGCTCGGAAAACTCCTGGGCATCACGACCGTGGTTGACTCGGCCGACTTCGAGCTGCCCCTCGTCGTAGTGCTGGGCCCGGGCTTCAAGTAGTAGGTCCGTCCGGTTACGCCTGAATAACTATTAGCCGCCCCGCCCGCCAGCGCCCCGCGCCCCGGGCAGGGCCTGTGGGTAGAGTATTTGCGGACTGCGATTGCATTCTGCGTCTTGCATCCACGTTTTTGCATTCTGCGATCTGCATTCCGCGGCGTACATTGTGGTGGCCGCCCGCAGGCCGACTGAAAGGGTGGACCCCATGGAACAGGGAACCGTCAAATGGTTCAACGCCGAAAAGGGTTACGGCTTCATCACCGTGGACAGGTCCGGGGACGACGTCTTTGTGCACTGGTCAGCCATTACCGGGGAAGGCTACCGCGCCCTGACCGAGGGCCAGCGCGTGGAACTTGAAATCGGCGAGGGCGAAAAGGGCCCTCAGGCCGAAAGCGTCCGGCCCGCCCCGTGACCTTTTCCGCCGCAGCGTATGCACCGCACGACCCAGCCGTGCATGACCCTGCCGCAGCGAACACCGCCCGAAGGGGAGCAGGCAGCCCCGTCCGGCGCTGGGCCGGAGTGCTGCGGCCCGGCCGGGCCGTGGCCGTAGCAGCGGTTGCGGCGCTGACCACCACCGCGTGCCTGGGGCCAACAGGCGGCGCACGCGTGCAGCAGGCCGACGCGAGCGGTGACGGCACCCTGCGGATCGGGCTGCTCCTCGACAACACCGGCCCGCAGAACTTCCTCAACGCCCCCCAGCTGGCCGCCGCGAAGCTGGCGGTCAAGGAAATCAACGCCGCGGGTGGCCACAAGGGAAAGCCGGTGGAACTGCTCCCGGAGACCGTCAGCGGCGACACCGCTGCGCAGGCAAAGGCGCTCGTGGCGGCCAAAGCCGACGTCGTCATCGGCCCGACGGATTCCAGCCGGGCACCCGCCGCCATCGATGTCCTGTCCAACGCCAGGATCGCCATGATTTCCCCCGCGAACACCGCCAGCGGACTCAGTGGCTATGAGAGCCGAGGCTACTATTTCCGGACTGCGGCAGCTGATGTCGCGCAGGCCCCCGTTCTCGTGAAGCTCGCCAAGGACGGTGGCGCGGGAACCCTGGCCGTGGTCTATGAGGAAGGCAGCCACGGCAAGGACATGTCCACCGCGGTCGCCGCCGCAGCCAAGGAATCCGGTGTCGGGATCGTCGCCGTCGCAGGGTTCGCGCCCGGCCAGGCGCAGCAGGCGGCCGCGGCCGCGAAGGCGGCGGCCCCGGACGCCGTCGTGCTGGTCTCCCGCGCAGGTGCCCAGGGCGCCGTCGCCGAGCTGAACAACGCCGGACTCGCCGGCACGAAACTCATTCTCAGCGACGGTGCGGTCAGCCAATACGGTTCGGGCCTCGGTTCCGGGGCCCTCGACGGTGCACGCGGCATCCTTCCGGGGACGTTTGCCTCCGCACACTTCCAGGCCGAACTGGTGGCCGTGGATCCCGGGTTGAAGGACATGACCTTTGCCGCCGAGGCGTACGACGCCGTCAACCTCGCCGCCATCGCCGCCGCTGCTGCCCAGGACGACGCCGGAACCTCCATCGCCGCCGGCCTGATCGCCGTCTCGGGCGGCAAAGTCCAGGCCGCCGGGAGCGCAGGCCCCGCCGGCGAAGCCACAGTCTGCAGGAACTACCAGGAGTGCCTGGACGTCATCCGGGCGGGCAAGAAACCCGATTATGACGGGGAATCCGGGCGGATCGGCTTCGACTCCCGCGGCGACGTCAGCAGCGCAAACTACGTTGTCTACCGCTATGGGGCAGACAACCGGGCCACCATGAGCGGCAGCGAAACGGCCAACAGCAGCGGCGGTTAATCGCCCGTAGCGTATTGCGTCGTGCCGCGGGCCGCCAGCGGGCCGAAGCGGCGCCGTCCGGCACGCCCGCTGCTTGCACTCTCCCCGGGGGAGTGCTAATTATTGAGTTAGCACTCCCGAGTATTGACTGCTAACACAACGCCCGGTTTGCCCGGCCGCGAAGTTGCAGCAGGCGATCCAGGAGCGAAAGAAACACCTGGCTGGGGTGAGATCCCTGGCCCGGCGGCATACAGAGGCCGCAGGGCAAGGATCGTCCGTCGCGGGCACCGCAGCAAAGGTTCATTCTTAACGACTGTCCCGAAAGGACTACTGCCGTTATGGCCAAGATCATTGCATTTGATGAAGAGGCACGCCGCGGTCTTGAGCGGGGCCTGAACATCCTCGCCGACGCCGTCAAAGTCACCCTCGGCCCGCGTGGACGCAACGTCGTCCTCGAAAAGAAGTGGGGCGCCCCCACGATCACCAACGATGGTGTTTCCATCGCCAAGGAGATCGAGCTGGACGATCCTTACGAAAAGATCGGCGCCGAGCTGGTCAAGGAAGTTGCCAAGAAGACGGATGACGTCGCCGGCGACGGAACCACCACCGCCACCGTGCTGGCTCAGGCCCTGGTCAAGGAAGGCCTGCGCAACGTCGCGGCCGGCGCTGATCCCCTGTCCCTCAAGCGCGGCATCGAAAAGGCTGTCGAAGCCGTCACCCGCGAGCTCCTGGCCTCCGCCAAGGAAATCGAGACCAAGGAAGAGATCGCGGCCACCGCGTCCATCTCTGCCGGTGACAACGAGATTGGCGCACTGATTGCCGAGGCCCTGGATAAGGTCGGCAAGGAAGGCGTCATCACCGTCGAGGAGTCCAACACCTTCGGCCTGGAGCTGGAACTCACCGAGGGAATGCGCTTCGACAAGGGTTACATCTCCGCTTACTTCGTCACCGACGCTGAGCGCCAGGAAACGGTCCTTGAGGATCCGTACATCCTGATCGTCAACTCCAAGATCTCCAACGTCAAGGAACTGGTTGCTGTCCTCGAAAAGGTCATGCAGTCCTCCAAGCCGCTGCTGATCATTGCCGAGGACATCGAGGGCGAGGCCCTGGCCACCCTGATCGTCAACAAGATCCGCGGCACCTTCAAGTCCGTCGCCGTCAAGGCTCCGGGCTTCGGCGACCGCCGCAAGGCGCAGCTCGCTGACATCGCCATCCTCACCGGTGGCCAGGTCATCTCCGAGGAAGTCGGCCTCAAGCTTGAGACCGCCGGCCTCGAACTCCTCGGCCGCGCCCGCAAGGTCGTCGTCACCAAGGATGAGACCACCATCGTCGAGGGTGCGGGTGACGCTGACCAGATTGCTGGCCGCGTTTCCCAGATCCGTGCCGAGATCGAGAACTCCGATTCCGACTACGACCGCGAGAAGCTGCAGGAGCGCCTGGCCAAGCTGGCCGGCGGCGTTGCAGTCATCAAGGCCGGTGCCGCAACCGAAGTTGAGCTCAAGGAACGCAAGCACCGCATTGAGGACGCCGTCCGCAACGCCAAGGCTGCTGTCGAAGAGGGCATCGTCGCCGGCGGTGGCGTTGCCCTGATCCAGGCCGGCGCCAAGGCCTTCGCCAACCTGCAGCTCGAAGGCGACGAGGCAACCGGTGCGAACATCGTCCGCGTTGCCATCGACGCCCCGCTGAAGCAGATCGCCTTCAACGCCGGCCTTGAGCCGGGCGTTGTCGTCGACAAGGTCCGCGGCCTGCCCGCAGGCCATGGCCTGAACGCTGCAACCGGCGAGTACGTCGACCTGCTGGCTGCCGGCATCAACGACCCGGTCAAGGTCACCCGCTCTGCCCTGCAGAACGCGGCTTCCATTGCCGGCCTGTTCCTCACCACCGAGGCCGTTGTGGCCGACAAGCCGGAGAAGAACTCCCCGGCCATGGGCGGCGGCGACGACATGGGCGGCATGGGAGGCATGGGCGGTTTCTAACCACCCCTGCTCCCGGCGCTGAGCAGTTCAGCGCTGAACGTCCAGTTCAACGACGGCGGTCCCTCCTTCGGGTGGGGCCGCCGTCGGCGTTCCCCCAATCACCGAAACACGCCACCCGTCAGCCACCGGCCGGAGGGGTGGGGAGTGGCGTGGGGAGGCGGGCCGGCAAGTCGGTCAGGGAGTCGTGCGGTGACATTAGTGCCAGCGGGGTCTGGCAGGATAGTGCAGTGACGATTACAGCGGCAGCCGACGGTTCGGCTTTAGGAAATCCCGGCCCGGCCGGATGGGCCTGGTATGTGAACGACGACTGCTGGCGAGCCGGCGGATGGCCGCACGGCACCAACAACATGGGCGAGCTCATGGCTGTGCTGGATCTCTTCCGCTGCACTGCGCATCTGCCCGCCGAGGATCTGCACATCCTCTGCGACAGCCAGTACGTCATCAACTCCGTCACCAAGTGGATGCCGGGCTGGAAGCGCAAGGGCTGGCGTAAATCCGACGGCAAGCCGGTGATGAATGTCGAGCTGCTCAAGGAGATCGACCAGGCGCTGGTCGGCCGCAAATACAAATTCGAGTGGGTGCGGGGCCACGCCGGGCACGACCTCAATGAGGCAGCCGATGACCGCGCCAGGGCCGCCGCCACCGCCTACCAGCAAGGCGTAGCAGTGCGGCAGGGTCCCGGTTTCGGCGCCGCGGCCGGCGCAGGTCAGGGATCCCGGGCCGCATCCGCATCCGCGTCCGCGTCCGCAGCCTCAGCGGCGCCGGCGGCACAGCCGGCGCCCCGGACGGCGACGGAGCTGTCCTCCCGGCAGCTCTTCGGGGAGCCCACGCTCTTCGACGAGCCCGACCTTTTCAGCGAACTCGACGAGGACACCACGCCCGCGCCCGGCACGGACGCGAGCCCGGAGGCCATCGTCGAGTCACTTGAACGTGAACTTCTCCGGCCGGAAACGCGCGCCGACCTCGGGCGCACCGGTGTGCTGCTGCACCCGGATTTCACCGAAATTGGCAGCTCGGGCCGGATCTGGACCAGGGACGCCATGATGATGTCTCGGGTCGAGGAACCTGCCGGCCCCGCCGAGCTGGAAATCCTGGGCTCAGACCGGCTGGGCGAGGGGACAGTTCTGCTGACGTACCGCAGCCGCACCCGATCGGGAACGGCCGTGCGCAGCTCCCTGTGGGTCCATGACGGCGCCCAATGGCGGCTCCGCTTCCACCAGGGCACCCCCGAAGCCTGAGCGCGCCTGTGGGCCAGCCAGCGCCCGTCAGCTGAAACGTTGGGTGTTGTGCAGTTCGGCCTGCGCGTAGCTCGCGGCTGCTGAGTTTAGCGCCATGTTGATCGAGGCGAGGGAGGCCTCGACCTTTCCCTGCGTCAGGGTCCACTCGGAGACGAGGGCCTGGAAGTTGGTGGCGGCCGAGCCGCGCCAGGTGGCCTGCAACTCATCGAGGCCGCGCTTCATGGCCTGGACGTCAGCGCTGATTCGGTCGACCGTGGCCTTGACGGTCGCTGACTTGAGCTGGAGGAGTTCCGTGTCGACGGAGATGATGCTCATGGGGTGGCCTCTCGACGGTGCCTGATCCGGACTCTCCGGACCTTCCGAGCTTAGGCAGGCCCGGGAGGCGCGGGGAACGGCCGGACTCCGGTATGTGGAGAACCTCCGGAAGCCCGGAAGCAGGAGGCCCGGAATCAGGGAAGCAGGAGGCTCGGAAGCAGGGAAGCAGGAGGCCCTACTCCCCGTCCGCGTCGGAGCCGGTCCGTGAACGTGCGTCGGCCCGTGAATCGCTGTCCTCGGTGCCTTCGTCCAGAAACGGCAGGCTGACCACAAGAGTGGCGCCGCCGCCGTCGGTATGCGCGACCCTGACCGTGCCCGAATGCGAGCCCACGATGGCCGCGACAATCGCCAGCCCCAGCCCGCTGCCGCCGGTCTCCCGCGTGCGGGACGTGTCCGCGCGGTAGAACCGCTCGAAGATCCGGGCGGCCTCCTCGTCCGGAACACCGGGACCGTGGTCGCGGACCTCGATGACGGACTGCCGGGTACCGTCCCCGGCGGTCCGGACGCCGACGGCCAGCTCAATGGGCGTGCCGTCCGGGGTGTAGCGCAGGGCGTTGCCCACCAAATTCCCGACGACCTGGCGCAGCTTGGCTTCCTCGCCGAGCACCGGGGCCGGCCGGGGGGGACCGCCGTCGAGCCCGGTCAGCACGACAGTGCGGCCGCGGTCGCTCGCCTGCGTGTCCACAACGGCGTCGTTGGCAATCAGCAGCAGGTCGGACGGCTTCTGCTGCAGCGGCCGCTGCTCATCGATCCTGGCGAGCAGGAGGAGGTCCTCCACCATGGTTCCCATCCGCTTGGCCTCACTTTCGATCCGGCCCATGGCGGTTGTGACATCCTCCGGCGTGGCCAGCGCGCCGTGCCGGTACAGCTCGGAGAACCCACGGATCGTCACCAGCGGGGTCCGCAATTCATGCGACGCGTCCGCGGCGAAGCGGCGCATCCGCTCCTCGGAGGCCATCCGGGCGGCGAAGGCCGTCTCGATGTGGGCAAGCATGGCATTGAGGGAACTGCCCAGCCGGCCCACTTCGGTGTGGGGGTTTTCGACTTCGACGCGCCGGGAGAGGTCGCCGGCGGCAATCGCTGCGGCGGTCTTTTCGACCCGGGCCAGCGGCCGGAAGGACCGCGAAATGCTCCAGGTGGCGATGAAGAAGGCGAGGACAAGGGTCAGCAGCCCGACGCCGACGACCACCAGGACGGCGTGTTCCATCACGGAATCGACCGGCCACAGCGGGAGCCCGATGACCACCACCGAACTGCGCTGGTTGGTGTCCACGACGTTGAGTGCGACGACGCGCCAGTTGCGCCCGTCCGTGCCGCGGACCTGGAACGGGACCTGCTCGCGGTCCGCGGCCTCGGCGGCGCTGATGCTGGTGATGTCCGGGTGGAGCTCCCTGTCGCCGCCGAACGGCACCGGCGGCTGGCCGGGGGTAAAGAGCATCAGCGAGTAGTCGGTGGGGATGCTCTCGCTCTGGACCTGCAGCTGGCTGAACGACTGCTGATGGCGGACGGAGGCGACCGCGGCCCGGAGCTTGTCGTCGACCTGCCCCTGCAGATAGCTGTGCAGCAGGGTCATCGTCCCGGCGCCCGTGGCGGTGAGAGCCACCAGCATCAGGGCGGTCATGATGGCGACGAGCTGCGATCTGAGCGAGGCCGACTGCCAACGCTGGAGCAACAAGGTCAGCGCTTCTCGGCCGTCCGCAGCACGTAGCCGACGCCGCGTTTGGTCTGGATCAGGGCCGGGGCATCGGGATCAATGTCCACTTTGCGGCGCAGGTACGAGATGTAGGACTCCACGATCGAGGCATCTCCGCTGAAGTCGTATTCCCAGACGTGGTCCAGGATCTGGGCCTTGGACAGGACCCGGTTGGGGTTCAGCATCAGGTAGCGCAGCAGCTTGAACTCGGTCGGGGACAGTTCAATCACCGTGCCGCCGCGGCGGACCTCGTGGGCGTCGTCGTCGAGCTCCAGGTCATCGACCCGGATGACCGCGTCATCATCCTGCAGGGGCTGCGTGCGGCGCAGCACGGCGCGGATGCGTGCCACGACCTCGTCGAGGCTGAACGGCTTGGTGACGTAGTCGTCACCTCCGACGGTAAGACCCATCACCTTGTCTTCGGTGTCATCCTTGGCGGTCAGGAAAAGCACCGGGAAGTGTTTGCCGGCGGCGCGCAGCCGCCGGGTGACGGTGAAACCGTCCATGTCCGGCAGCATGACGTCCAGCACGGCCAGATCAGGGGCATGGAGGTCGGCGGCCGCCAAAGCCTCGCGCCCGTTGGACGCCGAGACGACCTCGAAGCCGGCAAAGCGCAGGGACGTGGAGAGCAGCTCGCGGATGTTGGGTTCATCATCGACGACGAGCAGTTTGGCTTCGGGACCGTTCTTTTTCATGATTCCCATCATGCTCCCAGACTCTGGGAGTTTTCTGAATGGCAGATGTGTGTTGCGTGGACGACTCATCCCTGCCGGCGGGCTGAGGGCTCATTCCCGGCTGACGCAGGGGGCAGCCTCAGCTGGCTGTCCCCACATCCTTCGCGTCCATGATCCGGTAGGCGTAGCCCTGCTCGGCCAGGAAGCGCTGGCGTTTGGCCGCAAAGTCCTGGTCCAGGGTGTCCCTGGCCACCAGGGAGTAGAAGCGGGCGGCGCGGCCGTCCTTCTTGGGCCGCAGCAGCCGGCCCAGGCGCTGGGCCTCTTCCTGCCGGGAACCGAAGGAGCCGGAGACCTGGATGGCGACCGAAGCCTCGGGCAGGTCGATGGAGAAGTTGGCGACCTTGGACACCACAAGGGTCTGCACCTCCCCGGCGCGGAACGCCGCAAAGAGCTTCTGCCGGTCCTTGACGGATGTGTCGCCCTTGATCACCGGCGCCTGCAGGCGCTCGCCGATCTCATCCAGCTGGTCGATGTACTGGCCAATCACCAGCAGCTGCTCGCCCGCGTGCTCGGCCACGAGCCGTTCCACCACCAGGGTCTTGGATTCGGACGTGGCGCACAGCCGGTATTTGTCCGCTTCCTCTGCCATGGCATAAGCCACGCGCTCGTCCCGGGGCAGGTCGATCCGGACCTCGACGCAGTCGGCGGGCGCGATGTAGCCCTGCGCCTCGATGTCCTTCCACGGCGCATCGTAGCGCTTTGGTCCGATCAGGCTGAAGACTTCGCCCTCGCGGCCGTCTTCCCGGACCAGCGTGGCGGTCAGCCCGAGCCGGCGGCGCGCCTGCAGGTCTGCGGTCATCCGGAAGATCGGGGCGGGCAGGAGGTGGACCTCGTCATAGATGATGAGTCCCCAGTCGTTGCCGTCCACCAGTTCCAGGTGCGGGTAGAGCCCGCCCCGCTTGGTGGTCAGCACCTGGTACGTGGCGATCGTGACGGGGCGGACTTCCTTGACGGAGCCGGAGTACTCGCCGATCTCCTCTTCGGTTAGGGAGGTCCGCTTCAGCAGCTCGTCCTTCCACTGCCGGGCGGAAACGGTATTGGTCACCAGGATCAGCGTCGTGGTGGAGCTAGTGGCCATCGCGGCGGCACCGACCAGGGTCTTGCCGGCCCCGCAGGGAAGCACAACGACGCCGCTGCCGCCGGCCCAGAAGTTCTCCATCGCCAGCTGCTGGTACGGGCGGAGCTTCCAGCCGGATTCGTCGAGCATGATCGGATGCGGCGTCCCGTCCACGTAGCCGGCCAGGTCTTCGGCCGGCCAGCCGATTTTGAGCAGCAGCTGCTTGAGCTGCCCGCGCTGGGAGGAATGCACGACGACGGTTTCGCCATCGATCCTCGGCCCCAGCAGCGGGGCGATCTTTTTGGCGCGGCTGATTTCCTCCAGGACCGGATAGTCGGAGGTGCGCAGGACCAGGCCGTGCTGGGGATCCTTTTCGAGCCGCAGCCGGCCGTAGCGGGACATGGTTTCCTCGACGTCGATCAGCAGCGAGTGGGGCACCGGGAAACGGGAGTACTTCAGCAGGGTGTCCAGCACCTTTTCGGCGTCGAGGCCGGCGGCGCGGGCGTTCCAGAGGCCCAGCGGCGTGAGCCGGTAGCTGTGCATGTGCTCGGGGGCGCGTTCCAGCTCGGCGAACGCCGCGATGGCATGCCGTGCCTCGGTGGCGAGCTCGTGGTTGACTTCGAGCAGGATGGTTTTGTCACTCTGGACGATCAGCGGTCCATCGTTCACTGGAGCAGTTCCTCTGCGACTTCAACGTCAATAATCCGGTGGATGGACAGGACACGTTCGGTTTCCTTCGCCGGATCGAACACCCGCACCCGTCCGCCGTTCACAGCTACGGGGACAACCGTTTCCCGCACGGCATTCCCCAAGCCGTCGACGACGTTGATCACCACACGCTGCTTGAGCCGGATCGCCTTCTGCAGGGTTTCCAGCCCCAGCTGGGTCGATTCCTCACTGCCGGGCAGGACGGCAGCGTGCCCGTTGCTACTGCCGGAGGGCCGCTCGCTGCGCAGCACGGCCAGCTGGGCATCGACGTCGGCCTCCGGAGGGGCGGTGCGCGGAGCGCTGTATACCGGGCGCGCGCTGCCCGGCACCGCGGTGGTGCGTCGCAGCCGGACGCCGCCGGCGTCGGATTCCTCCACCGCAGGGGACAGCCCAAGGTGGCGGAGGACCTGCGCCGTTTCCCGCGGCCCCGCCCGCGAAATCAACACGGTGGGTGCGATCCGGACCAGGCCCAGGGTGGAGGCGCCGGGCGCGTTGAGCAGTTCCAGGAGCGCCGTTTCGTCGTCGCTCTGGATGAACGTCGCGGCGGACCCCACCCGCAGCTTGGCATGGCGGGAGGCGGTGTCCTCGATCAGGTATTTCAGCGGCTGCGGAATCGCGGTGGCCGAGTGCAGGTCCAGGAAATCCAGCATAGTCTGGGCGTCCTGGCCCGCGTCGAGCGCCCGCCGGACCGAGGCGACGGAGAAACGGTAGATCGTTGCCGGGCCCTGGCCTTCGGCATCGGCCATGGTGAGGAGCTTTTCGGTCAGTTCCGGGGCGAGGTAGCCGGGCGCCACGGCGGTGAGGTCCGCCTGGAGCAGGACATGGTTCAGGGCCGCCGGCAGGTGTTCGCCCAGGATCCCCATCGCCTCGTCGGGCCGCTCCGCGGCGATGGCCGCTCCGATCTGGCTGAGTGCGCCGGAGCCGATCAGGCCCAGCATTTCGGCCTCGGCCAGGACACCCCCGATCAGCGAGCTGAAACGCCGTGCCATCCGGGGCTGGGTCCAATCGGCACGCTCGAGCACGGCCGCGGCGTCCAGTACCGGCGCCTGCCCGTCCGCGGCCGCGGCCTCCCCGGTCAGCTCGGCAATAATTTCCAGGATCCGCTTCCGGACCACGGGAGCGTCCGGCCGCTGCGCCTCGGCCGACAGCGCGTTGATGGTATTCCCGGCCGCACCCCGGTGAAGGGCCGGGACCGCCGCCTGGCCGTTGACGGGCTGGCCGACCAGGGACGGCGCCCGCTCGCTGGCGAGCCAGGCGTTGACGAGCCACAGCCATTGCTCCTGCCGCGGAAGCGTCTGCCATTCGAGCTGGGCGGGCTGGACCCAGGCGGAATTATCCACGTCCAGGCGGATCAGGCCGGACAGGGCGCATAACTCCGCCAGCACCCCGGCCTCGTGCAGCCCGAGCTGCAGCCCGTCCGCCAGGCGTTTCAGCTCCCGGACGCCCACACCGCCGCTGCGCAGGGTGACGAGGGGTTGTTCCCGGACGGCGTAAAGCAGTTCGCCGACGAGCCGGAGGGTCTCGGCGATCGCGCCAAGGGCGGCGTTGCGGCGCAGCGCCGCGGTCGTGGAACCCAGCCGCGGCACCGGGGGAGTCAGGGCAAACTTCTCGATCACGTAACCGCCGCGCAGGGACACACCGACGCTGTGCGGGAGCTCCACGTGGGCGGCGTCCAGCGGCACCAACAACCCGCGGGCCAGGAGCCAGTCCACGGGCCGGACGTCGGTGGGCTCGTGCAGGACGGAGGCGCGCCGTTGCGCCTGCGGGACGGCGCCCATGGCCCAGTTGCCGAAGCGTGCGAGCAGCGCCGCTGTGCGCTCCGGGGCGGCGGCCAGGATCCGCTGGAGGGATTCCGGGGTGGCGGTCCAGTGCTGCAGGGACAACGCGGCCTCCATCGGCGTGGTCGCCGGGGAGATCGCCGCTCCGCTGCGGTGGAGTTCCCCGACCAGCTGGACCACACGCTGGGCGAAGGCCGGCTGGAGCCGGACGAGTTCGGTGTAGCTGCGCCCCAGCCCGGCCGGGTAGATGCCGATCACGTCCTTGAGGCTGCCCACCGGCAGGTAATAGCGAAGCTTCGCAGCGGCAGCAGGTGCGGCGCCGTGCGGGGGTTCCGCCCGGTGGACCAGGGCCAGTTCCTGCAGCGAATGCAGCATCTTTTCGATGGAGTTCAGGGTGGCGGCGTTGATGAGTTTTTTCAGCATCGGGGCGGAGGCGCTGTGCCCGGTGTCCGTGTTCGTGCACAGGTGCAGGGTCTCGAGGACCTGCATTTGCGGGCGGTTGAGCCGCTCCAGGGCACGCTGTACGCTGACGCGGCCGCTGGCCCGGGCGGCGAGGGCAGCGAAGTCCGGCACGCCGGGGGAGATGAGGTCCGGCCGCGCGGCGAACAGGGCCCGCAACGAATCGTCGCTGCGTGCCTGGAGTTCCTTGCTGAGCGCGCGGATCAGGGACATCAGTGCAAGGCTACCTTTCGTCGGGCCGTCGGGTCCGTCGCCGGGCTGCCACACCATCAATGACGAGCAGGAGCATCAGCAGGAAAGCGACGGGAAGCCCGTAGAGGGCCGTGGACGTGATCCAAACGGGGGACACGGCGTTGTCGAATGCCATCGCCATCACGACGCCGACCGCCGCGAGCGACAGAACGGCGCAGGCGGCCGCAACGATCAACAGTGGCCGTCGGAAACGCAATGGTGTCATGGTGCTAACGCTAACAGTCCGGCCTGTCCCGCGCCCCAAACGGCCAAAGTGGGATTGGCAGGATAACCTTGAAGGAACAGACCAACACGGTCCGGGCAGTCATACCCTGAACCCGCATATCCATGCGGATGCGGTGGCCGTCGGCCGTGTCACCAGCAGAACGAAGAAGGTTGATTACGTGCCTACCGGCAAGGTCAAGTGGTATGACAAGGAAAAGGGCTTCGGATTCCTCGCGGGCGAGGACGGCCAGGAGGTCTTCCTGCCCAAGTCGGCGTTGCCCGAGGGCGTAACCGAACTTAAAGCCGGTACCCGGGTCGAATTCGGCGTGGCCGACGGGCGCAAGGGCGCCCAGGCCCTGGGTCTGCGTGTGCTGGACAAGACGCCGTCCATCGCGAAGGCCAAGCGGCCCAGCCCGAAAGACCTTGCGCCGCTGGTGCAGGACCTCGTCTCCGTGCTGGACAACCTGTCCGGAACGCTGTCCGCCGGCAAATACCCGGAAGGCAACAAGGGCAAGGCGATTGCCGTCGCCCTGCGTAAGGTTGCCGACGAGCTGGACGCGTAGGTCCCGCGATGACTCCGGAATCTGATCAGAACGCGCCCCGGGCCGGGGACACGAACGCCGGCACAAACGTCGGCTCCAAGCCGCGCCCGGGCGTTCCCGTCTGGCGCACCGGCAAGCCCGACGCCTTCCTGGCTGCCGCCGTCGACGCCGCCCGTGCCGCCCTGGAAGGGATCGCCCCCGCCGAACAGATCGGCCCGCACCTGGCAGCCAAGAGCGAGGGGGACCGCCTGGTCACCCACCTCTTCGAGTCCAGGCTGGCCGGCTACGGGGGCTGGCAATGGTACGCCGTGCTCACGCGCAACTCGCGGTCCAAGGTTGTTACGGTCGACGAGCTGGGCCTGCTGCCTTCCGAAGAGTCGATCCTGGCGCCGGACTGGATCCCGTGGGCCGAGCGCGTGCGCCCGGGCGACGAACAGGGCGAGGATGAACTTGCGGACGCCGCCCCTGCCGCACCCCTGCCCGACGCGGGCGAACCCGCCGCCGACAGCGCCCCCGATCCCGCGGACAGTCCCGAGGACGACTCCGACGACGCCGATGGAAATGCCGATGGAGCCGGCGACGAGTACGACGCCGACGATGTTGACGACGACGCTGTTGACGACGACGACTCTGACGACGGTGAGGATTCCGCAGACGCCCCGGACGACGATTTGCCCTCAAGGCAGGCTGACTAACGGTTGGAACCATCCGGGGGCCGGAATAGTGAGGGCTGGACATGATGTCCACCTTCAAGTCCCTGCATATCCTGAACTACCGGATCTGGTTCATCGGGGCGGTCATTTCCAATATCGGGACCTGGATGCAGCGCACCGCCCAGGACTGGCTGGTCTTTGACCACCTGACCGAGCACGATGCCAGCGCCATGGGCCTCACCATGGCCCTGCAACTCGGCCCCCAGCTCTTCCTCGCCCCCGTGGCCGGGCTGGTGGCCGACCGCTTCAACCGCAAACAGCTGCTCATCCTGACCCAGTCCGCGATGGGGCTGCTCAGCGCGGGCCTGGGCATCCTGGTAATTTCCGGGGCGGCGCAGCTGTGGCATGTCTACGGCTTCGCCCTGCTGCTCGGTGTTGTGTCTGCCCTCGATGCCCCCGTGCGCCAGACGTTCGTCTCCGAACTTGTCCGCGACGATTACCTGCCCAACGCGGTGGCCCTCAACAGCGCGTCCTTCAATGTCGCCCGGATGATCGGGCCCGCAGTCGCCGGCGTCCTCACGGTCGCCGTCGGCCCCGGCTGGGTCTTCCTGATCAACACCCTGACCTTCGTCGCCCTGCTTCTTAGCCTGTGGCGGATTCCGACGGCGTCGCTGCGCCAGCTGCCCCGGGCAGCGGCCGGCAAGGGCCGGATCCGCGAGGGGCTGAGGTATGTGCGGTTCCGCCCGGACATCGTGGTGGTGCTGGTCGCCGTCTTTATTGTGGGCACCCTCGGACTGAACTTCGTGCTCTTCATCGCGGCCATGGTCGGAACGGAATTCGGCCTGGACGCCGGCGCCTTCGGTCTGATGAATTCCATCATGGCCATTGGCTCCGTCGCCGGGGCACTGCTCTCCGCCGGGCGAAAAAAGCCCCGGCTGCGGATCATTTTCGGGGCTGCCGGAGCCTTCGGTGTGACCTCGGGCATCGCCGCGCTGGCCCCCAGCTACTTCTGGTTCGGTGTGGCGCTGGTTCCGGTGGGGCTCTTCGCCATCACCATGCTGACGAGCGCCAACGGTTACGTCCAGACGACCACGGACCCCGTGATGCGCGGCCGCGTGATGGCGCTGTACATGGCCATCTTTATGGGCGGCACACCCATCGGGGCGCCGTTCGTGGGATGGATCGCCAACGTCGCCGGCCCCCGCTGGTCCTTGAGCGTCGCGGCGGCCTCCGGCCTGGTCGCGGCCCTGATCGGCCTGGTGTGGATTGTCAGGGCCCTGCAGTTACGGATCCGGTTCGACCGCCGCGCCCGCGGGCTGCAGCACTTCCGTGTGGTATCCGCCGGTGCCCGGGGCCCCGACGGAACCGGACCAGACGCGGACGGCGCCGGACGGGGACAGAAACCGGACGACGCCGACGACGCCGTCGACCGCTGACGCTTCAGCGCCGGGACGGGCCAGGACGGGCGCGGTGCTACTTCTTCAGCTCGCCCACAACGAAGTCGATGCATTCCAGCAGCGCCGACACATCGTCCGGCTCGATCGCCACGAAGGTCGCAATGCGGAGCTGGTTGCGGCCCAGCTTGCGGTATGGCTCGGTGTCCACGACGCCGTTGGCGCGAAGCACCTTGGCAATCGCCGCGGCGTCGATGGAGTCGTCGAAGTCGATGGTGGCGATGACGTTGGACCGGTCTTCAGCCTTCGCGACGAACGGCGTGGCGTATTCCGATGCCTCGGCCCAGCGGTAGATGCGGCCGGCCGAATCCGCGGTCCGTGCCGAGGCGAAGTCGAGCCCGCCGCTGGCATTGAGCCACTGCACCTGGGCGTCCAGGGTGACGAGCGTGGCCAGTGCCGGCGTGTTGTAGGTCTGGTTCAGCCGTGAGTTGTCGATCGCCGTCTGGAGGTCCAGGAAGTCCGGGATCCAGCGTCCGCCGGCCTTGATCCGCGCCGCGCGTTCCAGCGCTGCCGGGGAGAACAGGCCCAGCCACAGGCCGCCGTCGGAGGCGAAGTTCTTCTGCGGGGCGAAGTAGTAAACGTCCGCTTCAGCGACGTCGACGTCGAGCCCGCCGGCAGCCGAGGTGGCATCCACCAGGACGAGGGAGTCCGCGTCGGCACCCACCACGCGCCGGACCGGAGCAGCCACGCCCGTGGACGTTTCGTTCTGCGGCCAGGCGTAGACGTCGACGCCGGCCTCGGCCCGGGCGGCCGGGCGCGTGCCGGGCTCGGACTTGATGATGGAAGAGTCCGCGAGGAACGGTGCCTTGTTGGTGGCGGCGGCAAACTTTGAGCCAAACTCGCCGAAGGACAAGTGCTGTGCCCTGTTCTCGACCAGGCCGAAGCTCGCGATGTCCCAGAACGCGGTGGACCCGCCGACACCCAGGATGACCTCGTAGCCCTCGGGGGCGCGGAAAAACTCGCTGAGCCCGGTCCGGACCGATCCCACAAGGTTCTTGACCGGCGCCTGCCGGTGGGACGTGCCCAGCAGCTTCGACGACGCGGCCAAGGCCGCCAGCTGTTCGGGACGGACCTTGGACGGTCCGGCGCCGAACCGGCCGTCCTTGGGCAGGAGATTTGCGGGAATCGTGATGCTGGTGTCGCTCACTGTGGCTCCAATTTTCGGCAGGTACGAGGTGCGGCTCGGGGCGGCCCGGCAGGATGGCTGCGGCGGAGCCACCGTTTCATTCTGCCTGACTGCCGGGCGCCGCAGGGAAAAGAGACCGTCACAGTCCGGTCATTGAGATTATCCGGAGTAATT
Source organism: Pseudarthrobacter sp. RHLT1-30-1 (assembly GCF_059383415.1). Lineage (NCBI taxonomy): Bacteria > Bacillati > Actinomycetota > Actinomycetes > Micrococcales > Micrococcaceae > Pseudarthrobacter > Pseudarthrobacter sp. RHLT1-30-1. Next base: position 22,552 of record NZ_JBWZCG010000028.1, read on the forward strand.
CAAAATAGGCTAAGCTGGCCTGCGAACGTAGCGGACCCCGCGAGGGCGCCAGCCGCAGGCGGTACCGTGGGAATCACGCAAGGACGGCGCTCGAGGAGCTGAGCTGAATGACGGACCTGATCGATACAACCGAGATGTATCTCCGGACCATTCTCGAACTTGAAGAAGAAAACATTGTTGCCCTGCGCGCCCGCATCGCCGAGCGGCTGCGCCACTCCGGCCCGACCGTTTCCCAGACCGTTGGACGCATGGAGCGCGACGGCCTGGTCGTTGTTACCGGCGACCGGCACCTTGAACTGACCGAAACCGGCCGGAAACGTGCCATTGGGGTGATGCGCAAGCACCGCCTCGCCGAGCGGCTGCTGGCCGACGTGATCGGCCTCGACTGGGCCTATGTCCATGAGGAAGCCTGCCGCTGGGAGCACGTTATGAGCGAACGGGTGGAGCGGCGGATCTTCGACCTGCTGAACCACCCCACGGTCTCGCCGTACGGCAACCCGATTCCCGGCCTCGCGGAACTGGGCGGCCTGGCGTCCGAGCCCAACGCTCCGGTCGTCGTGAACCTGCTTGACGCCATGGCAGGCTACGGGCCGGATTCCCGGATCAGGGTGAGCCGGCTCGCGGAGCCCATCCAGGTGGAACCGGAACTGCTCGTCCAACTGGACGAGGGAGGCATCCGCCCTGGCGCCAGTGTTTCGCTGGAGCGGGTGGGCGAATACATCTCGGTGCGGGTGCCGGAGATCGAAGGCGCGCTGGAGCTGCCGCCCGAGGTTGCAGCCCACGTCTTCGTTACCGTCGATTAACGCCGCTTCACCGGTATTAGCTGTCCGCTGAGGGGACCACCCCTGAGTTGCGCACAGGTTCCATAACGGATTTATCTCTGAATGGCTTCATCGCCTATAGTTGGTCTCTAGTACCGATACCAAAGCGTTACCTGATCCGAAGCCGAGCTCTGCCAGCGGATCAGTAACAGAACCACCTTTCTGGCAGGGGCGGGGGAACCACTTCCGGCTGTTCAACAGCCTTGGGGTGAAGTCCGTCAGCGGCAAGTACCCTCCACCGATGGACCCTTCGGGTCCCTTTGTGCCTGGATTCTTGCCACGGCGGACCGGGTCTTTGAACTCTCTGACCCGAATCCGACAGCTAACTTCGCAGGCTCTCCAGAGAGGAACCTTTTGACCACCCAGACCGCCAGGGGCCGCCGTCGTGCGACCGGTCCTGCTCCGGAGCCCCGTCCGGCCGTCGCCTTGCCGGCAGACCGCCCACGTGACGCGCACCGCGACGCACGCCGGGACCGCCGCAGCCCGTTCCGGCAGGTAACTGACTTCGCGGCCGCCAGCGGCGTGGGGCAAAAGGCCGGCCTCGCCCTGGCCGCCACGGGACTGGTCCTCACTGTCGCCGTCCCTGCGACGGGCCCGGTCATGGCCACGGACACCTCCGCCGCCGGTTCCATCTCCGCCGCGGTCCAGCCGGACATCACGGCCGACGACGCCAAGATTGACTTCAGCCGCAGCGCCGTCACCACCCAGGGTGACCCGGACGGAAAGCTCAAGCAGTTGCTGAGCGCGCAGTCCGCCGGCTCGATCACCCGTGCAGCCTCCGCGGGCAGCCTCGGGGCGCCCCTCGCCCAGCTGATAACCGCGTCACCCTTCGGTTACCGCGTCAGCCCCATTACCGGCGGCTCCGGGGAATTCCACCGCGGCCAGGACTATGCCGCCCAGTGCGGCAGCGCCGTCCTTGCGGCCGCCAGCGGCACCGTGACGTTCACCGGATGGCATCCCTATGGCGGCGGAAACCGGGTGGTGATCGACCACGGCAACGGCCTGGAGACCACCTACAACCACCTGTCGTCAGCCACCGTCAAGGTGGGCCAGCAGGTCTCCCGCGGCGATGTCGTGGCAATGAGCGGCACCACTGGCGCCTCCACCGGCTGCCACCTGCACTTTGAAGTCATGGTCAACGGCGAAGTCGTCGATCCGACCGGCTGGCTCTAAGAGCTGATGGGACGCTCTCGCATTCTTGTGACACGCCGTGATCTGAATGTGACATTGCCTCCCAACTGCTGTACCGTTTGAGCTACGCCAACTTTTCCGAAGTTGGCGCTCTTGAGTGGATTGCCTAGCTCTGCCACCGCTCAAGGTCCGTTCGCATGACATCGTCTGGCAGGGGCGGGGGAACCAATTTTGGTCTTCGCAAGAAGACCTTGGGGTTAAGTCGCAATGCTTCCCAGGAAGCAGCGCGGCCGGGTGACTCCCATCCGAATCCGACAGCTCACCTCGCAGGCATTGGGAGAGGCTACTTTCGTGTCTTCACGCCACAATGCTGCGCTTAACCGCGCTCGCGCGGCTCTTACGAGCCCGCTGGAATCCAACCGCCGTGTCGCCCTTGCCGGTGCCCGGAACGGATTCCATACCGCCGACTCAATTTCTGCTGAGTCCGGCCCGCAGGCCATGCACCTGCAAGCAGTTCCCGCTTTTGGCGCGTCTTCGCAGTACACCCTTCGCTAAGTAACCCATTTCGGGGCGATCCGGCGTACCCCCAAGATGCCGGAGCGTCCTCAGACCGCGCCCAAAAAGCGCGGACCCAGGATCACGAAAGAGAGAACTTAATGACTACTCGTGCAAACGCACGGCACCGCGCCGAGGTCACCAAGACCAACTCGCTGGCCGTCATTGCCAAAGCTGTCGGCGACAACGCCGGCGGCATGGGTCGCCAGGCAGCCGTCATCGTTGCTGCCTCCGGCCTCGTCCTGACCAGCGGTATCGCAGCCAACGCTGCTGAGGCCAATGTCCAGCGCGAAGCCACCTCCGCTTCCACCCTTGAGGTTCAGGCTGCTTCCCCGGCGACCATCTCGGCTGCCTCCACGATCGCCATCTCCTACGAGAAGCCGGCCGTCACCACCTCCCCGGCCCCCGTCGTCGAGGCCCCCAAGCCCGTCGTCAAGGTCGAGGAAGCACCCGCTGCCAAGACCTCCGGCACCAAGGTCGGTGGCGCCACCCTGGCGGCCGCCTCAACTGCCAGCACCAAGGCACCCGCCGTCGCCAGCGGCATGGGCGCCACGATCGCCGCCGCTGCCTACGCCCAGCTCGGTATTGGCCAGGACTGCACCGCCCTCGTTACCAACGCGCTGGCTGCTGCCGGCATCAACTACCACGGCTGGCCGGCAGGTTACCTGTCCCTCGGCCGCACCGTGAGCGCCGCCGAGGCACGCTCCGGCGACCTCGCGTACTACCAGAACGGCGGCTCGGGCATGGCCCACATCGCTGTCTACGTCGGCAACGGCATGGCCGTCCACGGCGGCTGGAACGGCGGGACCACGTCCCTGCAGTCCGTCAACGTCGGCTCCGGCCCGGTCTTCATCCGCGTCGGCGCCTAAGACCACAGCAGCAAACCCGAGGGACCCCCGCCGTTTGGCGGGGGTCCTTTTGCATTGCCGCCGGGTGAACTTTCGAGGGCTGCGGTCGCGGCGCGGGAAAAATATTCGGTAAATCGGCACCTCCGTGTTTACTCTTGTTTTGTCCATAGCCCGACCAAGCAGAGGGCAGCCGGCCCTCGTGCCCCTGGCGGGTGCGGCCGTGAAGAGGTATGCGGATGCGCACTCTCGTTCTAAATGCTGGATATGAACCGCTGGCGGTTGTCACTTTCCGCCGGGCACTCGTGCTGGTGCTGACCGGAAAGGCCAGCGTCGTGGCGGAAGGCGACACTCCTGTCGTCGGGCCCCAGGACGTCCTTGGCCGGCCCTCGGTGATTCTGCTGAATCGCTACATCAGGCCCCGGTACAACAACATAACGGCTGTCAGCCGCCGCGGCGTGCTTCGCCGGGACGGACACCGTTGCGCGTACTGCGGGAAGGCGGCGCACACCATTGATCATGTCCAACCCAAATCCAGGGGTGGTGCGGATTCCTGGGAGAACCTCGTCGCGGCCTGCCTGCGCTGCAACAATGCCAAAGGGGACCACACGCCGGGTGAAATGGGCTGGAAGTTGGGCTTCAGCCCGGCGCCGCCCCGCGGGACAACCTGGCAGATCAAGGAACTGGAGAAGCCGACGCCGGCCTGGGACCCTTTCCTGCTGCCGGAATCTGCTGCCTGATCCGGTCCGGCGGTCCGGTCCGATCTCGGCCGGTCCGGGGATCCGGTCCGGCCGGAGTGGCAGTCTGCAGGGCCGCGCTAGGCTGGGCGGGTGGAATTTGATGCTGTCATCCTCGCCGGGGGGAGGTCATCCCGGCTGGGCGGGGTGCCCAAGTCGGGCCTGATGCACGACGGCGCCACCCTCCTTGAGCTCGCCCTTCGGGCCGCCCGCGGGGCGGCGGCGGTCGCCGTCGTCGGGCCCGACCCCGGCACCCTGCCGGACGGTGTGGTCAGATGCCGGGAGGATCCGCCCTTTGCCGGGCCTGCCGCCGCCATCGCGGCAGGACTCGCCGCCCTGGAACGGAACCGCGCCCACGACCCGCGCCACCCTTCCGCCGCGCCCTTCACCCTCGTCCTTGCCTGCGACATGCCCGGGGCGGGCGCCGCCATCCGGGCGTTGCTCGGCGCGGCCGCCGAAGCGGAGGTGCACGACGGGCTCATGGCAGTGTCTCGTGATGGACACCGGCAACCTCTCATGGGCTTATATCGCACAGCTGTGCTACAACGGCGCGCGGCCGATGCAGCCCGGCGCGGTGCCCTCGAAAATGCCTCGGTATTCGCGCTTCTTGCTAGGCTGGAGGTGCGGGAAGTAAGCGTCCCCGAAGGGTCCACGGATGATGTGGACACTTGGGACGATGCCTCCGCATTAGGGGTTACCCGCCCGCCGGACCGGCATGGCAGCGACCGTCCTGAACACGACCGTCCCGAACGCGACAGTCCTGCACGGGGCAGCCGAGACCATGGCATCCGGCCCGGGGACCCCAGCTGAACTCAACTTTGGAGGCAAACGGTGAAAAGCCAGGATGAAACACTCGAAGACTGGTGCCGTGCCCTGCTTCAGGCCCTGGAACTGGAAGACGTCGAGGTTGACGTGAACGAGGTCCTGGCCCTCGCCGGAGTGGCAGCTCACTCCGTGGTGCGCCCGGCCGCACCGTTGACGACGTTTATCGCCGGATTCGCGGCCGGTTTGGCCTCCGGCTCCGGGCAGGCCACGGATTCCGTCTCCATGCAGGCCGCGATGGGCGTAGCCCGCAAACTCGCCACGGACTACGCGGCCAGCGAAGCCTCGGGGGCATGACACCTGCACCCCCTCACGGCAGCCCAGCTGCCGCCGGGGACGAGCCTGCAACGAACACCCCCGACACCAGCCCCGCCGCCGCGCCCGCCGCCGCGCCTGCCGCCGCGCCCGCCGGGCACCAAGACGAGAGTTCCGCGGGGCTCATTAGCGACGCGGCCAGCGAGGTGCCCCAGACGGAGGCGCCGCATCGGCCCCTTGCCCACACCTGGCAGGAAGCCTGGCAGCTCGCCTTCGGCTGCGCGACTCCGATCCCCGCCGCACCCGTTGCCCTCCGGGAGGCCCTGGGCCGGACACTTGCCGCCGATGTGGAAGCACTGGTGGACCTGCCGCACTACGCCTCCTCCGCCATGGACGGCTGGGCCGTCAACGGCAGCGGACCCTGGATCCTCGCGGAACCCGGCCAGCGGCTGGCACCCCACCAGGCCAGTCCGATCGTCACTGGCGGACTGATCCCTCCCGGGGCGAAGGCCGTGCTGCGCAGCGAGAGCGGCACGATCGCCAGCGACGAGGACGGGCTGCCAGTCCTTCGCCTCGGCGGCGGCGCCAAACCCGGTGAGCCGCGGAACGGCGAACACATCCGCAAAGCCGCGGAGGAAGCCGCCGCCGGCGAAGTGCTGATCAAGGCTGGCGCCCTCCTCAACCCCGCCCACCTCGCGCTCGCTGCCGTTGGCGGTCACGACGCCCTCCCGGTGCTGGGCAAAGCCCTGGTCCGGCTGGTGTTCACCGGCTCGGAGGTGGTCTCGGCGGGGATCCCGCAGCCGGGGGAGGTGCGCGACACTTTCGGCCCCCAGCTCGCAGGCGTCGTGGAGATGCTCGGCGGAATCTGCACCGGCGAAACGAAAATCGGCGACAGCTACGCCGAATGGCTCACCGCCCTCGAGGACACCGACCCCGCGGCGGAAAACGGCGCGGCTCCAGCCGCGCAGCCGGCCGGTCCCTCGGCCGCGGAGCTGCTGCCCGCCGACGTCGTCATCACCACGGGCGGCACCGGCAGGTCCGGCACCGACCACCTGCGCCGTTCGGTCGCGGAGCTCGGCGGACGCCTGCTCATCGACGGCATCGCCATGCGGCCGGGCCATCCGGCCGTGCTGGCTGAACTGCCGGACGGCAGGTTCATTATCGGGCTTCCCGGGAACCCCCTCGCGGCCATGATGGCCCTGTCAACCATTGGGGCCCCGCTGCTTGCGGCGCTGGGGCACCGGACCCCGACGCCCGTCACCGAGCTTCCCTGCGGCTCCATGATCGAACCCGACCCGGGCAGGACCCGGCTCATGCCGTTCCGGCTCCTCTACGGCATGGCCTCTCCGGCGCAGCACACCGGCCCGGGGATGATGCGCGGACTGGCCGCAGCCGACGGCGTCCTGGTGGTCCCGCCGCATGGAGTGCAGCTGGGCGAACTCGTCCCTGCCTTCGCCCTTCCCTGGCGTGCCGCCCTCCCGGCACCCGTCCCGGCGAAGGACAAGCCCGCCCCCAAGCGGACCGCCCGGAAGCCCGCCGGCACCCCCGGCCCGGTGGACTGGAGCGAACTGCTGGGGTAATGCCCGGCCTGAAACGCGCGCTGGCCACCCGGCCCAGTGCTTGCCATGATGGAGTTATGTTGGTTAGGAAAACCTGATGGGCCGCCTCACACAGCGCCGCAAGGTGCACAAATATGTCCTCGACGGGTCGCCGCAGGCCCTCGAATTCCCCGTCCGGCACCGGGAGGACGTGCTCGCCGTAGAGGAGCCGCTGGAAATCCGGCTCGGCGGGATGTCCTTCTCTGTCACGATGCGGACACCAGGACACGACTTTGACCTCGTGGCAGGCTTCCTCGTCTCCGAGGGCATCATCTGGAGCCCCGAACAGCTCGTCTCGCTGCGGTTCTGCGCCGGGGAGGACGAGAACGGCGTCCAGACCTTCAACGTGGTGGAAGCCCAGCTGAGGCCGGACGTCGTCCGCCCGGACACCGGGCGGAACATCTTCACCTCCAGCTCCTGCGGCATCTGCGGCACGGACTCCATCGAAGCAGTGCACAAGTCCTCCCACTACAGCCCGGCCGAGGACCCGCTGATAGTCCCGCTGGCCACGCTCGCGTCCCTCCCGGACCGGCTGCGGGAAGCCCAGGCAGTCTTCGACGTCACCGGCGGCGTGCACGCGGCCGGACTTTTCCGGATCGCCGAGGACGGCTCCGCCGACCTGCTGTGCGTGCGCGAGGACGTGGGACGCCACAATGCCGTCGACAAGGTGGTCGGCTGGGCCCTCCGGGAAAACCTGCTGCCGCTGCGCGGCACCGTGCTCCAGGTCTCCGGGCGGGCGTCCTTCGAGCTGGTGCAGAAGGCTGCCCTGGCCGGGATCCCCGCCCTGGCCGCGGTCAGCGCGCCGTCGAGCCTGGCCGTTGAACTGGCCGAGGCCAGCGGCATCACACTGGCCGGGTTCAGCCGCGGCACGTCGCTGAATGTGTACGCCGGCGCCGGGCGAGTGGCCGGCGTGCCCGCGCCCGTCGGCAGCTAGCGTCAACTGAAGGCCCCCTTGGTTTGGGAGGAGCGGCGACGTAAGTTTTATCCAACGATTGGATGCATTTCAGAGTCATCCACGCAGCGCTAAGAGGAACTCATTGCACGACGACCGCCGTCTCACGGAAGTCCGGCTCGACCGTTTTGTTCGCGAACGCATCGTCCCCGCGGTCTACCCGCGCAGTGTGCCGCTCACCCTGAGCAGCTGGGACGTCCCGGATGAGCCGGTGCCCGCCACGGAGGCGCTGCGGCAGACGTTCACGCCCCAGGAGCACGGAGCCGCCTGGGGACGGCCATGGAGCACCAAATGGCTCCGCCTGCAGGGACAGGTGCCGGACGCCTGGGGAACGGCGCCCGGCACCTCGGTGGAAATCATCGTGGACCTGGGTTTTAACAGCGACCTTCCCGGGTTTCAGTGCGAGGGAATCGCCTGGCGGCCGGACGGAACCATCGTCAAAGCCATCTCGCCGCGGAACCAGTACATCCCGCTTAAACTCCTCGGCAGTGGAACGTCCGTCGATTTCTTCGTGGAAGCCGCCGCCAACCCCGATCTGTCACAGGGGTGGACGTTCGCGGCCACGCCCTACGGCGACAAGGCGACCTCCGGAAACGAACCGAAGTACCGCCTCGGCCTGATCGCCATCGCCGAGCTCAACCAGACCGTCTGGGAGCTGCAGCAGGACATCTGGACGCTGTCCGGCCTCATGCACGAGCTGCCGATGGAACTTCCCCGCCGCCATGAAATCCTGCGGGCCCTGGAACGCATGCTGGACGTCATGGATCCTGATGACATCCCGGGCACGGCAGCCGCGGGCCGGAAAGCCCTCGCCGGCGTCCTGGCCCGGCCGGCCTACGCCTCGGCGCACCACCTGCTCGCCACCGGGCACGCGCACATCGACTCCGCCTGGCTCTGGCCCGTCCGCGAAACCATCCGTAAGTGCGCCCGCACCTTCTCCAACGTCCTTGCACTGATGGACGAGGATCCCGCGTTCGTGTTTTCCTGCTCCTCGGCCCAGCAACTCGCCTGGATCCAGGAGCTGTACCCCGAGCTTTTCGAACGGATCACGGAGAAGGTCAGAACCGGCCAGTTTGTCCCGGTGGGGGGCATGTGGGTCGAGTCGGACACCAACATGCCCGGCGGCGAGGCAATTGCCCGCCAGTTCCTGGAGGGGAAGAGTTTCTTCCTGGCCGAATTCGGCGTGGAATGCGAGGAAGCCTGGCTTCCGGACACCTTTGGTTACTCGGCGGCCATGCCGCAGATCGTCAAGGCCGCCGGCAGCAAGTGGTTCCTCACCCAAAAAATCTCCTGGAACCAGGTCAACCGGATGCCGCACCACACGTTCAACTGGGAAGGGATCGACGGTACCCGGCTCTTCACACATTTCCCGCCGGTGGACAGCTACAGCTCCGAACTCAGCGGCCGGGAGCTCGCCCACGCCGAGCGCAACTACCGGGACCACGGCCGGGGCACGACGTCGCTGGTCCCGTTTGGCTACGGCGACGGCGGCGGCGGGCCCACCCGCGAGATGCTCGCGGCGGCGCGCCGCACCGCTGACCTTGAGGGATCGCCGAAAGTGGAGCTCGGCTCCGCCGCGAGCTTCTTCGCCCGGGCGCAGGCCGAGTACGAGGCACTCCCGGTCTGGGTCGGCGAGATGTATCTCGAACTGCACCGCGGCACGTACACCAGCCAGGCGAAGACCAAACTGGGCAACCGCCGCAGCGAGCACCTGCTCCGCGAAGCCGAACTCTGGTGCACCACGGCGGCGGTGCGCACCGGGTTCAGCTACCCGGCGGCAGAGCTCAAGCGGCTCTGGCGTTTGGTCCTGCTGCAGCAGTTCCATGACATCCTCCCGGGCAGCTCCATCGCGTGGGTGCACCAGGACGCCGAGCGGAACTACACCGCCGTCGGCACTGCACTCGAGGCAATCATCGCCGACGCCGCCGCTGCGGTGCTGGGTGCCGGGGACACCGACTTCCTGCTCAACGCAGCCCCGCACCCCCGTCACGGCGTCGCCCCGCTCGGCGCGGCAGAACCGGCGATCACCGGACAGCCGGTGCTGGTCACCGAAGCCGGCGGCGGCTACATCCTCGACAACGGGATCATCCGCGCCGTCCTCAACGCCGACGGCCTGTTGGAATCGCTGATCGACTATGCGAGCGGGCGCGACGCGATCGCCCCCGGGGAGTTCGGGAACCTGCTGGAGCTTCACCGGGACACACCCAACGAATGGGATGCCTGGGACATCGACGCCTTCTACCGCCGCAACGTCGTCCAGCTGACCGCTGCGAATTCGCTGGCGGTCGAGAGCAGCGGCGGAGGCGCCGCCGTCGTCGTGGAACGCCTGGCGGGCGCTTCCGCGGTGACCCAGCGGATCTCGCTGGAGCCCGGGGCTGCGTCGCTGGCCATTTCCACCGACGTTGACTGGCAGGAAAGCGAAAAGCTGCTCAAACTCGGGTTCGCCCTCGACGTCCGGGCGGACCGCTCGGCCTCGGAGACGCAGTTCGGCCACGTCTTCCGCCCGACAACGCTCAACACCTCCTGGGAAACCGCGAAGTTCGAGATCTGCGCCCACCGGTGGATCCACGTCGCCGAGCCCGGCTACGGGGTGGCGGTCTCCAACTCATCGACCTACGGTCATGACGTCACCCGGACCGTCCGCCAGGACGACAGCGGGACGACCACCACGGTCCGGCTCTCGCTGCTGCGCGCGCCCAGGTTTCCGGACCCCGGCGCGGACCGCGGCCGGCACGAGCTGAACGTCACCATCCGGCCCGGTGCCGGCATCGCCGACGCCGTCGAGGAGGGCTACCGCACCAACCTTGCGCCCAGGGTGCTGCAGGGCGCCCACGGCGTGGAACCGATCATCACGGTTTCCAACCCGGCCCTTGTCGTGGAAGCCGTGAAACTGGCAGAGGATGGCTCAGGCGATGTGATCGTGCGGATCTACGAATCGCTGGGGGAGCGCTCCGCGGGACTTGTGACCGCCCGCTTCGGCACCAACAGCGTCCACCCGGTGGACCTGCTGGAGCGTCCGGCCGCAGCGCCGGGAGTCACGGCGTCGGCGGCGGGGGACTCAGCGGACCTGGCGCTTCGGCCCTTCCAGCTGGTCACTTTGAGATTCGGGCGCTGAGGTCCGCGGCCTGGGGAAACCCACACGCCCCGGCAAAGGGGGCGTTAAACAGGCTGAGTGGGAGCGGTCCAGTTGGACCGCTACCACTCATCCCCCCAATGGCGCTTGGACGGCTGCCTTGGTTTCGCACGGATTATCCCGTTCACGAAACGACTGCCGCATTCACACATTCATGATTCTCTCATGGTCTAATGATTTTGTGAATGCCTAGCGGGTAGCCTGACGTAATGTTGCCTGAGCGTTACCTGATCTGTCCGCGATCAGCCCGGGAACCAGAACGCGGCGAGGCCAACGACGGAGCCCAAGGCCGAACCACATCAGGAAGAACGCCACGGTTGCCCATTCCAGGGTTGCCATAGTCAGGGTTCTCCGAACGCGCTCAGCGCCTCACATCGCAGTGTCTATCCGGGCAATTTAGTCCGGGACTTCATCGGGGTTTCGTTGCCCGCTTTGCCATCAAACCGGAGATCCAGATGAGGGCGAGACCCAGCGAAAGGCACAACACCGCGGTGTAATTAATGACAGCTTGGAGGTATACAACTTGCGGTGGGATCAAGGGGAAGAAGGTTCCGATGACCATGCCGGCGAAGGCGATGGTCAGCAATAGTGCTCCGATGCGGATGGTTCTGGGCAGCCGCTGACCGATGGCCAGGTAGGTGGCGGGCAGGATGCAAACGGCCACGTAGGCCGGGTAGAGGCGACCGGCGGCGGCGTACGCTTCGATGAGCGCCGCATTCTGAGGGCTTCTAGCGGGCAACCCGCTCAACCCGGTGGCGGTTCCCGCGGTGTCAGCCAACAGAAAGAGAATGACTGTGGCGATGCCTATGACGGCGAGCACACCCATGCCCACTGGGCCGGCGATGAGGCGGATGCTCTTCCGGGCGGCGAAGGCCTTGGCTATCCGGTATCCGGCCAGCAGCAATGCCCCATAAACGACAAACCGAAGAAGGAGATTTGTGAAGTTCTCCGAACCCAGCCACGAGTCGACGGCGCTATAGCTCACGTCGATGCTGAGCAGAATGGCAAGGGTAGACAGCGCAAAGACGCCGAAAATGGACCTGTTCTCACCCCTGAGGGCACTGGGAATCCGCGCGATTGCGATGAGAGCGCAGACCGCCAGAGTGGTCCACTGCAGGATCGCGATCATCCGAGGTTCTCCCATATCTTTTTGGTTTGTTCGTGTTCGTGTTCCTGGCGGCGCAGGGTTTTACCGAGGGACTGCAGGCGCTCGCCGGCAAGGGCCGTGAGCTCGCCGTCGGAGAGGGCGTCCAGTGCGGCTTGTTTTGCCCCCGGCGGCCAGCCGGCCTCGGCTTCCGTGATCAGGCCCGTGGCGACGAGACCGCCAGTGAATCCTACGCCCGCGGCGCGGGCAGTCGCGACCGCCAGTTCCGGGGAGAGCCGGTTGGCGGTCAACTGGGCCGAATAGTTCTGCGGCGCCACGCCGGTGGTGGCCGAGACCCGGTGCCGCAACTCGCCGTCGTCGATCGCGTCCACCCAGTTTCTGACCGAGGTGGCATGCGGGGCGGGCCCGAGCGCCGGCGTCAAGGCGCTGCCGTCATCGCCGTAGCCGCCGTACGCCGGGGAGGCGCGGGAAATCACCGCGCGGAGCAGATCCATGGTGGCAACCTGGCTGACCAGCTCGGCGGCGGTCGGCGGCTGCGGCTGCCCGGACAGCTCGGCGTAGGCGTCGAAGCCAGCCAGTTCGGCGAGCGGACTTAACTTCAGGGCCCGGCTGATGCTGACGAGGGTGGTTTCGGCGACTTTTCCGCGAACCAGCTGCTGGGCGAGGGTGGTGCGCTTGATCCCGGAGATCCTGCAAATGTCGGACGTACTCGCGCTGGGGGCGACGACATGGAGCCAGACTTGAAACGCCTTGGCGGGTAGGGGCATTTATGGCTTCCTGCAGAGTCGAAGGCCGGCGCGGTTTCTGAGGTTCGGTGAAGCGCCGGCTTCCTTGATTTTACGGGAGGTGCTGATTCAACTATGCTAAATGCTCGAACCCGTCGGTCCGTACACCCCCCAAGTCCGGACCGGCGGGTTCTTTCATGCCCGGCGTCCCCCGGCCGCCTGGCTTGCCCGCCGGCGGACCGTTTTGGGCCTCCGGTTTTGGGCCGCGGTGAGAGGATGGACTAATGACTGCAACCCTTGTTGCCAAGGACCTTACCGGTGGCCACGACCACCGCACCCTCTTCTCCAAACTCTCCCTGACCGTCGCGCCGGGGGACGTCGTCGGCGTCGTCGGCGCCAACGGCGCGGGCAAATCCACGCTGCTCCGGCTGCTCGCCGGCGTCGACGCGCCGCAGGAAGGAACCGTCAGCCTTTCCCCGGCAGACGCGTTTGTGGGCTGGCTTCCGCAGGAACACGAACGGATCGAGGGCGAAACGGTCGGCGGCTACATCGCGCGGCGCACCGGCTGCGCCCAGGCCACCCAGGATATGGAGTCCGCGGCCGAGGCTCTGGGCGTTGGCGCGCCGGGTTCCGACGACGACTATTCGCTCGCGTTCGACCGCTGGATGGCCTCCGGCGCCGCGGACCTGGAAGACCGCGTCCCGCCCGTACTGGCGGACCTGGGCCTCGAAATCGGCCAGGACGCCGACATGACTGGGCTCTCCGGCGGCCAGGCGGCCCGCGTGGCGCTGGCGGCGCTGCTGCTGAGCCGCTTCGACATTGTGCTGCTGGACGAACCCACCAACGACCTGGACCTCAACGGGCTGGCCAAACTCGAGGCGTTCGTGCAGGGCCTCCGCGGCGGCGTGGTGCTGGTGTCCCATGACCGGGAGTTCCTCGCCCGCTGCGTGACCACCATCGTGGAACTGGACCTTGCGCAAAACTCCGTGGCGGTCTACGACGGCGGCTACGAGGCCTATCTGGAAGAGCGGGCCGTGGCGCGCCGGCATGCCCGCGAACGGTATGAGGAGTTCGCCAACACCAAGGCCGATCTCGTCTCCCGGGCCCGGACCCAGCGCGAGTGGAGCTCCCAGGGCGTCCGCAACGCGATGAAGAAGAGCCCGGACAACGACAAGATCCGGCGCGCGGCCAGTACCGAGTCCTCCGAAAAGCAGGGCCAGAAGGTCCGCCAGATGGAATCCCGCATCGCCCGGCTTGAGGAGGTCGACGAACCACGCAAGGAATGGCAGCTGCAGTTCAGCATCGGGGCAGCCCCGCGTTCCAGCGCCGTTGTGGCGACGCTCCGCAACGCCGTGGTGCACCAGGGGGACTTCACGCTCGGACCGGTGAACCTGCAGCTCAACGCCGGGGAACGGATTGGCATCACCGGGCCCAACGGTGCGGGCAAGTCCACCCTGCTCCGCCTGCTGCTGGGCGCCCAGCGGCCCGATGCCGGCGACGCCTCGATGGGCGCATCGGTCGCCCTCGGTGAGATCGACCAGGCGCGCGGGCTGCTGGCCGGCGAGCTGAAACTGGGCGACGCCGTCGAAGCCGTGTTGACGGACCAGACCCCCGCGGAAGTCCGCACCCTGCTGGCCAAGTTCGGGCTTAAGGCCGACCACACATCCCGCCCGGTGGATTCGCTCTCGCCGGGGGAGCGGACCAGGGCTGCCCTGGCCCTGCTGCAGGCCCGCGGCGTGAACCTGCTGGTACTGGACGAACCCACCAACCATCTGGACCTGCCGGCGATCGAACAGCTCGAGGAAGCCCTCGAAAGCTACGAAGGCGCCCTGCTGCTGGTCACGCACGACCGCCGGCTGCTGGAAAACGTGCGCCTTGACGCGCGCTGGAACGTGGACAACGGCGTCGTCACCGAGCTCTTGGGCCATACCGCCCCGAAAGGCAACAAAAAATGAGCATGGACCGGGTAGCTTGGAGCTCCCTTTACAACATCACGCGCGCTTCGAGCGGCTCGAAGCCGTTCTCGAAGGAGACGCTCAAGCGGGTGTTCGGCTTCGCCCGCCCGCACAAGGGCAAGCTGATCGCCTTCGTCCTGCTATCTATCGTGATGGCCGTGCTGGCCGTCGCCACCCCGGTGCTCGCCGGCCAGGTGGTTGACGCGATCATCGCCGGTGCGGGCACCGACGTCGTGGTCTGGCTGGCCGTGCTGATTGCCATTGTGGCGGTCGCCGAGGCCGGACTGGGGCTGGTCACCCGCTGGCTGTCCTCCATCATCGGCGAAGGTGTGATCGTGGACCTGCGCACCAAGGTCTTCGACCACGTGCAGAAAATGCCGATCGCCTTCTTCACCCGCACCCGCACCGGGGCACTCGTGAGCCGGCTGAACAACGACGTGATCGGCGCGCAGTCGGCCTTTGCCGGAACCCTGTCCGGCGTCGTCAGCAACGTTGTGGCCCTCGCCCTGACCCTCGTGGTGATGATGGGCAAGTCCTGGCTGGTGACCGTGCTCGCCATGATCCTGCTGCCGATCTTCCTGATTCCGGCCCGCCGGATGGGCTCCAAACTTGCGGACCTGCGCCGCGAAGCGGCGGAGCACAACGCCTCCATGGGCACCCAGATGACAGAGCGCTTCTCCGCCCCCGGCGCGACCCTGGTGAAGCTCTTCGGCCGCCCCGACGAGGAATCCCGCGAATTCGCGGCCCGCGCCGGCCGCGTCCGGGACATCGGCGTGCGGACCGCGATGCTGCAGTTCACCTTCGTGACCGCCCTGACCCTGGTCTCGGCGCTGGCCCTCGCACTGGTCTACGGACTGGGCGGCTTCCTCGCGCTGCAGGGGCAGTTGGCCGCGGGCGACGTCGTCGTGCTGGCACTGCTGCTCACGCGCCTTTACGCGCCCCTCACCGCGCTTTCCAACGCCCGGGTCGAAATCATGAGCGCCCTGGTCAGCTTCGAACGCGTCTTCGAGATCCTGGACCTCAAGCCGCTCATCCAGCAGAAGCCTGACGCGGTGTCCTCGCCGGCCGGGCCGCTGTCCGTGGAGTTCGACGACGTGCGCTTCTCCTACCCAGCGGCCGACAAGGTCTCGCTGGCCTCCCTGGAGGACGTGTCCACACTCGACACCCGTGGCGGCGAAGAGGTGCTGCACGGCATCAGCTTCCGCGTGGAACCCGGCCAGACCGTCGCCCTGGTGGGCTCCTCGGGCGCCGGGAAGTCCACCATCGCGCAGCTGCTCTCGCGCCTGTACGACGTCGACTCCGGCGCCGTCCGCTTCGGCGGAAGCACGCCCGGGACCGACGTCGACGTCCGTGACCTGACCTTCGATTCGATGCGGCAGACCCTGGGCATGGTCACGCAGGACGGCCACCTGTTCCACGAGAGCATCGCCTCCAACCTGCGACTGGCCCGTCCGGAGGCCAGCGACGAGCTGATGTGGGACGTGCTGCGGCAGGCCCGGCTGGAAGACATGATCCGCTCCCTTCCGGACGGCCTGGATACCGTGGTGGGGGAGCGCGGCTACCGGCTGTCGGGCGGCGAACGCCAGCGGCTCACCATCGCCCGGCTGCTCATCGCGCAGCCGCGCGTCGTGATCCTGGACGAGGCCACCGCGGCCCTGGACTCGACCAATGAGGCCGCGGTCCAGGCGGCGCTGGGGGCGGCGCTCGAGGGCCGCACCGCCGTCGTGATCGCACACCGGCTCTCCACCATCCGGGCCGCGGACGCCATCCTGGTTGTGGAGGACGGCCGGATCGTCGAGCGCGGCACGCACACCGAATTGCTCGCCGCCGAGGGACGGTACGCCGAGCTGTACCGCACCCAGTTCAGCGAGGCCAGTGCCGTGGCCGAAGACGCCGTTCCGGGAATCTAGCCCGACTGGTCAGCCGGCCGGGCCTGGTCAGCCGGCCGGGCCTGGTCAGCCGGCATGGCCGGCGAGGGCGGGCAGGACGTGGTCGGTGAGCAACGGGGCGAGATCGTCCGGCAGCTCCCCGGCCAGGTCGAGCCAGCGGATCTCGACGATTTCGGCGGAGGGATGGGCCTGCCAGACTCCCGGGGCCGTGAAGACAGTGGCCTGGATCTGCGTGGCGGCCTCGTTGGCGGCGTCCGCGAACCAGATGCCCAGAAGTACCAGGTCGTCCGCTGCGAGGACGATCCCGACTTCTTCGGCCAGTTCCCGGGCGGCCGTCTGGGCTGCGGTCTCGCCCGCCTCGGGCTTCCCGCCGGGATGCATGAACTTGTCCGTGCCCCGTTTGCGGACGGTCAGGAGTCGTCCTGCCTCGTCGAAGACACAGACCGCGGAGACAACGATGAGCGGATTCATGCCGCGGAACCCGTGGCGCGGCGCAGGATCGACGTGAGCAGCTGGTCCTTGGCCGGCCCGGTGACAGCCCACTCGTAGCGGAATTCGTCCGGGCCGATCCGGGTGTAGTGCACGCGGTAGGTGTCAGGGTCGCACCAGTGCTGGTCCTGGCTGCTCTGCGGGCCGAAGCCGATGCGGTGGAACGGCCGGCCGTCCGGGAAGGACATGTCCATCGAGTCCGGTGCGCCGGCGGGGCGGAGCAGGTACTCCCGGCTGGCGGGAGCGGTGAACGGTGTGCCTACCGGTCCGCCGGGGACGGAGGCCCAGGAAACGGTGCCCTCTTCGCGGAGGCGGAGGCCGCCGTCGCCGGGTGTTTCGGTGAAGCGGACGACGCCGGTGAAGGTCCCGTGGGTGCCGGTGGACCGGTCGAGGAGGGTGCGTTGCACGGTCCAGTCGCCCTGCAGGTAGGCGCTGAGATCGAAATCCGGAGCGTCGTCCGGGGACTGGGGGTTCAAGTGCCCTCGATTGGAATCGAACCAACGACACCGGCTTTAGGAGAGCCGTGCTCTATCCACTGAGCTACGAGGGCGGGCGTCCCAGCTGGCCGGCCGCTGGCCGGCCCGTTCGGACACGGATATAAGCATACAAGGTGACAGGCCGTACTACGCTCTTGGCATGACCGCCCCCACTGGCCAGCCCTCCCAGGACATCATCTACATCCCGGACCTGCCGTCAACCAGGTTCTATGCGGGCGCGCTGGCTCTGCTCAGCGTGCTGCAGTATTTCGTGGCAGAGGCCGCCGTGATCGGAGCATGGGCGGGCACGGAGCCGTACAGCCGCCGGACCGGCTTCATCAGTGACCTGGGCGCCGTGGGCTGCGGAGTCTTCGACGGCCGGGACGTCTGCTCGCCGGCGCACGTGCTCATGAACGCCTCCTTCGTGGTCCAGGGGATCGGCATGATGGTGGGTGCGCTGCTGATCAGCGTGCCGGTGCTGTGTATGGCCGCAAAGCCCGGCGCACGGTTCACCCTGGTTCCGGGCGGACGGATCCCGTGGGCGACGGCGATCGCCGCGCGCGCGCTCACCGCCGCCGCCGGCCTCGGGACCGTCATCGTGGGGCTGGCTCCCGAGGACGCCGGCTCCGCGTGGCATGGGCTGGGCGCCATCCTGTACTTCGCGGCAGGGGCTCTGGCGCTGGTGCTGCTGGGCTGGCTCTGGCTGCGGCAGACACCGCTAAGCAGGTTCATCCTCGTGTGCGGAGTTGTGTCCCTCGGCGCCCTGATCGCCGGCGGCGTGACCGGCATGGGCGTGCCGGAGCCCGGCGCCCTGGAGCGGCTGATGGGATATCCCATCACGATCGGCACGTCCGCCGTCGGGCTGGTGGTCGCGCAGCGGGTGGGCAAGGAGCGCGCGGTCCGGCGGCTGGCCAGGGCGCGGGCGACGCCGGCGTCCCGCGGTGCCGTCTAAGGCAGGGCTCCTGGGCGGACGGGCAGATCAGTTCGGGGTGTCTTATGTCTCACGATCGACTGACCTTGGATTATCATGGGGGCATTCACCGGAACACTCCGGTGCGGCGTGCGCGACGTGACTCCCGCGCACGGCGGGTGGCCGACGTCGGAGTCCAATGGGGACGAATGTCTGATGAGCTAGGCTTGCGGCGCTTTAGGGCAGTGACTGCCTTGGCGGGCATGGGGGAGGGTGTTGTCGACGACGACGCCGGCCTGCCCCGCAATCCGGCTGTTCCGGCCCACCGCTGGACTGACTTCCGATGACGATCGATGCCTTGGCCGAACCGGGCGAACTGACCCCCGCAGAGCCTGCCGACACGGAAGATATTTTGTCGGTATCACGGACGCCCGCCGTGATCGGAGTTCGTCTGCGCGACGGCGGCATCATCGAGATCGAGCTTCCCGCCGACGCCGAAATTGAGGGACCCGAGGCCCGGGTGGCCGGAGCCGCAGTCAGGGCCCTGGCCAACGGCCGGCGCATGCCTGTGCTGCTGGTCATCACGGGGGTGGTGGGCATCAGCCCCGAAGCGCGGCACGTCTACAGCAGCTCTATTGCGGCGTCCGCGTTTGCCCTCGTGGGCGAAAGCCCCGTCGACCGTGTGATCGCGCATTATCTGTTGCGGTCGAAGACCGAGACCGTCCCGGCGCAGTTCTTTATGTCCGAAGCCGAGGCCATCGACTGGTTAGGGCCCTACGCCAGTGAAGACTGATCCGCCGGACCCCAGGCTGCACGCCCTCGTTGAAGGCATCGTCCGGATCGCCAGTGGTGACCTGACCACCCGGATTCCCCAGTCCGGGGCCAGGGACGACGTCGCGGCGGTCATCGCCGGAATCAACCTGATGGCGGATGACCTGCAGACCATTTACCAGGAACTCGAGGAACGCGTCGAAAGCCGGACGGCTATGCTGCGCGACGCCCAGGTCGAGCTGGAGCGGATGGCGTTGACCGACCCGCTGACTCAACTGGCCAACCGGACGGCGCTGAACTCGGTGCTGGGCCACGCGCTCGCGGAGACGACCCGGGGAGAACTGCCGCCGGCACTGCTGGTCCTTGACCTCGACTCGTTCAAGGGCATCAACGACACCCTGGGCCATAGCGCCGGTGACGATGTCCTCCGGGTGATCTCGCGGCGGCTGCAGCAGGCCGTCCGCGAGACGGACACGGTCGCACGCCTCGGCGGCGACGAATTCGCGGTGATGCTGCCGAAGTCCAATCTGGTCAGGGCCCGGCGGGTCGCCAACAGGATCCTCAAGTCCCTCGGCGAGAGCCTGGAAATCGGGGACCTCCGGATTACCTGCGGTACGAGCATCGGGCTGCGGGTCGCGGAACCCGGACAGTCCGTCGACGATCTGGTCATGGAGGCAGATACCGCGATGTACGCCGCCAAAGCCCAGCCGCACAGCAGCATCAAGGTGTTCGAACCGGCGCTGCTCTATGCCCGCAGGCTGCAGAGCGTGCTGATCACCGAACTGCGCGAGGCGATCCACCAGGACCAGCTCACCCTGCATTACCAGCCCGTGGTGGACCTTGCCACCGGCCGGATTGAAGGTGTGGAAGCGCTGGTGCGCTGGAACCACCCGGAGCGTGGCCTCCTGATGCCCGATTCCTTCATCCCCCTGGCCGAAGAGACCGGGATGATCGTGGACCTGGGCCACTGGGTCCTGCAGAACGCCGTGCGCCAACTGCGGCGCTGGCAGCAGGAGCTGAACGTGGACGACAAGTTCAACGTCCGCGTCAACATCTCAACGACCGAATTGCAGAACCTCGACCTGATCGACCACGTCCGCGACATCCTCCAGGAAACCGGGGTGGACGCAGCCAACCTCATCGTCGAACTCACGGAGTCGATGGCCATCAACGGCGGGGATGTGGACAAGTATTCACTGAGCGGGCTGCGGCGCCTGGGCGTGCAGCTCGAAATCGATGACTTCGGCACCGGATATTCATCGATCAGCTACCTGCGGCAGCTGCCGGTCAACGTGGTCAAGATCGACAAGAGCCTGATCGCCGGGCTGGGAACAGATGAGGAACAGAGCAACTTCGTCGCTGCGGTGCTGCACCTCATCCACGCCTGCGGGCTCACAGCCGTTGCCGAAGGCATCGAGACGGCGGAGCAGGCAGCCGAACTCCTCCGGCTGGGCTGCGCAAGCGGCCAGGGCTATTACTTCAGCCGGCCCGTGCCGGCCGCGCAGGTCGAGGCCCTGATCGGGCCGGGAGCCCGCGGCTCCGAGTAGCTGAGGCGGGCGTTTGCGTCCGGAGCAAATCGTCCGATTAAGACAAAGGCGGGCAACGGACGTGGAGTCCGGTGCCCGCCTGGAACGCTGCTCTGCTTAGTAGCGCGGAGTGGAGTTAGGCCACCAGTACACGGCCGAGATTGCGCCCTGGCCGGAGTTTTCGCCGCTGGCAGAGATTGCCGAGGTTGCGGAAAGACCGGCAGCGGCCAGCGCACCGGCAACGAGGAGTGTTGCAAGGGTTTTCTTCATTGAGTGCTCCTGATACGTAAGTGGCTGATGTTTCTCATGTGGTGCTGGTTCAGTATAGGGGTATTCAACACGCCGTGACGGAACAATCTTCGTGACTCGTCCTTTAATATGTTATCCGCGCGAAGCTGAGGACTTCCTGCGCTAAAACTGTGCAGCCGCTGCTTTTGCGGCGTGTCCCGATCTGCTTCTGCGGCAACGGATAATGGAGACATGCCATTGCACTCCGCTTCGCCGTTATACGCTGCCGCAGAATTGCGCGCATACGAGCTCCGGACCAATCACGATTTCGTTCAGGCAGCCCGCAGCGCACATGAAGCGGCTGAAATTGCCCGCATTGACGGGGACCTGGAATCCTGGTGGAACATGACATTCGTGCAAGCCGAGAATCTCTTGGATGCCGAGGAGTTTGAGGCCTGCGCAGCACTCGCCGCAGACCTCATTGGTGGCCAAGACGCAACGATGGAGCCACAGGCCAGGGCGCTGACCTACATTCTGGTCGCCAAAGCAAGACAGGGTGCAGGCTTGCTGGAAGAGGCGGCGGAAGCCGCCCGGGCAGCTTCCGAACTCGTAACAGACGAAGACGTCGAGATCCTCGTCAAAGCGCATCAGGCCCTGATCGCAGCCCTGGCAGACAGCGGAAGGCTGGAGGAGGCCTGGATCGAGTGTCTAGCCCTGGCAGACGCGGTTTCTACCGAAGTCGATGACCAACTGATCGGCAAGGTTTACTGGGTGATCGGCAATGTTGCGTTCCTCTGCAACAAGGTCCAGGAGGGGCTTGAATATCACGAGCTCGCAGCGGCGACGTTTTCTCCGGCAAGGAACCTTGACGTTTGGGCAAAGTTCAACAGGGCCTCGGCCGCCATGCGGCTCGCGGCCGAAATCGCGGATAACGACACCCTGCGGTGCATTGAACGGGCAGAACTGGCCACCGACGTTGTCGGCGGAAGCGTTAGCGACCTGGTGCTGCTCAGGCTCAACCGCGGGCACTGGAAGTTTCTTGCAGGCGAGGTGGCAGAAGCTATACCGATACTTGAAGGCATCAGCAATGAGGTGGACAACACCGGGCCCCAGATTCTCGGCGAGGCGTGCCTGCTCTTGGGAAGGGCCAGGGCCGCTATGGGCGACCACTCTGCCGCCCAAGAGCAACTTCTGAAGGCGGCGGAGCACTTCGAGATAGCCGGCGCTCAGCAGCGTGCGGAACAGGCTCGCGAGTACCTCGCCAACGAGGCGTGAGCCCGGCCGGTTAGGCGGTCCAACGGTTCCCGTAGTGGGCCCCGGTGTGGGACATGCCCTCCGGGTTCCGCGAAGGTTGGACACAATGCCACTATGTCCAGTGGCCGCGCTTAGGACTGGGCATGTCCCGAGGCGGGAGGAACGGCGGCGGCAGGCTTGCGGCCCAGGAACACTGAGGTGATTCCAACCAGCAGGCTCAGGACCAGCAGCACCCAGCCGGCGACGGTGAGTCCCGATGCCAGGGCAACCTGGCCGGCGTCGACCGCGTCGGCGGACATCATCGAGTCAATCGTGGCATTGCCCCACAGCTTCACGGCTGCGTAAAGCAGGGGCACGGCCCACAGTGCCCAGCGCAGTCCTTTCCGAGCCACGTTCGTGCCGATCAGCAGCAGCCAGGTGAAACCGAAGATCAGTGGAAAGAGCATGCCTGCCGTCTTGTGGACGTAGTTGAGCTGCCCGCGGGCATCCTCGTCCATAGCGGCCCGCAGGCCCTCCACGAAGCTTTGGTCGAACCCCCCGATCAGGGAGTCCGGCATGGCCATGCCCCCGCTGAGCTGCGTGAGCTGGTTCAGGGTGAGCAGGTGCAGGTACCAGAACAGGAACAGACTGGCCACGACCCCGGCAATCAGGATCAGATTGCTGTTGTTCTGCGCCTTCTTCGGGGTCCGCGTGGTGCTCGGGTTGATCACCGACGGCAGGTGGTGCTGAGGGACGGTCGCGTTGGAGCCGTGCTTCTTGATTCGCTGTGCGGGTGTCTTGGCCATGGCTCCATTATGGCCCGGCCGCCCGGGCAGCGGACGCCGGCCGCCACCCAGGCCGCCAGCGCCTGCCTGCCCGCCGGGTACCTGCCGCCTGTTCACTGCCGGCGGGCGCCGATAGGCTGGAGCGCGTGACTGAACTTGGAAAACACCGGCTCGGCCGGCACAGCACCGCCGAACTCAACCCCGCCCTGGATGATTACCAGCTCGCCGAGGCGCTCGTGCGCGAGGCCGGGACCCTGGCGCTCCTTATGCGCCAGGCCGGGCTGGAGGGCCGGCAAAAAACCTCGGTGTCCGATGTCGTCACTGCCGCTGACCACGCCGCCGAGGCGTACGTGCTGGAACAGCTCCAGCGCTGCCGCCCGGACGACGGCATCCTCGGCGAAGAAGGTTCTTCCGTGACGGGCACCAGCGGCAGGACCTGGGTAATCGACCCGGTCGACGGCACCTACAACTTCCTGCACGGCTCCACCTACTGGTGCTCCGCCATTGCCCTCAAGGACTCCTCCGGGGTGCTGCTCGGCGCGATCTTCCAGCCGGAGGAGGACAAGCTCTGGCTCGGCGGAACGGACCGTCCGGCCAGCCTCAACGGTGAACGGCTGACCACATTCCGACCCGATGGAGTCGCGGGCCCCAGCCGCTCGGACATCCCCTTGTCCGAGCTCGGCGCCGCGACCTACATCCACCCCAGCTGGCTTGCCGACCCGATGTGCGCGATGCCGTGGCACGCGGCCGCGACCGCCGCCGCCGCGCTGCGGATGTTCGGCTCGGGCTCCTGCGACCTCAGCCGCGTGGCCGACGGCGAACTGGGCTGCTGGTTCCAGCACAGTTGCCCGGAGTGGGACTGGCTGCCCGGCCAGGCGATCGTCCTCGCGGCCGGCGGGGCGGCCGACGTCGTCCGGGTCAACGGATTGGACTGGTTCATGGCCGGAGGTACGACGGCGGTCCGGCAGCTCCGTGCCGCGCTCGAATCCGGCTCCGCGGGGTAGCCCCCGGCGCACAACGCCCCCCGCCGCCGCGGGACATGCTCCTTGTTGGCCGCGGGGAATGGGCATAGTGGCACTATGCCCACTGGCCGCGGACAGGGGAGGGCATGTCCTGCGGGGGCGGCGGCCGGTGTCAGCGGCACCGCCTAGACTTGTTAACACCATGGATATGTTGTTTGACCCTTACGCCGCCGGACCCTTACAAGCTGCTTCGAAGACGGCGGTGCGCACGAAAACGCCCGCGGGAACCGGTATGGCGGCCGTGAACTCAGCCGGCGGTCTCGGGACTCATGGCAGCCCCGGGCACAGCCCCGCCGGGGACCAGGACCATCCGCAGCTGCCCGGCCCGGCGGAACTCCTCGAGGGGTTGAACCCGCAGCAGGAAGAAGCCGTCAAGCACGCCGGCAGTGCCCTGCTGATTGTCGCCGGTGCGGGCTCAGGCAAGACCCGAGTGCTCAGTAACCGGATCGCCTACCTGATCGCCACGCGGCGCGCGCACCACGGCGAGATCCTGGCCATCACCTTCACCAACAAGGCTGCCGCTGAAATGCGGGAGCGGGTCGAAGCCCTGGTCGGCGGGCGGGCGAAGACCATGTGGGTCTCCACTTTCCACTCCTCCTGCGTCCGGATCCTGCGCCGCGAAGCCAAGAATGTCGGCCTGAACTCCAACTTTTCCATCTACGATTCCGCCGACTCGCTGCGCCTGATCAACCTCGTGTCCAAGACCCTGGACTTGGACCCGAAGCGGTTCGCCCCCAAAGCCATCCAGCACAAGATTTCGGCGCTCAAAAACGAACTGATCGACGCTGACAGCTACTCCTCCAGCGCCAACCACAACGACCCCTTCGAGCAGGCCGTCGCCGAGGTCTTCAAGGGCTACACGCAGCGGCTGCACCAGGCCAACGCCATGGACTTCGATGACCTGATCGCCGAGACGGTCTACATGTTCCGGGCGTTTCCGGCGCTCGCCGATTCCTACCGGCGCCGCTTCCGGCACGTCCTCGTTGACGAGTACCAGGACACCAACCACGCCCAGTACGCCCTCGTGCGGGAGATCGTCGGCGAGGGCCCCGGCGCCGCCGAGCTGACCGTCGTCGGCGACTCTGACCAGTCCATCTACGCCTTCCGCGGCGCCGACATCCGCAACATCGTGGAGTTCGAGAAGGACTACCCGGACGCCCGCACCATCAAGCTCGAGCAGAACTACCGTTCCACCCAGACAATCCTCAGCGCCGCCAACTCGGTCATTTCCCGCAACCCCAACCGGCCGGAGAAGCGGTTGTGGACGGCGGAGGGCGACGGCGAGAAGATTGTCGGCTATGTCGGCGAGAACGAACACGACGAAGCCCAGTTCATCGCCAAGGAAATCGACCGGCTGCAGGACGAGGGTGACCTCCGCCCCGGCGACGTCGCCATCTTCTACCGCACCAACGCGCAGTCCCGCTCGATCGAGGATGTCCTGGTCCGCGTCGGACTGCCGTACAAGGTGGTCGGCGGGACCCGCTTCTACGAGCGCAAGGAAATCAAGGACGCGCTGGCCTACCTGCGGGTCCTGGTCAACCCGGACGACGACGTCAACCTCCGCCGCATCCTCAACGAGCCCAAACGCGGCATCGGGGACCGGGCCGAGGGTGCCGTCGCGTCCCTCGCGCAGCGCGACCGGATCTCGTTTATGGCCGCGGCCCGCCGCGCCGACGAGGCCCCCGGCATGGCCACCCGGTCGGTCAACGCGGTCCAGGGCTTCGTGAAGCTGCTTGACGACCTCGCCGAGGTGGCCTCCGGCTCGGGCGCTTCGGCCGCCCTGGAAGCGGTTCTGGAACAGACCGGCTACCTCGCAACCCTCCGCTCCAGCACCGATCCGCAGGACGAGTCCCGGGTGGAGAACCTCGCGGAACTGGTCGCCGTCGTGCGTGAATACGAGCGTGACAACCCGGAGGGATCGCTCGGAGCCTTCCTGGAAGGCGTCTCCCTCGTGGCCGACGCCGACCAGATCCCGGACGCCCCGGCGGGATCCCCGGACCAGCTCGCGGCCGCCGTCGCCGAAGCCAAACGGCTCGGCGTCGTCACCCTGATGACCCTGCACACCGCCAAAGGACTGGAATTCCCGGTGGTGTTCCTGACCGGAATGGAACACGGGCTGTTCCCGCACCAGCGCTCGGCCACCGACCCGAAGGAACTGGCCGAGGAACGCCGGCTTGCCTACGTCGGCCTGACCCGGGCGCGGAAGCGCCTGTACCTGACCCGCTCCGAGGTCCGCAGCATGTGGGGCCAGAGCCAGTACAACCCCGCCAGCCAGTTCATCGAGGAAATCCCGGCCGAACTGGTCGAATGGAAGCGCGAAGGCTCCACCCGCCAGACCGGCGGCTGGGGGAACGGCTCCTCTATCGGCTCCAGCCGCTACGGCGGATCCTTCTGGGGGGCCGGCACCGCGCGCGGCACCGAGGCCAGCCCGTCCGCCGGCTTCAACGCCGATGTTCCGGCGGCCATCGCCAAGAACCGGGTGCAGCCGCAGAAGGAGATCGTCGCCGTCAGTGTGGGCGACAAGGTCAACCACACTAGCTTTGGCAACGGCACCGTGCTGGCCGTCGAGGGTGCAGGGGACAAGACGGTGGCGAAGGTGAAATTCAATGTCGGCGAGAAGCGGCTCCTGCTCCGCTACGCCCCGCTGACCAAGCTCGACGCCTAGGCGGCCCGACCGGCCGGCAGCGTCCGGCGGCTGGTCCGGAGCAGTTTTGCCGCGCGGAATCGGCCAGGGACCTGCCCGGAATCATTGTGCCGCGGACCCCACCCGCCTACAGTCTGAGCATCGGGGCGCCGGCAGTCGGAATTTCCGTTCCGCGGCGCCGCTGGACTTCCCGCGGCGGAACCTGAATCCCAAAGTCCACTACGTCGGCGCCCTGCTCCCGCACCGGGCGGGAGCCGGTACGGAAGCGGACGCCGCCACTGTTCCGGCGGCGGACCCACTGCAGCCGATACCGGACAGGAGCTACCGCCGGACCGTCGTCGTCACCCAGGGAACGGTGGACAACAGGGACCCGGCGAAGCTGATGATCCCTACCATCGAGGCGCTGAAGGACACGGATTCCCGCATCATCGTGGCCACCGGCGGCATGGGCACGGAGGAACTGCGACGGCGGTATCCGCAGCCCAATGTTGTGGTCGGGGACTACATCGACTTCGCCCGGGTCTTCCCGTCCACGGACGTTTTCGTCACCAACGGTGGATTCGGCGGAGTGCTGCTGAGCCTGTCCCACGGCGTCCCGCTCGTAACGGCCGGCCTGAACGAGGGCAAAAACGACGTCAACGCCCGGGTGGAATATGCCCGGGTCGGGGTGAACCTGAAGACCGAAACGCCCAGCAGCGCTGCGATCCGCTCCGCCGTCGACACCGTGCTGGGGGATCCGTCCTGGCGCGCACGGGCGGAGGCGATGCGCGGACAGTTCGAAGCGACGGACAGCGTCGGCGCCGCCGTCGAGGTGGTCAAAGCCGCCGTCGCCTCCGGCGGGACACCGGCCGCCGGACGCTGACGGCGGCCAGCCAGCCGTACGGGCATAATGGAGCCCATGCGACGGACACTTCTGGGGATCCTGGCCGCCCTCCTTCTGCTGGGGTCCACGGCGTGCACCGTCACGCAAAAAGACGCGGGCTACGTTCCGCCCGCGCCGCTGCCGGCCCTGGAACAGCTCACCCGGGCACCCCTGGCGGATGCGGCAAAGTACGCGGCGGGCCAGGACCTGCTCAGCTTCGTCACCGCGGACCGGAACGTGGTCTGCTCGCTGACCTCGGCACGGGGCAGGCACGTGAACCTTCCCTATGAGCAAAACGGCTATTCGGACTCCGCCAACAACAAACTGGCGACCGTTCCGGTGGCTCACTGCGGCCTGGCGGTCTACCCGGCACCCGCAGCGAAGGACGCAGCGGATGACTGCGGGGGCACCGGTCTTGGCTACCTCGGCGGTGCCGCGCTGCTCACCCCGGAGAGCGCCAGCTACGGCGAGTGCCGCTCCGGCGTCACACAGCAGGAGGCCGAATTCGGACCCAAGGGGACCCGTTCAGGCCCGATTTCGCAGCTGCCCGTCCTCGAGGAGGGCCAGAACCTGGAGCGCAACGGCCTGCGCTGCTCGGCCTACAACGGTGGGGTCGCCTGCGGAAACGTCTCCGCCGGCGTCGCTTTCTTTGTCTCGCGCGACCATTACGAACTGATCTCGGACGCCGGTAAACAGGCCTCCCAGACGCCGTCGGAAGCCCCAAAAACCCCGTAATCTAGCCGTTTTTCTACGCACAATAGAATAGTGTCCTTACTCACATTACGGGTAGTCTGGAACGGGCCGGTCTCAAGAAAGGGCTAGAGTTCCGAGAGGAGCATTGCGCCGTGTGGCTCGTTTCCAAGCTAGTTGCAGGGTGCGTTTATTCCGCAGCCCGGTAACCGCGATAACGCGGGGTCCGGCTGTACAGAAACTACTTCGACGTAGAAGGACACTAAACCGTGGACCTGTTTGAATACCAGGCGCGCGATATGTTCGAGGCGCACGGTGTACCCGTGCTTGCTGGCATCGTGGCGCACACCCCTGAAGAAGCAAAGGCAGCTGCCGAGAAAATCGGCGGCGTAACGGTCGTCAAGGCTCAGGTCAAGGCCGGAGGCCGCGGCAAGGCCGGCGGCGTCAAGGTCGCCAAGACCGCTGACGAGGCGTTTGAACACTCCACCAACATTCTCGGCATGGACATCAAGGGTCACACCGTCCACCGCGTGATGATTGCCCAGGGTGCGGACATCGCCGAGGAATACTACTTCTCCGTCCTTTTGGACCGGGCCAACCGCAACTACCTGGCCATGTGCTCGGTAGAAGGCGGCATGGAAATCGAGCAGCTCGCCGTTGAGCGCCCCGAAGCCCTGGCCAAGATCGCCATCGACCCGGCCGTCGGCATCGACCAGGCCAAGGCCGACGAAATCGTCGCCGCTGCAGGCTTCGCCGAGGAACTGCGCGGCAAGGTCGCCAGCGTCATCCTGAAGCTTTGGGACGTTTTCAAGAAGGAAGACGCCACCCTGGTGGAGGTCAACCCGCTGGTCCTGACCGGCGCCGGTGACATCGTTGCCCTCGACGGCAAGGTCTCCCTCGACGAGAACGCCGGCTTCCGCCACCCGAAGCACGCCAGCCTTGAAGACAAGGATGCTGCCGACCCGCTCGAGGCCAAGGCCAAGGCGCAGGACCTCAACTACGTCAAGCTGGACGGCTCCGTAGGCATCATCGGCAACGGTGCAGGCCTGGTCATGTCCACCCTCGACGTCGTTGCTTACGCCGGCGAGAACCACGGCAACGTCAAGCCCGCCAACTTCCTGGACATCGGCGGTGGAGCATCCGCCGAGATCATGGCAGCAGGCCTCGACGTCATCCTGGGCGACCCGCAGGTCAAGTCCGTCTTCGTCAACGTCTTCGGCGGCATCACCGCCTGTGACGCCGTCGCCAAGGGCATCGTCGGTGCACTGGCCGAGCTGGGCCACTCCGCGAACAAGCCGCTGGTAGTCCGCCTCGACGGCAACAACGTAGAGGAAGGCCGCCGCATCCTGGCCGAGGCCAACCACCCGTTGGTTACCCTGGCCGCCACCATGGACGAGGGCGCCGACAAGGCCGCCGAGCTCGCCAACGCAGCGAAGTAAAGGGACCCGACTATGTCTATTTATCTGAACAAGGACTCCAAGGTCATCGTCCAGGGCATCACCGGCGGCGAAGGCACCAAGCACACCGCCCTGATGCTGAAGGCCGGCACCAACGTCGTCGGCGGCGTCAACGCCCGCAAGGCCGGGACCACCGTCCTGCACGGCGACGCCGAGATCACCGTCTTCGGCACCGTCAAGGAAGCCATGGCCGAGACCGGCGCTGACGTCTCCATCGTCTTCGTGCCGCCGGCGTTCACCAAGGACGCCGTCGTTGAAGCCATCGAGGCCGGCATCGGCCTCGTCGTTGTCATCACCGAGGGCGTGCCCGTCCAGGACTCAGCCGAGTTCTGGGCACTGGCCCAGTCCAAGGTCGACGCCAACGGCAAGCAGGTCACCCGCATCATCGGACCGAACTGCCCCGGCATCATCACTCCCGGTGAGGCCCTCGTCGGCATCACCCCGAACAACATCACCGGCAAGGGCCCCATCGGCCTGGTCTCCAAGTCAGGCACCCTGACCTACCAGATGATGTACGAACTCCGCGACCTGGGCTTCTCCACCGCCATCGGCATCGGCGGGGACCCGGTCATCGGCACCACCCACATCGATGCGCTCGAAGCGTTCGAGGCCGATCCGGAAACCAAGGCGATCGTCATGATCGGCGAAATCGGCGGCGACGCCGAAGAGCGTGCCGCCGACTACATCAAGGCACACGTCACGAAGCCGGTTGTCGGCTACGTGGCCGGCTTCACCGCTCCGGAAGGCAAGACCATGGGCCACGCCGGCGCCATCGTCTCGGGTTCCGCGGGCACCGCCCAGGCCAAGAAGGAAGCCCTCGAGGCTGCCGGTGTCAAGGTCGGCAAGACGCCGTCCGAGACCGCCAAGCTCCTGCGCGAAGTCTTCGCCACCCTCTAGGCACCAAGCACCAAGGCACCAACCACAACGCGGGGTCACCTACGGCCCATCCCACACCCCGGGATGGGCCAGAAGTGACCCCGCGTTGCTGTTTAAGTACGACGGCGGGAGGACCCCCTCCCCCGGAGGGAGGCCCTTCGCCCTCTTCCCGGCCTTCTCTTATGGCGCACACCATGCACAC
>NZ_JBWZCG010000029.1:0-50371 GCF_059383415.1 Pseudarthrobacter sp. RHLT1-30-1
CCCGCCACGCCGATCGAGGAGGCGATTTTGCTTCCCGAACTCACGGCAGCATAATCAAATAACTGACCTGCACGGTGTCGAGAAAACTCCACCACTCAGCGGGACGTAACCACGGAACCCGGTTCGAGTCGCACCTCGGGCACAGCATGGCCTCTCGTGAGAAGGCTCTTTTGGTTTACATGTGTGCACTAAGAGAGTAATCCGAAACGCGCTCAAGCCAGCCATCCCACAGCACCAGGCCTTTACGCCGGCAGCGTTTCACAATCGCGGGGAGGAAGACACGCCTTCACAGGCTCGAGAACGCTGCCCAGCCTGCCCTGGGAGCTGAACCCCCTCAATCAAGCTCGCAGTGCCGCGCGGTCTCGCTTGGTCTGGAGAGGCGGGGCGGGGGGAGTTACGGCGTCTTCGGTCGAAGCGCTACCAGCCAGCCGGCCCACTCGCGGGCGGCGCTGAAAGTCCACGTCTTCGCCCCGCTTGGCCCCGCGATCGCCTGAATGCCGTCCGCAACCTCGAAGCGGCGTGCGCCGGCCTCGACTGCCTGGGCCATGCCGCCCGGCGGAGTGAGGCTGGCCGAGCTGGAGTTGACGCTCATGCAGCCGACGAGCATCGCGTTCGCTGTTGTGCTCGTTACCGCCGGGACGGTTCCCGAGGATGCCGCCGCGCCGGCCGCCGACGTCGCGGCAGTGTCAAGCCCTGATGCGCCGGAATACCTCGCGATACCCCCTCCGCTCGTCGTAGAAGTCGTCGTCCAGGAATAGCCCGCAGACTCGGACGCAGTGGCCACCTTGTAGTAGCCGTAGACTTTCGGATTTGCGATGGTGGTCACCGCGGCCAGCCGTGTCCAACCGGCCGGGACACCCGTCGCGGTGATGCTGCCACCGTTCAGTGAGAGACAGCTGACCAGGAGATCTCCCGGGGCGACGTTGGCGGGTTTGGGGATCGTGAGAGTCGTGCCCGCTGTGGTGTTCGTTGCCTGGCTGACCGACTCACGGACGATGATGCCGCTGCCGCCTCCCGGGTCGCTGGGGCTGACGCTCCAGGTCTGCGTCGCTGCCGTCGCATCGGTGTTGCCGGCCGCGTCGGTGGCCCAGACCCCGAAAGTGTGGGACCCGATCGACAACCCGGTGTAGGTCTGGGGCGACGTGCATGCGACGCGCGGCGCACCATCCAGGCTGCACTGAAACGTCGAATTGGCTTCACTCGAGGTGAACGCGAAAGAGGCGCTGGTCGACGTCGATGCCGAAGGTGGTCCCGACGTGATCGTCGTCTCCGGGGGCACAGTGTCCGCCGGCGGTGGGGTCGTGTCCACGGTCCACGTATAGCTGGCGGGAGTCGGGTCGGCGCCGTTCTGGTCAGAGGCACGAACCTGGAAGGTATGCACGCCAGCAGACAGTCCTGTGTACGACACCGGACTGATGCAGTTGGCGAATGCTGCCGAGTCGAGCGAGCAGGCGAAGGTCGCGCTGGTCGACGTCGAGGTGAAGCCGAACTGAGCCGATGTGGAGCTCGTCGGGCTGGCTGGCTGGCTCGTGATCGTCGTGTCCGGCGGTTGAGAGGTGGGGGTCCCAGCCCCGATTTTGCGCGGGTCGTAGGCAGCATCGACGAGTAGAGCAGGTGTGTAGGCGGCAGCGATGGACTGCCATGGCACCGCCTTGAAGTTCTGGTGCTGCCCGTTGTCGTTGCCGGTGTCCTGCGTGACGAAGAAGCCCTGGGGGAAGGGCCCGCCGACGCCGAAGTTGGTGACGTCTATCCCGTCCATGCCGGTCACAGCGTCGATCCCGTTCCCGGCCGGGATGGCGAAGGCTCCCAGTGGCCGGTTGTCGTCGCGGGCGTAGGCGTGGAATCGGTTGGAGCCCTGGCTCGCGGCCAGCAGGTAACCGGCGCCACCGCTGCCGTAGTAGATGCTGATGCCCTTGATGTCCTGGACGATGTCGCCGCCATTCTCGGTGGTGCTGACAACTTTCGTCCCGACGGTCGAGTCCCCGGGCTCGGCGCCGAAGCGCCAGATCCCGCCGATGTCCTCCTGCGCGATGTAGAGCCGCTTCATCTCATCATCGGCCACCAGGCCCTCGGTGTGGGCGGGCCCGCTCACCTTCCAGCTGCGCACGAGCCGTCCGGTTACTGATCCGGTGGAGCCATCAAGTTCCCACTGCTCGACCTTGCCGATATCGGTGACATAAGCGAAATACTTACCGGTGTCTGGGGAGTGGTAGAAGGAGAACCCGCGGGGCGTGCCGATGTTGGCGGTGGGAGCGAAGCTGCCGACCTTCGTCAGCGAGCGGTCCGACTCGTTGACCTTGTAGAAGTCAAGGCTCCTTACTCGGTTCGAGACACCGACCAAGCCGACGCGGCTGCTGCCGAGGGGGAAGTTGTAGCGGACATCAACATTGTTCATCCGTCCGTCGGGGTAGTAGAACAACTCCCGTCCAGACAGGTCGTAGACGACAAGACCGCGCCCATCTGTGCTCTTGTCCGTGCCGATGATGGTGCTCTTCGACGGGTCGGTGGGGTGGATCCAGATGGCCGGGTCGTCAGCGGCATCCCCTGATCCGTGGATCGGGGCCGTTTCGACCGTTGCGCTCACCTGCGCCACGGCCGCACTCGCGATCGGAGCGGCGAGCCCCACATGGAGTCCAGCGAGTAGTCCAGCCACCGTCAGCATGGCAGCAAGCTTCGATTTAGGTGTCACCTCTGGCCTCCCAAAGTTAGCTGCCGAGAGTTCCGGGCGACCGACGAGAAACTTGGCGGATCAAACAGGCTGCACATCGGCCGCCTCCGACTTCAGTCCTGCCGGGGCAGGTGCGGCAATCCGCGGTGCGACCCAGTGAGGCTGCCGGCCCATGACCGGAGGGATGATGGCCGGGTGAATTGACGCCCGGCGCCTTCCGGAGTCCGCGCCCGGACCGCGCGGTCTATATCGATTCGGAAGACTGCGCACAGACATCACGCCCTTCGTTCTGCCAAGCGCGGGCGTCCCAGCGCCGAACCGTGAGTTGTTTCGATGATTTTGAGGCCAGTGAGACTTGCCAGTGTATGCCCGGGATAAGAGGCCGAACAGCGTGGCAAGGGCTTCCCGCTACTCGTTTTTTCGCTTGCACTACCCGTCTTTTCAGATCCGGGCCAAGGCCGGTCTATGTGGTCGATGGTTCGGGCCTTTGTTACTTCTTCATGGGGGGGCAAAGCAGCCGCGAGCGAGCAGACGGCCTTCTTGATCCGCTGAGAACCGTTTCGTCAACCGGTCACGGAGTTGGGATGGTTTGATTAGTCCGTGCTCCGTCTAAAACGCCTTATGGTTTTCAGCCTGTTCGCAGTGTGCGTCATCACTGCGTTCTCGTTCTGGGTAACCCGGCAGCCCGGCGCAGACTCCCGCGGGACCCTCTCTGCACCTCCGCAGGCAGGGGCGAAACTTAAAATGTTGTCCACAGGCATGGCCACTGCCGTAAACGTAACGCCGAGCCCGGATGCCCGGTGGCTCATCCGGGCTGCCGAACAGACCGGGATCCCTGCCCGCGCGCTCCGGGCCTATGTTGCCGCTGCAGCCACGGCCAACGCTTCCGCTCCGACGTGCCGGATCGGCTGGAACACCGTGGCAGCTGTCGGCTTCGTCGAATCCGCGCACGGAACTTACGGCGGCGGCAGCCTTAACGCCGCTGGGCAGGCGAGCGGCGCACTTGTGGGCCCGAGCCTCAACGGCGCCGGGTTCGCCGCCATCGCCGACACGGACGCGGGTGCCCTGGACGGCGATGCCCGCTGGGACCACGCCGTCGGACCTATGCAGTTCATTCCCTCCACCTGGCAGCTTGCAGGGCGGGACGGGAACGGGGACGGAACGGCGGACCCGTTCAATATCGACGATGCCGCCCTCAGCGCGGCGACCTACCTGTGTGCCCGCGGCCGTGACCTCTCAACCGCGCACGGGTGGACCGACGCCATCTACTCCTACAACCAGTCCGATCCCTACATTCGCCAGGTGCAGGCCCAAGCCACCGCATACGCCGCGAAGACGGGCACCGCCGAATCAGTCCACGGCTGAAGGCCATGGCGGTGAATGGAAGTGGGTCCGGTGGATCCACGAGGTGCTTCAGGCCGCTGGCGACGATGCGGGAGGCGATGCCTTCCTCTGACTTGGCCAGCAGCTCCCTGAAGGGCTGCCGGCCGAACATCACTTCGAGAACGGAGGCGTGGAGGCCGACGGCGTGCACGGCGTCGACGGCGTCGACGGAACCTACGGCCGCTGGCTCGACTCCCTCGGCAGCCCGGAAGCGCCGAAAGACGGGGTGCTGATCGGGCCGGACTTCCACCTCGACGGTGCCGGTGCCGCCTGGGAAGCCCCGGACCCCGCCGCAGGTTTTCTTGTCGGGCTTCATGCCCGCGATCTGGCCACGGCATCACAGGTGCGGTCCGGCTGGGGCGGACTCCCTTCCGTCGGAGTTTGCGGGCGACCGTTGTTAGTGCGCGGAAGTAGGCCTCCGCTGTGGGCACGGCCCCACTCCGGGGACCGCTCCAGGAACCACCGTCACGGGTCAGGAAAGCCCTCGATTGCCCGCGTCCTGGACACTACGGAACAGGAAAGACCTTGCCCGGTGTCTGTTTGAAGTGAACTACGTGGGCGAGGGAATCAAGGGACCCATGCGACGAAACGGACCAGTGGTCCAGACGGCCGTGCCGCCTCCGTTGCCGCAGGGTAACCGTTACGCCCTGCTTAACGGCGTCAAGGCCTCTGCGGGGAAAGTCAAATCTCCAACGGGCATCTGCCCTAGCATGGGAGGCAGCCGCGGCATCGGGCTGCACTTTCGGACAGGATTTCACGATGAAGGCCCTGCAGTACCACACCATTGGCGCACCCCCGGAGGTCTTTGAGCTCGAAGTCCCCGAACCGGGGCCAGGACAGGTCCGGCTCAAGATCACCGCCGCCGGTGTCTGCCACTCCGACGAGTTCATCATGAGCCTCCCCGGGGACGTGTACCGGGCCAGCTACCCGCTGCCCCTGACGCTTGGCCATGAGGGGGCCGGCAAGGTCGACAAGCTTGGAGAGGGCGCGACAGGCTTCGAGGTGGGTGACTCCGTAGCTGTCTATGGCCCGTGGGGGTGCGGCTACTGCTACCCGTGCTCGAAGGGGCATGAGAACTACTGCGAGAACGCCGCGAAGCTCGGCATCACACCGCCCGGTCTGGGTAGCCCGGGGTCCATGGCCGAGTACATGATTGTCGACAGCGCCCGCCACCTCGTGCCGCTGGGTGACCTCGATCCGATCCAGAACGTCGCTCTGACTGACGCCGGCCTGACCCCGTACCACGCGATCAAGGAATCGGTTGGCAAGCTGATGCCAGGTTCGGTCGCCGTCGTCATCGGAGCCGGCGGCCTGGGCCACGTGGGCATCCAGATCTTGCGCGCCATCACCTCGGCCACGGTGGTGGCCCTGGACCTTAGCGAGGAGAAGCTGGGCCTGGCGAAGGAGGTGGGCGCCCACTATGCATTCCTGTCCGACCCCGGGGCGGTGGACAAAGTCCGGGAGCTGACCGGGGGCCGCGGCGCGCACGCCGTGTTCGACTTCGTGGGGGCACAATCAACCCTGAATCTGGGCCTGGCCATGATCCGGGTCGGCGGCGACCAGGTGGTTGTCGGTGTTGGTTCAGGCACTCTGCCGGTGGGCATGCTGGACAAGCCGTGGGAGTCCTCCATCCGCGCGCCCTATTGGGGCTACCGCTCGGAGCTGTTCGAGGTACTCGAACTCGCACGCTCCGGAGCCATCCATGTTGCTGCCGAGGTCTTCTCGCTCGACGACGCCCCGGCGGCGTATGAGAAGCTGCACGCCGGGCAGTTACGCGGACGCGCGGTAATCGTCCCCTGACGGTGACGGTCAGTAGGGGACCGACGCCGCATCCCGATCGCCAAGGGAAGACCGGGACGCGGCGTCGTGCCCTTTAGCCCGTGGATGAGCCGTTGCCGCGTTGGGATAAGCGCTCGATATGGTGGCTTCCACGGCCCAGGAGGGTCCGTTGCCCGCGTCTGGTCCGGCGCCCGCCGGGAATTTTCGGTCCGGGCCTGCGTTGGGTTTGAGTATGAAAGCAATCGTGTACCGTGCCACCGGCGATCCGTCTGTTCTCGAGCTCGTCGACCGCGAGATCCGCGACCCGGGCTCTGGGGAGGTGCGCGTGCGGATCATGGTCTCCGCGGTGAACCCCACCGACTGGAAGACGCGCCGCGGCGCCAAACCGGGCGAGGCGTTGCCCTTCGCGGAGGTCGTGCCGAATCAAGACGGCGCCGGAATAGTGGACGCCATCGGACCCGGCGTCGAGCACCTCCACGTCGGTGACAGGGTCTGGCTGGCCTTGGCCGCTTACCAGCGCGCCGACGGCGGGACAGCGCAGGAGCTCGCCGTCCTGCCAGCCGAGCGGGTCTTTCCGCTGCCGGACAACGCCGGGTTCGACCTCGGCGCAAGCCTGGGCGTTCCCGCGATCACCGCCCACCGGGCCCTGACCATCGCCGAGGACGGCCCGCGGCGGCTGCACCCGGGAGTGTTGGAGGGCAAGGTAGTACTCGTTGCTGGAGGGGCTGGTGCCGTGGGCCATGCGGCGATCCAGCTCGCCAAGTGGGCCGGCGCCGTTGTGATCACAACCGTGAGCGGACAGGCGAAGGCTGCACTGGTCACGGCCGCCGGCGCCGACCACGTCATCAATTATCGGGAAACCGATGCGGCAGTGGAGATCCGCCGGATCGCTCCCGACGGTGTCGATCAAATCGTGGAGGTGGCGCCCGCGCAGAACGCGGAACTCGACCTGGCAGTGATCCGTAACCGCGGCTCTATCGCGGTTTACGCCAACAACGGCGGCGATCAGGTGACCCTGGACGTGCGCAGGCACTTCAGCCTCAACGTCCGCTACCAGTTCGTGCTGCTCTACACCGTTGGTATGGCCGCGGTGCAGGCCGCCGCCGAGGACATTAATGCGGCCATCGCCGACGGCGCCCTTCCGGTGGGAGAGGCCGCGGGCCTGCCGCTGCACCGCTTTGACCTGGCTGCCACGGCTGCGGCCCACGAAGCGGTGGAAAAGAGCATCGTCGGCAAGGCGCTGATCGATGTGGCAGAGGGGTAGCCGATACTGCTCAGGGAGCCTCGCGGATCCGCCCAGTAGGCGTCGTAGCGGATCAGGCGCGCCGGGCGGTGCAGCCACTTCGCAGTGCTCGAGCAGGTAGTCGGCGGCCGGGCCCCATCTCGTGGGAGTGACGGCAGGATCGTTGCGCTGCTTTTGCGTCAAAGCGACCCGACTGGGGCAGACCGTGGCCCTCCCCGGCTCGGTCCGATTGATGGTGTCCCGACAGGTACAGCCCTGCGTGGTCAATGAGCCAGTCAACGGACGGGTCCACCGCGAACCAGGTTTGTTACTATGTCAGCACAAAGCGGAGGGCCTGTGCCTCCCGTGAGAATCGATATCGACCCTAAGGCGGACTAACATGACCGGGAACGCTCGCTCCCTGGGTCTCGCGTTCCAGAATCCCGCGATGCACCCCCGCTCCGCTGGGGGATCATGGGTCCCGGCTGGATTGCGGAACGCTTCACGGAATCCGTGCAGGCGCACACCTCGCAGGTGATTGCCGCGGTCGGATCTCGCTCGCTGGACCGCTCCGAGGAGTTTGCCGGTCGGCACGGCGTCCCAGGAGCCTTTGGTAGCTATGAGGAGCTGGCAGCCTCCGACGTCGACATCGTCTACGTGGCCGAATCCATCCGGACCATGGCCGTCGCCGACGCCATCAGGGATCGGCTCGGAATCGAGTTTCCCGGCGAAAAGCCACGGAATCCATGAACCCACAGGCCTGGGGCTGCCTCGAGGGTTTGCGCCGACGGCGTAGGATTTTGGCTGTTGGAAGGAGCGGGGTTCCTCCGCTGATGGGCAGGCCCGCTCTGTGCTTCCGGGACAACAGGATCGCCCAGAAGGTTCATCCGGCGAGGTCTGCTCCCCGGTGGGGGGCGGTCAATCAGCATTTTAGGCCCGATACGGCCATTCGACGTCTTCCTTCAGCACCTGAAGTCTTCCCTACCCTTGCCAGCTACGGGTAGGGAAGCCTGGAAGGACTTCCGTGCACTCAGCGCTGCGAAACCGCTGCCACATAACACTGTAATTCACACCAGATGATGCCTTGGTAAACAACAGTTTTTCGAGACACGATCCAGAGCTCAACTGAACCCGCCGAGTGGCTGAGAAAGCCGGGCTCCCTTCGCTCGGAAGACGTCTCACCATGGATCGTCTCGACGAGGGCGCGTTGGGGACTTTCTGAGTCGGAATGGCCTTTTGAGACAACCGGGTGGGTTCTACGTGGACAAGATGTCCCGGGGCCGCCACAAAACCGGCCCGGACATGCACGCTGGAGGACCGAATAGTCCGGTGATCGTCCGCCTTTTTCTTCCCCTGGCGGGTAAGAGCTAAGGGGCGGGATCGACGCTACGTTTCGTGGGCCGATAGCCGGCGAGTGCGGCGCGGACGTCGCCCTCTTCGTGCACGCTCTTCTCCTTGCCGAACGGCAACATTTTGAGTAGCGGGTGCAAGATCGTCATGACGATGAGGCCCCAAGCGAGGCCGAGGACGGCGGAGCACAGGGTGTTGACGAGCCAGGCCAGGAAGCCGCCCACCGCCGGGATCCCGGCGAAGGGGGCTTCGAGGAGATGGACGAAGTCGTAGGGCACGTGCCAGCCGAGGTCGGATGCTCCCTGCAGCATGATGTGACCACCAACCCAAAGCATGGCGATGGTCCCGACGAGGGTTATTCCGGCCAGCACGGCGGGCATCCCGTTGACGAGCAGCTGGCCAAAGCGCTGGGAGCCCGAGGAGTCCTTCGAGGTCAGGTGCAGCCCGATGTCGTCCATCTTGACAATGAGTGCGACGGCACCGTAGACGAGCACCGTGATCAGGAGCGCTACGACGACCAGGATGAGCGCCCGGACCCACAAGGACTCAGCTGCCACCTCGTTCATCGAGATGACCATGATCTCGCAGGACAGGATGAAGTCGGTGGTGATGGCGCCCTTGATGACCTTAGCCTCCGCCTCCGGACCCCGTTCGACCGCCGGCACCTCTTCGTCCCCGTGGTCGCCGCGGAACTTGTGCCAGACCTTCTCGGCTCCCTCGTAGCAGAGGTAGGTGCCGCCCAGCATGAGGATGAACGGGATGGCTCCTGGTGAGAATGCGCTGACGAGCAGCAGGGCCGGCAGGATAATCAGCAGCTTGTTCCGAAGCGAGCCCCAGAAGATCCGCTTGATCATCGGCAGCTCGCGGGACGGGTCCGCCCCCGAAACGTACTGCGGGGTAACGGCGGCGTCATCGATCACCACGCCGGCGGCCTTGGCTCCAGCCTTGGCCGCCCCGGCAGCGACGTCGTCTACGGAGGCGGCCGCTATGCGGACCAGGGCTGCGACGTCATCCAGCAGGGCGACGAGTCCGCCGCTCACAGACCGCTCCCGCACTGCTCGAGGGGGGACTGCAGGGCATGGAGGCCTCGGTTGAGGCGCGTGGTCGGCATGCTCCGATTATACGGTGGCAGGCAGTCCGTTGACTGGGAGTGGCGTGCGTTGCCGGGGACGCACGCCAGCGGCGCTGGCTGGTTGGTGCACCGTGACCGCTGAGTGGCGTCGAGCTGTCCTATACAAAGAAGTGCAGTGTCCACTTTTCGCGGGTTGCCTCGGCGGACTCCGACCGGTTCTGGATCCATGGACTTGTTTTGGCCCCGCAGCCGCATTTCCAGTGCCAGCCGGCGTGGGCGTCATCCGGCAGCAATGCCGTCGCGTAGCGGGCACCGATCAGGCCGGTTTAGGCCAGGAACCTCCGGGGCGGAAGACACGTCATGGTGGATATTGGCCACACACCCGGGTGTGGACCATGCCGTTGCTACTTGGTGGCTCCCGCCTTGCCCATTTCTGGACCGTGTCAGAAGCGGCTGCTGCCCATTCTTTTCAGAGCCCGGATGCCTTCGCGGCTTTGATGGCGGCCTTGGCAGCCTGCTTGTTGGCGCGTACTTTTTTCAGCGACTCGGGGTCCACGATGTCGGCGACAGAAAGGAATGCGCTCTCCTGGCCATAGGGGCCAGCAGCCTCACGCCAGCCTTGTGCCTGCAGTCCGCACTGCTTGCCTAGTAGTGCGAGGAAGATCTTGGCCTTCTGCTCCCCGAAGCCGGGCAATCCCTTCAGCCTGCGCAGGACTTCCTGGCCGTCAGGGTCGCCCTGGTTCCAGATGGCAGTTGCGTCCCCATCCCAATCTCGCTGTACGGTCGCAGCGAGGTCCTGGACGCGGCTGGCCATGGAGCCGGGGAAGCGATGAACCGACGGACGCTCCTTGAAGATCTCAACGAAGCCGGCCGGTTCATATTCGGCGATTGCTTCGGGGGATATGGACCCGAGCCGCGTCCGGATCTTTTCGGGTCCGGCGAACGCGGACTCCATGGTCACTTGCTGGTCAAGCAGCATGCCGACGAGAAGTGCGAACGCGTCATTGCTGAGCAGTTGGTCGGCGGCGGGGTCGCCAGTGATGTGCAGTTCCATGCGCCCATCCTCCCACCTGCTCCGAGCCGCGTCATGGCACGTCGGTGCATATGGCGCCGCCTTCTGGAGTTTGCGGGCGGGATGCACACCGGTTCTGCCCGGTCCGGGCAGCCTGCGGGCGTGCGCACGACGGCGAAGCACGCCGTCGCGATATCGTTGGTCCAACACATCGAATCCGGAGGCCGCATGCCATACGTTGTTGACTTCAAGACCGTTTCGACGGTCGGCCTGGAATCGTCTCCGGTCACCGAGGCGCTTGCTGGCTTGCGCGCCAATGAGGGGCGCTACTACCGCAACAAGTACGACCACGTCTTCACCGTTAGCCCGGCAAGCGAGGTTCCGGAGGTGGTCGACCGGGTCAGCCGGATCCTAAAGGGCGAACGCGACATCGTCATCGACTCCCGGCCGCTCGAAGCAACCGCTTTCGAAGTCGACGGTTTGCGGATGGATTACGTGTTTTACGAGTCGGGGCTGTCGATCAACGTCATGTACAGCATTGAGGACGGCGGGAAACGAGCGGTCGGATTCAAACTGGCCGAAGGTATGGAGATTCCAGAGGAACTGGCATCACGGTTCAAGTTCGCCCGCCAGAGATCAAAGCTGGCAGGCGTTATCCGCGGCTCCTACTTCGTGATCAAGGGCGAACACTGATCAGCGGACGTTCCGAGCCCCGAGCCGCCCACCCCCGGGTGCGGATTTCGACGTCCTGCTGACGGAATACATAGTCAGCACCCTTGCCGCTGCACAGCGTACGCACGCACGGAGAAAGGCCAATTCGGGGAGTTTTTGGCGGGCCGCCTTCGTGGCAGCTAGAGACAGGCTGACCTGACCATTTTTCGCAACTGCATAGCCTGCGTGTCGACGGCGGTTGGCAGGACGTAATCTCGGCGGCGGCGGCGGTGAGAATGACTTCGAGCGGGTAGTGCGGGCCCCGCCTGCATTCCTGTTTGGGGCCGCCCGACGTGGCGTTTTCACGAGCTCTGCGGATTGAATGGGTTGGCGGAACGCCGTGGTGAGCCGATCGTCGTCGACTTCCAGTTCATTGGAGCAGGGCCATCCGGCAGCATAACCGTGCCGTGGAAAGTCGCCGCAGAGGCATGGATCTGGTGTTGCACTTAGGCGGACGCTTGCGGGTGCGGCGGGGCAGATGACGGCGCAGGCCCACGGGTAAGGCGACGGACGCTGCGGCGAAGACGTCGCCGGCCGGGGGACCGGGCCACTCCGAATCCGGTGGTGTCAGGACCCGGGCCGCCCGGGCCACTCTTTGCCCGCCCAAGGGTCGTAGTCAGCGATGAGCTCCTGTGGCGGCCGCTCGTTTTCGGGGACGTGCTGCAGGTTCACCCGCACCCGGTACCAGAGCGAACTCGAGCCGCGCATTCCGTCAACAAGGACATCGGCAGGATGCAGGGCCGGGACCAGGTCCGCATGCCGCGACTTCCATTCCTCCAGCGCCGTGAGGGCCTCATCCTTGGTCCTGGTACGGGCCACTTCGATCAGCGGCATCACCGACTGCC
Organism: Pseudarthrobacter sp. RHLT1-30-1; assembly: GCF_059383415.1. Classification (NCBI taxonomy): domain Bacteria; kingdom Bacillati; phylum Actinomycetota; class Actinomycetes; order Micrococcales; family Micrococcaceae; genus Pseudarthrobacter; species Pseudarthrobacter sp. RHLT1-30-1. The sequence goes on from NZ_JBWZCG010000029.1 coordinate 12,043, forward strand.
GGCGGCCCGAGCCGCCGCCGCCGCGCGGCGGCTTCTCAGCTGGGCCCAGCTCTGCAGCCAGGCCGAGGAGCCCGTCGAGAGACCCGGCCGCGTCGTCGATGCCGGCGTGGGGGTCGCCCACTGCTGCGAAGCGCTCGAGCACCGTGGGCACCGTAAATTGCTCCGGCCGGGTGGAGGTAACCTCGTCCCAGGTGAGCGGCGTCGAGACCCGGGCGTCGGGCAGGGGCCGGATCGAGTACGCCGACGCCACGGTGCGGTCCTTTGCGTTCTGGTTGAAGTCGACGAACACACTCTCGCCGCGCTCCTCCTTCCACCACCGCGCGGTGGCGAGACCCGGAGCGCGGTTTTCCACCTCGCGGGCGAGGGTCTCGGCGGCAAGCCTCACGTCGCGGTATGACCACTCGGGCGCTATGCGCACCAGGATGTGCAGTCCCCGTGACCCGCTAGTCTTCGGCCACCCCATCAGCCTCACGTCGTCGAGCACCTCCTGCGCGACATAGGCGACGTCGACAATCTGCTTCCAGTCGACGCCGGGCATCGGGTCGAGGTCAACCCGGAGTTCGTCGGGGTGCTCGAGGTCCTCGGCGCGCACGGGGTGCGGGTTGAGGTCCAGGCAGCCAAGATTCACGACCCAGGCCAAGCCCGCAGCATCCCGGATGACGGCCTCTTCGGCTGATGTCCCCGACGCGTAGTGCAGCGTCGTCGTGTCGATGAAGTCCGGGTGGTTGTCCGGCACCCGCTTCTGAAAGAACGGCTCAGCGCCGATCCCCTTCGGGAAGCGCTTGAGCACCATGGGCCGTCCGCCGGCGCCCCGGAGCGCACCGTCGGCGACGGCGAGGTAGTAGTGAACCAGGTCGAGCTTCGTGAGCCCCGGCTCGGGGAACACCACCTTGTCCGGACTCGAGATGCGGACCTCGGTTCCGGCGATGTTGAGGATCTCGGCCGGTGTCTTTGACGGGCTCATTCCGCCACGCTAGCAACGAACGGATCTCCCGGCCAGAGCGGCCCCCGGGTCAGCTCTGCTGCCGGTACCTCGTCAGGACGTCGCGGGCGGTCGTCCACTTCCGGCTGCCGTACCGGTGATTGGTGGTGTACCGCAGGATCGCATCGCCGCTGAACATGCTGGCGAAATACTGCATGCCCTGCCACGGTGGGAACGGATCGTCAGAGGCCGCCGTAAGGGCCTTCACCGCCCGGCTCGTAGCGGCCAGGGATCCGACGCTGCCCGCGTAAAGCAGCCGGAAATGCGTCCCGGTCAGCTCGGTCATCGTGCCTGCCAGGGTTCGTGCCGTGACCTGGTCCCCGGCGATCTGGAGGACGCGGGGCGCCCGCTCATCGAGGGCGGCCGCTGCGGTGTAGGTGGCAGTGTCGTCTTTGGTGGTGAAGTCGAGCACCTGGTCTGGATCGGACCAGAACAGCACGCGGTGCCGGGAGTGCAGGATCAGTGGTGCCTGTCCGGTGAGCATGTCGGTAAAGGCGCCGTTGAGGATCGAGGTGGCCTGGATTTCGGGTCGCGTCCAGTCTCTGCGCGAAGTCCCTGCGGAGCTGGAGGTTCCGATTGCTTCGGGGCCGGATGCCACGGTAGTCAACGGAGAAATCGGACGGGATGAAACGCGGCACCCCCGCGTCCGCGGCGGCCTCCAGCAGGCGCGATTGGGCACCGATGATTGCGCTGTCGAGGCCGTTGATCGCGGAGACGACGCAGTCGACGTCGGTGCAGGCTGTGCGGAGGCCGTCCGGATCGTCGTAACCGGTCTGGGTCACCTCGGCCCCCTGGGCGCGGAGCTGTGAGATCCGTGCCGTGCTGGTCCCCGGTCGTGCCAGGACTCGAACGGTGGCCCCCAGGGTGACCAAATTCTGCAGGATCCGTCCGCCGAGATCGCCGGTGGCACCGGCAAGAAGGACGGTGCCTGGCGGGGGTGGCGTCGCGGTCATGGGGCACACCTCGCGTGATGTCCGGTGGAAAGTGATCGTCTCTAAAGACTATCTACTGATCCCCACTGAGGGTGTCCCCATGCCGATGGGCAACTTTCCATTCGCCGTCTTCCCTTCGGTACACCTGGGTGGCCCGCAGGGTGAAGGTGCGCGGCTCACCGCTGACAGAGGTCGAAATGTGTTCTAATCCGGCCGTGTAGGCCGCGTCGCCCACCACGGCGTAAGCCAGCAGTTCGAAAGCATAGGACGTGCAGTCGGAGAAACTCTCCGCGAGCCGGGTAAACAGCTCATCCAGTTCATGCTGCCCGAACGCGTTGCTCCATGCACCAAGGACGCTCACGGGTTCGTTATCGGACCAGAGCGCCCGGCGGGGTGCAGAGTCTCCGTTGTGCAGCGCCAGCTCCGCTTCGTACAGCGCGGTCTTGATCCAGGCCAGAAAGTCATCGGGATCGCTCATGCCCCCATTGTGCTCCCGGCCCCGCCGGGTGTGCATCAGGAAAGCGAGACGATCAGGATGTGACGATGAAGAGCGGATGGGGATATATAGTTGAAGCTGCAAGTAATTGAACAAACCTGGGAGCTGATACTTCGAATGAACACCTCACTGCGCGACGTGCGCTCGCACGAGTGGACCACCGACGTCGTTCACGATGCCGTCGCACTTTTCCTGCATGGCTTCGGCTCCAATGAGCACGACCTGGGCTCGCTGGCGCCGGCGCTGGGGCTGAACCTGCCCTGGGCGTCCCTGCGGGCACCGATTGAGCTCGGCAACGGCGGGGCGGCATGGTTCTCGATTACCACGCCAGGGATTCCCGACGCCGGGCCGGTGGAGGCTGCGACGGATGCCATCTGGGCCTGGGTCGATGAAAACCTGGACCCCGCCTCCCGCGTCGTTCCCATCGGGTTCTCGCAGGGAGGGCTCATGGCCAGCCAGCTGCTGCGCTCGCGGCCCGAACGGGTCCTGGCCCCCGTCGTACTGGGCGGGTTCGTGCTGGGCGCACTTCAGTCGGGCGACGAGACACTGCGCGGCAGCCGCCCGCCCCTGTTCTGGGGCCGCGGCGCCGAAGACAATGTCATCGCCCCCGTGGCGATCACCCGCAGCAGCGAGTTCCTTCCGCAGCACACTTCGCTGATTAAGCGGGTGTATCCGGGACTGGGACACAGCATCAACGCGCAAGAGCTCGACGACGTACGCGACTTCCTCACCGCGGAGGTCGGAGCCCAGGCGGTGGCCCGCCGCTAAGCGCCATCACCAGACATTCCCTTTCCTTCTGCGAGCGCGGTCTGCCATTGAAGGTTCCGCGACGGTGGACTCTCGGCGGCTCATTGCAACCTAAGGGTCCACCCATTGCCTAAGCCGGATGGCGGGCCAGTTAAAGTGATGGGCGCACAAGGTGCGAACCTGCCACCACGGAGTTGCGAGGCCCCGCCCGACTAACGCGGTGCCGGCCCGGTTGAGGGCGGTGGGTGGGTGGGCATCACGGACCGGCTGCCGGTGCCGCCGCCCGCCAGCGGGTTCAGCTGTGCCAGCAGCACACAATGCAGGCGGTCATTCCGCTGGGCACGGCGGCGCCCGCGGTTGCCGCGCCGGACTGTGTCTTGGGCCCTACGTGTCAGGCGGGAGCGGTTCCAAACTGCGGACTTCCACGCCGCGCTCCTCTGCCGCCTCCGACGGGGCGGACCAGCGCCGTGTGCTGGACTGGGAGGTAACGGGACCGGCCACGTAGGCAATCCGGGTGTGGCCCAGCGGGATTGTCGGGGGTCGTTCTGTCAGGAGGCCGGGGCGCCGTCGATGGTCAGGATAGTTCCGTTGGTATATCCCGACCTCGGGGATGCCAGGAACACTACTGCGCTGGCGATTTCCGCCGGGGTCGCGGATCGGCCGTACGGCAGTGCCGCGTTAAGTTCCATCCATCTGTTCTCTTTGTTCGAGGGCGGCCACGATCGCGTCGCGCTCAAGGGACTCGAGTTTGGACAGTTGGCGCCTGCCCGTGTTCCTGAGATGTTCCGGGAGGTCATTGGCCTGCAGCACGCGTCCGGGATGCGCCCGCCCGAGTGACTCGAGGGTGGCTCGCAGTTCGGCGACGTTTCCTGGCCAGCGCCAGCGCATGAGTCCCTGAAGTGCCACGGCCGAGAGCGTGGATCTCTCTGCGGGCGCGGCCGCGTCCAGAAACAGTGCCGCCAGCAAAGGGATCCGTTCCTTGGACTCGGACAGCGAAGGCACAGTCACGCGGGCGGCGATTTGGGCGACCGCGTCGGCGACAAAGTCCGGGCAGGCCTCGGGGTTCATGGTGAGCACCAGCCGGGCAGGTGACCGCGTGGCCGCGTCGTGGTTCCGTGTTGTGCCGTTCGGTGTTGTGCCGTTCGGCCGGCCGCCCGCCGGCAGCCCGGCCGGCTGCTGGCGAACCTCCGCGTCCAGGGCCTTGAGTCTGTTCAGCTCGCTGCGGGGAAGGTCCTCAAGGTGCCGCAGGACAACGGTTCGGCCTTCTGCGATGGCCTCGCGGGAAGCGGAGAACCACGTGGCCTCCTTATCGCCGGGAAGCGGGCAGGCGTCGAGGATCAGCGGATTGGGACCGGAGTCCTGCCCGTTGAGCCAGGCGAGCGTGTGGTGGAGCTTGCCCGAGCCGCCCTGACCGCAGACGGCGATCGTCCCCGGTCCCTGACCTGCCCGGCCAAAAGCACTCCGCATGACGTGCGGAAACATTGCCCCCACGCCCGGCGAATCGCTGTCGGGCGCCCCGGCCTCGGCTTTCGGCGGAACGCCCGGGGCATCCGGAATTCGGGAGAGCTCCAGGGCGAAGGCAGAACTCCCGCCGGAATCGTCAAGCCGCTGGACCGTGGCATCCACGTTAAGGGACGGGATTTCGGTCGTTTGTTTGGCGTCGGTCCATTCCAGACCCCGGGGTTGTTCCCACAGGGTGGTGTGCAGTTCGCTGCTCATGACGGCCAGCCCGGAGACGTTGGTCATCACAGCCTGGGCGTCCAGCATGATCACGGGGCCCTTCGAGGAGCTCAGCCGCAGTTTCGACATCCCGAGGGCGAGTCCCGTGGCGCTGCCCAGATCGAGCAAGCGACGTTCAATCTGGCTGCTGGCTTCCCGGGACATGGCCAGCATGAGCGGATTGTCCAGGCCGGTGTCGCACGCGAAGGAAATGGATCCGATCACCCGGCGCGTGACGGGATGCATGATGGGTGCCCCGGCGCAGGCCAGGGTTGCGAGTGCCTCGTTGAAATGCTCGGCTCCCCTGACAGACACGGCCTGGCGTCTCTCGAGGGGGTGCCAAGCCCGTTGGTGCCGACAGCACGCTCCGCAAAACTGAATCCTTCGGCAGCGTTGGACTCGTCGAACCGCCCGCCGTGCGCGCGCGGGGCCATCGCGATGGGCCACCCCCTCGGCGCCTCCGGCGGCCGGATCCTCGGCACCCTGGCCCGGTCCCTGCAGGCCTCCGGGCAGCGCTGGGGCGTCGCCGCGATCTGCATCGGCGTCGGCCAGGGCCTCGCCGTCGTCCTCGAAAACGTCACCGCAACGAAGGGCTGAACTACTCGGCGGCCGGCCGCTGCCGCTGCCGTTTGGTTGCTGAGCGCTGTTGCTTGGTGGCCAACCGCCGCCGGTCCGATCCCCGCGTGGGCTTTGTCGGGCGGCGGTTGGGCGCATCCGGGGCCAAGCCCCCGGTGATGAGTTCGGCGAGTTTGTCCAAGGCGAGCTCGCGGTTGCGGAGCTGGGAACGACGCTCGGAGGCGGTCACGGTGATCACTCCGGAGATGAGGCGGCGTGCGAGCCGGGTGATTAACATCGTCCGCTGTTCGTCGGAGAGCACAGCCGACGCGGCGACGTTCCAGGAGAGCTCGGCACGGCTGTCCGAGGTGTTCACGTGCTGACCGCCGGGCCCGGAGGAACGCGAGAACCTCCAGCGCAGTTCCGACGCGGGAATCGTGAGCGCCGGCGACACCTCCAAGTCCATGCGCCAAGTCTTACACGGATGCGTCCAACAGCAGCCGGGGCGTTGCCGGGTTCATGAGGGCTGCCGGACGTGCCAGCTGGTCGGGAGCGACTTCAGGCCGTAGACAATCGTGCTGTCCATCCGTTCGAGGCTGGATTCCGGGGCGACGGTCAGTCCAGGCAGCCGGGACAGGAGTGCCCCCAGCGCGATCCGTGCTTCAAGTCGTGCCAGCGGGGCGCCGAGGCAGAAGTGAATGCCGTGGCCGAACGCCAGATGCCGGATCTGATCACGCTCGATGTCGAACTGGGCAGGACGCTTGAATTGCCGCTCGTCGCGGTTCGCGGAGCCGATCCAGGCCACCAGCGGCGCGCCGGCCGGTATCGGAACGTCGCTGAGCGTCGTGTCCTCAACCGCCACCCGGTACATGGACTGAACGGGTGACCGAAAGCGGAGTACTTCTTCGATGGCCTGCGGGAGCAGTGACGGCTCTTTGAGCAACCGGTCGATGGTGCCGGGAAGTTCAGCGAAGCAGAGAACCGCGTTGCCGATGAGATTGGTGGTTGTTTCATTGCCGGCGACGAGCAGCAGGCTGCAGAAGCCCAGGAGCTCGACCACGCTCAGTTTCTGCCCGTCAATCTCGGCGGAGAGCAGATTGCTGATCAAATCATGGCCGGGCTTGCTCCGACGCTGGTCAATCAGGTTCAGGAAGTACTCGGTCATCTCCGCGTTGGTGGCGTGGTGGTCCTCGTTCGCGGAACCGGCCCGCGTCTGGCTGACGATGACGTCGGACCACTGCTTGAAGCGGTCACGGTCCTCCGCAGGTATGCCCATCAGTTCCGAGATGACGATGACCGGCAGCGGGTAGGCAAGCTCCCTGATCAGGTCCGCTGTTCCGAAGGACGCGATCCCCTCCAGCAGCTCGCCCGTGAGCGCTGCGATCCGGGGAGCCAGAGCGTCCACAGCCTTTGGTGTGAACGCTTGGGTCACCAGGGAGCGTAATTTCCGGTGCCGGGGCGGGTCGGTGGTGATCAGGCTCTCGGCGAACAGCCGGCCTGTCTCGGAGGGGTCGTCGCCGCCCATCCGTGAGGAGAACCTGGCATGTTCGGACAGCACCCGCTGTACGTCGTCATAACGGAAAACATGCCAACTGCCAGATGATTCATCGTGATAGACGGGCGCGGCATCCCGCATTCGCTCGTAATGGGGAAAGGGATCCAGCGGGTGCTCGTTGGCCGGGACGAAGTCCATGGCTGGCCTCTCTGCTCAGCCCGGCGATTTATCGGTCAGGCCGAAGCGTCGGGGCATCGGGTTGGTGGACCGTGGGACCCTGATTTTATCCGACGCCCGCTCCTCGCGTCATCAGGCAAGGTTTGCGCTTCCATGGAGGTTCCTCACCCGGAGAATTTCGAGGTGCTCCATCCCGGCCGAGAGATTCCGCCGTTCATCGAGCTCCTGATACAGGGGGTCCGGTCGCTTCAGGTCCGGGATGAGGCCGCCGCACGGGACGAGGGGACAACCGCCGCAATAATCGGAGCAGCATTATCGGTCGCCGAAGTTCTCATCGCCGTCCACGATTGGCGCCAGACCGGGGGACCGCCGGCCATTGGCATGGGCCCGCACGAAACGCGCCGATGTCCACGGTTCGCTGCCCTAACGATGAGGGGGCCGCCGCGGCAACCTAGCCCCGGGTGTCCGTCCACTCCGCGCCCATACCCCGCCTGTTTGCCCGCAGTGCCCCTCCACCTGCCCCTTTGGGCGTCCTTTTCACAGCATGGGCCTCGAAGATTTAATTCAACGACAGTAGCAGGGTCCGGGTGAGACAGCTTGTGTCCAAACGCCAAGAAAGAGGGTTCTTCGACCTGCCGCTGGGGTGTTTGCCCCGACGGCCGTCGTCGGTTGCATTCCTGGCCTTAGTTCTGCTGGTGGTCCTGGATTTCCGGGCGTCGTGGCCTCCGGTTCCCCCACCGACCCCCGCAGCTGCGACGGTTTCTGCCCAGCGGCTAGCCGTCACGGCAAAGTCCGCGGAGCCGACCGGTAACCCAGGGACCCGGCCCCTGACGCCAGGAGAATCTCCTCCCGTGGTCGCGGACCCTGCTGGTCTGCTCTCTTTTGACCGGGTCATCGTTGAGACCATCGCAGCGGACGGTACCCGAAAAATGACCGTGGCCTCGCATGAACTCGTGCGCCCCTTCGCAGGGGCCCTGCTTGCGCCGCTGGAAGTTCTAAATCCGACGTCGCACTTTGGACTCCGAATGAATCCACTCAGTGGCGCTGCTGGGGAATTTCACTGGGGGCAGGACTTCGGGGCGCCGTGCGGCACCCGTGTCTACTCCGCCGACGCAGGCGTGGCCCGGGCAGTTGGATGGCATGCCTGGGGCGGCGGTAATCGTGTGGAAATCGATCATGGCAACGGGATCGTCACAACTTACAACCATGTAGAATCCAGCGCCGTCAAACAGGGCCAGTCTGTGAAGGTCGGTGAGGTCGTGGCGCGTGTCGGCACGACCGGGTCGTCCACGGGATGCCACCTGCATTTCGAAACAATCGTCAAGGGGATACACACGAATCCCCTCAATTGGACGCTCCTGCCAGTCGCCCAATTGGACCGGCTCGATGACCTCCCCGCATTGAGATTCGAACCAGGCCACGGCACCCCAGCGGACCACCCTCCGGTCTGGGCAGTTCCGTTAACGGACGCCGGCAAACGCAACGTCACTGGAGGCGACAACGAGGCCCCGGTGACCAAACCGCCGCCTGATCCAAGAGATCCCCGGATCCCGCCGGATCCAAGGGACCCGTTGCCGCCGGTGCCGCCTGATCCGCCGGTGCCGCCTGATCCGCCGGTGCCGCCTGATCCGCCGGTGCCGCCTGATCCGCCGGTCCCGCCTGATCCGCCGGTCCCGCCTGACCCGCCGGTGCCGCCTGACCCGCCGGTGCCGCCCGATCCGCCGGTCCCGCCTGACCCGCCGGTCCCGTCTGACCCGCCGGTCCCGCCTGATCCGCCGGTCCCGCCTGACCCGCCGGTCCCGCCTGACCCGCCGGTGCCGCCCGATCCGCCGGTCCCGCCCAGTCCTGGGGACCTTCCGGTCCCGCGGGGCCCCGTGGACCCGGCAATCGAGCCTGCCCCGGGGGAGGCGCCCTCCGGTTCGGAGGCGCCCGTGACCGTGATGCCGGCCGCCTGAGGATTCAGAATCCGCGTGCGATCGGGGCTGCTTCGCCGGCCCTGACCAATCAGTGACGACACAAACCGCGAAGGTCCACCGCGGGCGCGGGCATCCGTGTCAGGATCGTTTATGCCCCGCCTGATGCTGCTCGACACCGCGTCGCTGTACTTCCGTGCCTTCTACGGCCTTCCCGACACGATCCGTCGCGCCGACGGGACGCCCGTGAACGCCGTTCGCGGCCTCCTCGACATGATCGCCCGCCTCACGACTGACTACGACGCCACCCACCTCGTCGCGTGCTGGGATGACGACTGGCGTCCGCAGTGGCGGGTGGATCTCATGCCAACGTACAAGTCCCATCGGGTCGCTGCGGAGGTTGCGGGTGCCCCCGACGTCGAAGTTGTGCCGGAGGCGCTCGTGGTACAGATTCCGATGATCCGCCGGGTGCTCGAACTCGCGGGCATCGCCGTCGTGGGGGCCGTGGAACATGAGGCCGACGACGTCGTTGGCACGTATGCCAGCCACGCCGAGCTTCCCGTCGACGTCGTGACGGGCGACCGCGATCTATTCCAGGTCGTCGACGACGCCCGCCAGGTGCGGGTGATCTACACGGCGCGCGGCATGAGAAACCTCGAAGTCCTGACCGACGCCGTCGTCGTCGGCAAGTACCGGGTGCTGCCCGAGCAGTATGCCGACTACGCGACCCTGCGCGGCGATGCCTCCGACGGCCTGCCGGGCGTCGCCGGCATCGGGGAGAAAACCGCGGCGTCGCTGCTGGGGGAGTACGGCACGCTCGACGGGCTGCTCGCCGCGGCGGCGGACGCCGGCAGCGCGCTGTCCGCATCCGTGCGGACAAAGCTCGCCGCGGCGGAGGACTACCTGTCAGTGGCGCCCACTGTCGTGCGGATCGTGCGCGACCTCGAGCTGCCGACGCTCGAGGAGGCGGGCGCGCAACTTCACCCTATTGTCGGCGACGCGCGCGCAGACCTTGAGCGCCTCGCGACAGAATGGAACCTCGGTGGCTCCGTGAGGAGACTCCTCGAAGCGTTTGACCGGCATCCTTGAGGGGAGCGCCGCTGGGTCGCTGCCGCCGGTTCTGCTTGACGGGACCGGAGGGCTCCACCGACACACGGAAAGGCCGGTGCAGGGGCGGTCTCCGCCCCTGCACCGGCGACTAATTTCCGGACTCCTGGATCATTCCCGGGATGGGATTCGATCCGGAGTGCTGCCGGCTAGCGGGCCAGATACTGCTCGTGCTGGCGGTGCGCCTCGGCCACCTCGGCGCGGATCGTGTCCACGTCCTTGGCCTTGTTCCGGTACTTCGGCTCCATCTGTTCGATCTGCCGTTCTTCCTCCAGCAGGGCGTTGTAAATCCGCTCGCGCTCGGCGGGGTCCGCGGTGTATTCCAGGTCAAGGTAGCTGACGGCGTGCCGGCGGGCATTGTTGATCGCGGTCTGTGCCTTGCCTGCCTTGCTCAGCAGCGATGCCACGACGGTAATGACCAGGGCGCCAATGATGACTGTCAGGGACAGGCCCGTGCTGATCTCCACGACCGGGACCGCCTGGCCGCCGTTGACGAACGGCAGGTTGTTCTCATGGAGGGCGTGCAGGATCAGCTTGACGCCGATAAAGGCCAGGATGGCCGCCAGCCCGTAGGCCAGGTAGATCAGCCGGTCCAGCAGGCCGTCGATCAGGAAGTACAACTGGCGCAGGCCCATCAGCGAGAATGCCGTGGCGGTGAAGACGATGTAGACGTTCTGGGTCAGGCCGAAGATGGCCGGGATCGAGTCAAGCGCGAACAGGATGTCGGTACCGCCGATGGCCACCATGACCAGCAGCATCGGGGTCAGGACCTTTTTGCCGTTCTGCATGGTGAACAGCTTGTCGCCGTCGTAATGCTCGGTGGTGTGGAAGATCCTGCGGGCCAGACGGATGATGAAGTTGTCAGCCGTGTCGTCGCCGTCGGGTTCGGGCTTGAGCAGGTTGCCGGCCGTGATCAGCAGGATCAAACCGAAGGCGTAGAAGATCCAGGCGAAGGAATTGATCAGTGCCGCGCCGAGGAAAATAAAGCCGGTGCGGGCAATAAGCGCGAACACAATGCCGAAGAGCAGCACCTTTTGCTGGTCCTCGCGTGGAACGCGGAAGCTGGCGATGATGATCAGGAAGACAAACAGGTTGTCCACCGAAAGCGCCTTCTCGGTGATGTACCCGGCGAAATACTCCGAGCCCATAACCGGGCCGCCGAAGATCAGAAGGAGAATGCCGAAGATGACGGCGATGCCCACATAGAGGGCGGACCAGAAGGCCGCTTCCTTCAGCGTGGGGACGTGGGCCTTGCGGATATGGAAGAAGTAGTCAAAGGCCAGGAGGGCCAGAATGGCCACAATGGTGATGCCCCAGATCAGGGGAGAAACAGTCAAGGTGTTCCTGCTTTCGTAAGGTGGGTAGCAGCGAGCCTCATAAGTCTCTCCGCCCGCCGTCCGGCTGGCCGCTGCACCCGGCCAGGCAACGGTGCCTGACGTGTTGACGGATACAGCGCTTCGGAATACTCCCCTACGCACGTTCACTCTAACCGGGATTGCGGCCCGAGGCGAATCCGCCGGTCGGTTCGAAACGGCCTCGGACCCCTGGGGCGGCAAGGCTGCGGCGGTCGGGAAGCGGGAAGCGCCCGCCCGTTAGCGCCGGGAGGGCGTTTCTGCTGCTGCCAGCAGGCACAACCGGCTACAGAACGTTGGCTACCGCAGGCTCGTTCCGATGTCCCTTTCAGACCACCGTTCCCGGCGGAGGAGTGAGCGTCCGACGGCGATGATCGGGCGCCGCCCTGACCGCAGGGCGACGGCGGTGGGCAGTATGCCCGGCGGCAGGACTTGGGAGGCGGCTTGTCATGGGTCTGGTTGGCCGTCTCCTGAAACCTAACTCCACTCCGGCACTCCATTGGGCGCTGCGTCTCGATGTAATCCTTCGTTTCATGTCCCTGGCGCTTATAAGTGAACCCTTGGTCGTTACTGGGGTTTTGCCTGATGTGAGGACGCTCACGGGGATAGAGAATGGCACGTATACCCTCTGCCGCTTGGGCTGGAGCCTGGTTCCCGGACCGCCCGACCAAGCCGTACCAGCACACTCTCCAACGAAGGAGCAGGTCATGACCGAGAACCTGAACCATGTCCGCGAAGTCCTTGCCGACGCCGTGATTGATGATCGTGAAAATGGCGTCATCCGTGCCAAGCGCGAGATCTTCACCGATCAGGACATATTCGAGCTCGAGATGAAACACATCTTCGAAGGCAACTGGGTCTATCTCGCCCACGAATCCCAGGTCCCCAATGTCGGCGACTACTTCACCACCTATATCGGCCGCACTCCCGTTGTTATCACGCGGGACAAGGAAGAGAAGATCAATTGCCTCGTCAACGCCTGCTCGCACCGCGGTGCGATGCTGTGCCGTCGCAAGACCGATAACCGAACCACTTTTACGTGCCCGTTCCACGGCTGGACGTTCAAGAACTCCGGGGAGCTTCTGAAAGTCAAGGACTCGCGCAACGCCGGATATCCGGAGACCTTTAACAAGGAAGGCTCGCACGACCTCACCAAGGTCGCCCGTTTCGATTCCTACCGCGGCTTCCTGTTCGGCTCCCTGAGCGCGGACGTCCTCCCGCTGGAAGAGCATTTGGGTGACGCCACCAAGGTGATCGATTCGATCGTGGACCAGTCCCCCGAAGGGCTTGAGGTTCTGCGCGGGTCTTCGACCTACACCTATGACGGCAACTGGAAGGTCCAGGCTGAGAACGGGGCCGACGGCTACCACGTCACCGCCGTGCACTGGAACTATGCGGCAACTACGGCCCGCCGGAACTCCGGTGACTCCGCCAACAAGACCAAGGCCATGGACGCCGGCAAATGGGGCAAGGTCAAGGGAGGCTTCTATTCCTATGACCACGGACACCTCCTGCTGTGGCAGGAGTGGACCAACCCGCAGGACCGTCCGCTGTGGGACCGCCGGACCGAGCTCGTGGAGAAATACGGCGAAGAAATGGCCAACTTCATGATCAACATCTCGCGCAACCTGTGCCTGTACCCCAACGTCTACATCATGGACCAGTTCTCCTCGCAAATCCGCCACTTCCGCCCTATCTCCGCGGACCAGACGGAGGTCACGATCTACTGCATCGCCCCGAAGGGTGAGTCGCAGGAAAACCGCTCCAAGCGCATCCGCCAGTACGAGGACTTCTTCAACGCGACCGGCATGGCCACGCCCGATGACCTTGAGGAATTCCGCTCGTGCAACAAGACCTACTGGGCGACCACGGCCCCGTGGAACGATATGACGCGCGGCTCCACCCACGAGATCTCCGGCCCGGACGAGCAGGCTCAGGCGCTTGGCATGACCCGGGTGATCGCCTCAGGCGTGCGCACTGAGGACGAGGGGCTCTACCCGATCCAACACGGGTACTGGAAGGAAGTCATGGACAAGGCTCTCGCGGAGAAGGAACGCTCCTCCCTGGAATCCGTTCCCGTCACCGCCTGACCGAGACCACTTCGAATCCAAGAGAGAGCGTGCTGAACATTATGGCCAACCTGCTGAACCCCCTGACGGCGTTGAAGACCGCCGAGGAGATCGCGACCCTGGAGACCGTCCGGGCATTCCTCTACAGGGAAGCCCGCTTGCTGGATGAACGCCAGTTCGACGAGTGGCTTGAGTGCTACCACCCGGACTCCGAATACTGGATGCCGGCGTGGGACGTCGACGGCCGTCTCACCGAGGACCCCCAGAACGAGATTTCGCTGATCTACTACGACAACCGCGGCGGCATCGAGGACCGCGTGTTCCGCATCAAGACCGACCGGTCCTCGGCCACGTCGCTGCCCGAGCCCCGCACCGGGCATAACATCACGGACATCGAAGTCGTGGAGCACGACGGCGATCAGGTGAAGGTTCGCTTCAACTGGTTCACCCTGTACTTCCGCTACGACACGACTGACACATACTTCGGCACGAGCTTCTACACGATTGATCTCTCAGGCGATGCGCCGGTGATCCTCAAAAAGAAGGTCATCCTGAAGAACGACTACATCCACCACGTGGTGGATGTCTACATGATCTGACGGACTCGCAGAACGCGCCCGCCCCGGCGGGCGCGTTCCGCGGTCTTTTCCGACAATACTGCTCACTCGAGCACACCGCACTTACTTTTGGGGTCGCGAGGACGCGACCCCAGCCAGGAGGAAATCATGGGCCACCAGGTAGCCCTTAGCTTCGAGGATGGCGTCACCAAGGTCATCAAGGTCGGCGACTACGAGACCGTCATGGATGCTGCCTACAAGGCGCGCATCAACATACCCTCGGACTGCCGGGACGGGGCGTGCGGCACGTGCAAGGCGTTCTGTGACTCCGGCTCCTTCGATCCGGGAGACTTCATCGACGACGCCATGACCGAGGCGGAACTCGAGAAGGGATACATGCTCACCTGCCAGGCTGTCCCCGAGTCTGACCTGACCATTCAGATTCCGGCCACCTCGGAATCCGCCAAGACTTCCGCCGCCACGTTCACGTCCACCATTAGAGAGCTCAACAAGCACTCGGAATCCACCATCTCCTTCACGCTGGAGGTGCAGACCCGGGAGGACCTGGCGTTTCTGCCTGGCCAGTATGTCAACCTCAAGGTGCCGGGAACGGACGCCGAGCGTTCCTACTCCTTTAGCAGCGGCCCTGATTCTGACCATGCCTCGTTCATGGTGCGCATAACCCCGCAGGGCGCCATGTCCGAGTACCTTCGCGACCGGGCGGCCGTGGGTGACGTCCTTGACTTCACTGGTCCCTACGGATCGTTCTTCCTGCGCGAGCCGAAGCGCCCCCTGCTCCTGCTAGCCGGCGGCACCGGCCTGGCCCCGCTCCTGTCAATCCTGGAGAAACTTTCCGGGAACCCGCCGGCCACTCCGGTCCATCTGATTTACGGCGTCGCCCGTGAGGCGGACATCGTCGGGCTGGATTGGCTTCGTGCCTACGAAGCCAAGCTGCCGAACTTCACGTGGGACTACATCGCGTCCGAGCCGGGCACCTCCGCCCCGCACACCGGCTACGTTACCCAGATCATCGAGCCCTCCCACATCAACGACGGCGAGGTCGACATCTACCTGTGCGGGCCGCCTCCCATGGTCAACGCTGTCTCAACGTGGCTGGACACTGAGGGTATTCAACCGGCCAACTTCTACTTCGAGCGTTTCGCCCCCAAGGAGACCACCGGGGGTGACGCCGAGACGGGCGCCCCGGTCCCCGTGCAGCAGATCGAGACCGAGGGCGACAAGATCTCCCGCTCACGGGCCATCTCCTCCATGGAGACCGGTCGGCTGGATTTCGGCAAGGAAGACAGCTTCGCGCATCTGGAAGCCCGTATGGGCCTGGAGCTCGCAGTTACCGAGCTGATGCTCGG
This sequence comes from Pseudarthrobacter sp. RHLT1-30-1, assembly GCF_059383415.1. Lineage (NCBI taxonomy): Bacteria > Bacillati > Actinomycetota > Actinomycetes > Micrococcales > Micrococcaceae > Pseudarthrobacter > Pseudarthrobacter sp. RHLT1-30-1. The sequence continues at coordinate 27,511 of NZ_JBWZCG010000029.1, forward strand.
TCGCCTCAGTGATGAGCAACTCCAGCAGTTCCGCCGGCTCGCGGAGGCCACCACCCGCTCCGTGGAGGCAGGCACCGTTCAGGACCCCGAAGAGTACGTGCAGACCAACGAGGCGTTCCACGAGTACCTCTTCTTGATCTGCAGCAACCCCATGCTCCTGGAGTCCTACCGACGGCTCGATGTCCATGCCCAGATGGCGGCAACTTTCGAGAAAGGTACTGAAATTTTTGCGCGCGTCTCACAGGACCACCTCGACGTCGTGGAAGCGTTCGAGCGCCGTGATAAGGAGGGCGCACGTCAGGTCATCATGGCTCACACCCGTGACGCCAAGGAAACCATGTCCGGGGCGATCGACGCCGTGGAGGCTGGTTCTTGATGGCGGCGCCGACCACCGGGCCGTTCGTCACACCGGGCCGCTTCGCCGGAAAGGTGGCGATAGTGACGGGTTCAGCCCAGGGCATCGGGCAAAAAGTAGCGGAGCGGATCGGGGCCGAGGGGGGTTCGGTCGTCCTCGTGGACCAGGCCGAACTTGTGCACGAGGTTGCCCGCGGGATTCAGGACGAGGCGCAGAGGTCCGGCTCGGGGGGGACCGCCACTTCGGTGACCGCTGACCTGGAAACGTTCACCGGAGCACAGCAGGCGGTAGACGGCGCACTGGCCGCTTATGGGCGCGTGGATGTGCTCGTCAACAACGTGGGCGGCACCATTTGGGCCCGCCCTTACGAGGAATACGACGAGGAACAAATCGAGAGGGAAATTCGCCGCTCGCTCTTCCCGACCCTCTGGTCGTGCCGTGCAGTGCTGCCGACCATGCTGGATCAGGGCTCCGGCACCATTGTCAACGTCTCCTCCGTGGCCACCCGCGGAATGAACCGAGTCCCGTACGCCGCTGCGAAGGGGGGTGTCAACGCGCTGACGCAGTCTTTGGCCATGGAGGTTGGGGAACGCGGCGTCCGCGTGGTCGCTACCGCCCCCGGCGGCACTGATGCTCCGCCAAGAAAGGTCAAGCGCGGGCCGGGGGCGGATTCTCCCACCGAGAAGGCGTGGTATCAGACGATCGTGGACCAGACGGTCCAGTCCTCCTTCATGAAGCGCTATGGCACCCTCGATGAGCAGGCCGCTCCGATCGTGTTTCTCGCCTCCGACGAGGCGTCCTATGTCACGGGTAGCATTCTCCCGGTGGCCGGCGGGGACCTGGGCTGATGTCGGTGTGAGGGAAGCCCGGCGGCGCGGCAGCGGAGCCCGCACGGATAGACTTGCAACCATGACGGCGGGCCTTTATCACAGCGGCACTGGGGAGGAGTCGCCTCTCTTCGGCCGGGCCGAAGTTTTCGAGAGACTGCAGGAAACCCTCCGCACGGTGCGTAAGGGGAACGTGCGCACCGTGGTGCTCAGCGGCCCGCCTGGTTCTGGAAAAACAGCTGTGCTCGATCAGTTTCTGAACCATTGCCATTCGATTACTCGTGGAGTGCGGGTGCTCTCCGCAACAGGGGACGAGTGGGAAGCGCAATTCGCACTCGCCGGTTACTCCCAGCTCATGCTCTCCGCGCCGTTGCGCTCGGCCAAGGTTGGCATCCGCGATGCGGGGCCGTCCCCAGTCCCCGGGGCGGACTTGACCCCTGCCCAGGTCCTCAAGTACGCGTCAACCCTTAGCGCGCACCTTGAGGCGCTGCAGTTGCACGGCGCCGTGGTTGTTGCCGTTGATGACATTCAGCACCTCGACGCTGAGAGCCTCCACGTTCTCGTTTTCGTCATGCGACGGCTGCAGGGCAAGCGGGTCCTGTTCGTGGTCACTCTCGACGCGACGCAGGCTCCGCTGGTACCGACAGGAGTACTCGATTTCCTCACCGGTCACCAGGTGGTTCGCGTACCGCTGAAACCGCTTTCGCCCCAAGAAATCCAAGACCTCGCTCGGCGCTCATTCGGCATCGAACTGGATACGACGGCAGCCCACGGACTGTTGCGGCACACGGGAGGAATGCCCCAGCACATCGTGGAGCTGCTTGGCGAGCTTCCCGCGGAAACCTGGCATGCATGGTTTCCGTCCCTTCCTGCGAGCCCCCGGGTGCGTTCCCGGGTCCGTAGTCTCCTCAACGCTGCGTCGCCCGGGCTGATCGCGGTAGCGGAGGCAGTATCAGTGCTTGGGCGCTCCGCTGGTCTAACGGAGGTATCCCACGTCAGTGAAGTGGCGTCCGTGATGGAGGCCTTCGACGAGGGACACCGGGCGGGACTGATGGGCCTGTCAGTGGAGCAGGCCCGTTCCGTGGCAGCGTTCCTGGAGCCAGGTACGGCTGAGGCGGTCTACGAGCAGGTCGTACCCAGCCGGCGCATTGCCCTGCATCGCCGGGCTGCAGATGTCGTCCAGCTCGAAGGCGAGCGTCTGGGACACCGCGTCTCGGCCACCCCGGGCGCAGACGAGGGGCTGGCGGCTGAACTTGAGGAGTTCGCCCGCCGACAGGCCCAGGTTGGGGCCTGGCAGGATGTTTCTACGGCGCTGTTCTCCGCGTCCCGGCTCTCCTCCCACATTCGCTCCCGCAACGACCGGCTCCTTCGGGGGGTGGATGCCCTCGTGGGCTCCGGGAACATTGCTCAGGCGCAGACGTGGACGGCGGCCGTCGACGCGATGCCGCCCTCCCCATTGCGCTCGTCCGTGCTGGGCTATCTCTCCACGGCGTCGGGGCAAAAAGACAGCGCAGGGTCCCTGCTGGAGATGGCCTGGCGCACAAGCAGTCCGGACCGGGACCCCGCGGCCGCCGCGCAGGTGGCGCAGCGCCTGGTTCTGCATGGGGTGGCCTCCTGGGACGGTCCGCTTATCACCGGCTGGGCTGAACGGGCGATGTCCCTGACAGAGCCCGGGACGCCCGCACACATTGAATCGGAGGCGATCTACGGGCTGGGCCTGTTTGCGCAGGGGCGGTTGGGGGAGGCCGAGTCGTCTTACCATCGGGCCTTTGAGCACGCCGCGGAGAACGCCCAGAAGCAGCGCGTGCAGATGGGTGCCGGCTGGCTGGCCTTACGACTCGACGACGCCGAGTCAGCACTCGTGAACTTTGAAGCCGCGGCTCCTACCGACTACCGGGGCGGTTCGCTGCGGATCTCCCTGTGGGCCGAGGCCTGGCTGGCCCGCACCCACCTGGTGCTCGGTAACTGGGACGCGGCCGCCGCCACCGTCGCCCGCGCTTCTGTACGCCTTGAGACCTCGCGGATGCCGCTGATCCGCCCGTTGCTGTACTGGACCGCCGCTGAACTGTGGTCTATGCGGGGGGACTGGGACAGGGCGAGGTACTACGTCTCCCAGGCTGCGGTGCAGCCGGGGACGTACCGGGCCATGCAGGTTCCGGCCAGTCTGGCCCGTGCGCGGTTCCATGAGGCTCGTGCGGACTATGAGAGCGCTTTGGATGTGCTTCAGCCGTTGACGGCTCTGGACCCGTGGACGGAAGACCGGGTGTCCTTCTGGCCTTGGCAGGACTCCTACGTCAACGCCCTCGTAATGACCGACCAGCTTGACAAGGCGGATGCATTCCTGACGTCGTTTGAACAGTTGCGGCGAGAGCGGCCCATACCTTCCGACCTTGCTCGGATGGCATGGGCCAGGGGCCGTCTGGTGGCCGCCCAAGGTGATCCCGATACTGCCCGGGAGCACTTCGAGGCCTCCCTGAGGCATCTGGCGGGACTGAACAGGCCGTACCTGCGAGCCAGGGTGAGTTTCGCGTTTGGGCAAAGCATGCGACGCGCGGGCAAAAAGCGCCTGGCGTCCTCGGTGCTGCGCGCCGCACGGGATCTCTACGAGTCTCTGGGCGCGGTCACCTATGTGGACCGGTGCGACCGGGAACTCAAGGCGACTGGTCTGGAGGCAGGCCACGTGCCCGACCCCGCTGACCCCGTGCTTTCTGCTGCTGCCCGCTCACAGGTCCAGCTCACCCCTCAAGAGCAGGCAGTATCCGAGCTGGTTGCCGCCGGGGCTACCAACAAGGAGGCAGCCCGTGCACTCTTCCTGGCAGAGAAGACCGTGCAGTACCACTTGACACGCGTCTACGGCAAGTTAGGGGTCCGCTCACGAAGCGAACTTGCCGCCCGTTTCCGGGCTACGGAGTGACGGGGCCGGTCCACCCTGGCAGCGCCTTACGGTTAGCGGGGGCGGTTCCCATGGTTGACGTCCCCACCACATCGAGGAAGTTGTGCAGGAGCGCGGAGCGGTCATCGCGCCGCCACGCGACGGCTAACTCCACCTCGGCGGCGTCTTCGATAGCGCAGTAAACCACGCCCTCAAGCTGGAGGGCGCGCACACTGTCAGGGACGATGGCTATCCCACCGCCGGTGGCCACGAAGGAGAGCAGGGTGGACGTCTCGCCAATTACCTGAGCGATGCGGGGCCGGAAGCCGGCACGGCGACACATGTCTGCAGTGGTGCGGTACAGCACAGATTCCGGGGGATAAGCGATGAAGTCCTGATCCTGCAGTTCGTGCATGCCGACAGGCCGACCCGCCGCCAGGGGACTGAAGGAGGGCACCGCCACGACCAGTGGCTCACGCGCCACGATACGATAATCGATTTCCTGGGCTGCGACGGGCGGGCGCAGCAACGCTGCGTCCAGCGTGCCCTCCCGCAGACCAGCTTCCATGGCTGGCGTTAGCATCTCGCCGCGCAGAGCCAGGGAGATCCCGGGCAGTAGCTGCTTGACCCGGCGGACGATAGGGGGCATGACCCCGTAAGTGGACGAGCCGGAAAAGCCAACGCGCAAAACGCCAGCGGCGCCCTGACCGACCTGGTACACATCGGCTTGAAGCGTCTCCACCGCATTGACTATCTGCCGTCCCCGGCTCAACAGCTCCTCACCGGCGGCCGTGAGGTCTACCCGGCGGGTGGTGCGGTTAAGTAATTGCACGCCCAACTGCTCCTCCAACTGGCGGATCTGCTGCGAAAGAGGTGGCTGCGCCATGTGTAAGCGAGTCGCTGCGCGGCCGAAGTGACGCTCCTCCGCCACGGCGATAAAGTACTTGAGCTGGCGAATCTCCATCGTCTAAGCGGTCTTTCGGGTCGGAGCGTGTAGTTCCCTGGATATCTGACTCATTTATATGCAGGATAATCCCAATGCGCTCCACTAGTACAGTTCAGCGAATGATCGGGAACCTCCGAAGCTTACTCACTCCAGAGATTCCCGATCATCGGGCTTTTGCTGTGGCCTGCTTTTAGGACGCGTAACCGCGGCGATACCCGCGGGCTGGAACGGGTGCTGTCCGGCTTAGGGGTGGAGCGTGGAAGAAACGGTCAGGCCGTCCGCGGAACGATGGTCGGCGATTTCCTCCACCTTGTGCTCGGCTTCCTCCAGCTTCCGCTGATGAGGGACCAGGACGGTCACGGCTGCGCCGACGAGGGCTACGCCACCATAGAGGTAAAACGCCGTGGCCCCGCCGATGCCGGCGGCAGCCAACCAGCCACCGATGATAGGTCCTAGAATCCCACCGAAGCGCCCTACGCTGGCGCACCATGCCACGCCGGCGGCCCGGGCATTGGTGGTGTAGTAATTGGACTGGAAACCATAAATCAAAACCTGGGTGCCCAGAGTTCCTACGCCGGCAACGGCGATAAAGGTGAACAGCAAGGGGAGCGGGAAGCTGAAGGTCATCAGTACCAGGCTGATGGTCGCGAGTACAAAGGTGGAGGCGATGACCCGCTGGGGGCCGCCCTTGTCAGCGACGCGCGACAGCAGCAGCCCGCCCGCGACGGCACCCAGGTTCAGCGCCAGGGGGAAGAACAGGGAGTATGTACGCCCGTAGCCGTACCCCTCCATGATCTTCGGTAACCATGTGTTCAGGCCGTAAGTCAGCAGTAGGCCACAGAACGACATCAGGCCGAGCAAAATGGATGCCAAGGCGAACTGCCGGGAGAACACCGCGGCGAAACCTGCCTTTTGCGGTGCGGCGCCCACCTCTTGAATGATCCGTTCCTCGATAAGCGGAACGCCAGTGCGCTGGGAAGCGGTTTGAGCCTCCTGCTCGCGGCCGCGGGACAGCAGCCATCGCGGAGACTCGGGGAGCTTGAACCACGCGATGGGTACAAGGAGGACGAGGGGCACGGCGCCGATCATGAACAGCCCGCGCCAGCCAATATTATTCAGGAACAGGATGCCCATGACCGAGGCGAACACACCGCCGGCAGGAATGCCGGAGTAGACGATCGCATTGTAAAACTGACGCCGTCCGTGCGGCGCAAACTCCGCCATGGTGGCGCCGGCGGTGGCTATAACCACTCCAAGCCCGAGACCGGTTATGAAGCGCATCGCGCCGAAAGCTAAGACGCTAGTGGTCAGCGCCGTGACGAACATCCCGACCGAGAACCACGCGATGCCCAGGAGCAGGAGCCTGCGGCGGCCGAAGAAGTCCCCGACCGCGCCGCACAGCAGGGATCCGACCAGCACCCCGATGAGGGCCCAGGAACCGAGGACGCCGGCTGTGGCCAAATCGAAGGCACCGATTTGGCTCGGGTCCGCCAACAGGCCGGGCAGGGCCGTGCCGTACACAACGAGATCGTAGCCGTCGAACAATAGGGCTGCGCAAATGACGAATGCCACCCAGTTGGCAGTTTGCGCCTCTTTGCGCGGGTCTTCAGCGATGGCAGTATTCGCTTTGGTCATGTCCGGGTTCCTCTCTGAACGGAACATGGTGCGTGGCGGAGTCGGGCCGTTAGGTCCCTCCTTGTTGCCTTCCATTCTCACAAAGGCGTGATGTGGGTCATATAAGGCAAATGCCCGGACTTAGTCAGGGGTGCTATTCATATTGAACACATATCAAAGTCATGATTTGAGCGATCCTGGAGTAAAAATTGGCACGGAAGCCCGTCCGCCCGTGGTGCCGGTTGGGGAACGCTCTCTCGGCGACGCCCTTGTTTGGAATCCGATGGCCGGCGTCGACACATGGGAGCCGGGACTGTGCCCGGTGCCGGTGGCCTGAACTATGGCGTTTGGTTAGAGTACGAACATGATGAACACCACACGCTTGCACTCAGACCTATCCCGACTCGGCCGGGAGAGTGAGATGCTACTGGCCACTGTTGAGTCCTTGTCGGATGACGAACTGACCGCCCCTTCCATGTGTGAGGGGTGGACCAGGGCTGACGTGATTGCTCATCTCGCCTCCAACGGCCGCGCCTTGGTAAAGCTCGTCGATTGGGCTGCCACCGGTCAGGAACAACAGCTGTATGCGTCGACTGAGGCGCGCGCTCGGGAGATCTCTGCACTCGCCGCTCTGACCCGTGAAGAACTTGTTGGCCGGCTGCGGGATTCTGTCCAGTTCTTCGCCGAGCAGGCACAGCGGCTGGGTGGGGATCTCGCGGTCGGCGAAGTGCTCCTGAACGGCAAGCAGATCCCTGCGACTTCTATTGTTGGACTTCGGATTGCCGAGATAGTCGTCCACCACCACGATCTCAACACGGCCTGGACGATCGAGGAGGCTGACCCGGATTCGTTGCTGGACGCCTTGGAGGCCGCCGTCCGCACTATGCGCGCTAAAGCCTGCCCGGGCATGACGCTGGTGACCGAGGAGCGGGACGAGTGGGTCATCGGCGACGGCGCCCTGCGCATCACTTCCGACCGTGAGGGCATGCTTGAGTGGTTGGCCCGCGGTGATGCAGAGAACGTGGAGTCGGATGGGCCACTGCCGAGTCTGCCGTCCTGGTGAGAGTAGTAGCACGAGAGCTCGGGGTGCCGAGCTTGGCGCCCTGCGAACGTGCTCCTGCAGGTCCCGGCTGCCGGCTGCTCACAGCACAGCTCCGTTGAAGGCGACCGGCACCTCTCGGAGGGCATTGCATCGGCCGTCAAGCGCGAGCTGGTCCTGCGCCCCGATAGCCGGGACAGTTGCACCCGACGCCGAAGCCCCCTGCGACTTCGGACTGGACGCAGTCCGCGCCTGAGCCGGACGGCGGTCACAGCCAGCTCAAGGAAACATCCAGAGAAGGAAGAACACATGCCCTGTGCTGTCCCAACGGATGCCCGCGTCAGGTCCGGCTGCGGCCCGTGGCGTTAGCGTCGAGGACCCCGCCCGCGCCGCCATCGCGTGAGGCCGGGCCGCTGAACCTTCGCGCCGCGATGTCCGGGTCCGCAGTTATGGCCGGGCTGGTCGCCGTCGTCGTGTCGTACTCGGGTCCGCTGCTGGTAGTCCTGCAGTCAGCCAAGAATGCGGGACTCAGCTCCGGGCAGACCACATCCTGGGTCTGGGCGATTTCGATTGCCAGCGGCGTGGTCTGCTCGGTTCTCAGCCTGGTCACCAGGCAGCCGGTGATGGTTGCCTGGTCGGTGCCGGGAGCCGCGCTGCTCCTGACCGCGCTGGGGAACTATTCCTATTCCGATGCCATTGGTGCGTACCTGGTTGCCGGCGTCCTGGGCACCGTGCTCGGGGTTACCGGGCTCTTCGGCCGGCTGCTGTCAGTTGTGCCCAGGCCGATCCTCGCTGGCGTGCTGGCGGGAGTGCTGTTGCCGTTCGTGCTCAACGCGGCCGGCGCCGTCGTTTCCTCGCCCCTGGTGGCGGGCGGGCTGGTCCTGGCGTACTTCGCCGGGAAGCGGTTTGTTCCCCGCTACGCGGTTGTTGTGGCGCTGTTCGCCGGTGCGCTGCTGGCGATCCTGGCTGGCGAAATTTCCACCCCGCAGCTGTCACTTGCGATGAACGGTCCCTTGTGGACAGCACCGACTTTCAGTTTTTCGGCGGTGATGGGAATTGCCGTGCCACTGCTGATCGTCACGACGGCGGGCCAGAACGGACCGGGGCTGGCGATGATGCACAGCAGTGGATACCTGCCAAACGACAGGCTGCTCCTGGGCGGAGCCGGCGTCGCTTCGGTGATCTTTGCCCCGTTCGGGAGCCACGCCATCAACCTTGCCGCCATTACGGCGGGCATTTGCGCCGGGCCTGAAGCCCACGAGGATTCCCGTCGGCGGTACGTCGCCGGTCTGGCCTGCGGAGTTTTTTACCTGATCTTCGGCACCTTCAGCACGGCCGTGGTGGCCTTGTTCGCGGTCATCCCTGCGCCCATGCTGACCGCCCTGGCGGGGGTGGCACTGCTCGGCGCGCTCCAGGGAGCCGTCCGGGATGTGGCCGTGGGCGCTGAGGGGCGCCCTGCAGTCCAGGAGTCCGCTCTGGTCACGCTGGCAGTGACCGCGTCCGGCATTGCCCCGTGGGGAATCGTGTCCCCGTTTTGGGGATGCCTGGCGGGCCTCGGCGTCTATCTGCTGGGGCGAAGCAGGCCCACGGTCTGACCACCCTGGGACGGAGGGTTGCGGGCCTGGTTAGGGCCAGGACGCGGCTGCCAGGAGCGCGAAGAGCGGTTCGAAGTCGTACGCGCCGGTGCTGTTGCTCATGACGACCATGCCGAGGCTGCGGTCGGGGTAGAGGCGCATAGCGTTCCAGAAGCCCGCGCCGGCGCCGAAATGCTCCACCCACGCATCCAGGGCTTTGGTGGGCCGGCGAAACCAGCCGGTTCCGTGGTCGAACGGCTTGCCCGCCTGGTCAATGGTGCGCATGCGGCGGGCGGACCCAGGGGACAGAATCCGGGTTCCATCGATCTCGCCGTCGCGAAGATGCATCCGAAGGAATCTGCCCGCGTCCCAAACATCGCCCACCAGGCCGCCGTAGGCGGGACCGTCCACATAGAAGGGGTTCAGCGACAGGTACGGCCCTTGGCGGTCCCCGGCGATCCCTGCGGGCAGCACGCCGCGCAGCAGCGGGTCCAGAATTCGGGGCGCCTTGACGTAGCCGGTCGCCCTCTCCGCGTCCGCCTGATAGTGGAACCCGGTGTGATGCATGCCCACAGGCTGCAGGATGGACCGCTGGAGGTAGCCCTCGAACGGCATTCCGGCCGCGGTTGCAATGACCTGTCCGGCGGCGAGGTAGCCGACGTTGGAGTACCGGGCGCTCTGCCCGGCCGGGTAGCGGAAGGCGTGCCGCTTGCCCGTCAGCCGGCGGAGCAGGGCCACTGGGTCCGGGGCCTCCGCGTCGGCCGCATGCACCCAGCGAATCGGAAGCGGGTTGCCGAATCCGGCGGTGTGGTTGAGCAACTGGCCCACGCTCGGCGCCGTCGTCCCGGCCGGCAGGTAGTCGAGGTAGTCGCGGACCGGGGCCTTCAGGTCCAGGCGTCCCTCGTCCACGAGCCGGATCGCCGCCGTCGCGGTCACGATCTTGGACATCGAGAACCAGAGGTACGACGTCGACGCCGTTGCGGGCGTGTTCGCTGCCCGGTCGGAGAGACCGTAGCCCGCGGCCAGGAGTACCCTTTCGCGGTTCACCACGGCCATGGACAGGCCCGGGACGCCGCCGCGGCTCATCATCCTCATCACGGCCGCCGTCATGCCGGGCGGCGGTGTCCCCGCCGCGATGCTTTCGGCCGGCACTTGAGGAGTGCTGCCGTCCGTGAACTTTCCGTTATCTGACGGGCCGCCGGCCCGACCGGGCCTCCACCGCATCCTCGATGCCGCCCCCTTCTCGCTCGACCTCGTCCAGGTAGAGTCTGCCGGCTACTATCAGGCCGTCCTCGATCTCGAAGAGTGTCACACCCCGGACATGGAACGGCTTCCCGTCGGTGCGGTTGCCGGTCCAGGACCATTCGCTCCAGGTTGTGTCGCCGTCGTCGACCGAACTGATCGACTCGGCATGGAAGTCAGGAATACCGGCGAACATCGCTGCCCAGTTCGCGCGCATTTGCGCCCGGCCGGTGAAGGCCCTGGCCGGATGCGCGGGCTGTTCACTGCGGTAGTCCTCGTGGAACAGCGCCGCGGCAGCTTCCAGATCATGGGCATTAAACGCTGCCACGAGCCGGTCCATCACTTCGCTCATCTTTTGTCCCCTGCCGTGCATGCACTCCGCGGGCAGGGCCGGGCGGGGTGCTCCGATCTTGCGCAAATCTACGCCTATCCATCCCCGGTCTCCAGACCCCGCGGGTCCTGCCCGGCCGATCCCCGTCCAATTGGGAGCAGCGAGGGAAGACCTTGACGGGGAGATCGAAGGCGGAGGACTCTCGTTAGAGGCCCTCCGGCAGTCCCGACCCCCGCCGGTCACTAATGCCACAGGTCAGCACCCTTGACCCCGTCTTGAGGAGAACACCATGAGCCCACAATTCAACGAACTGCTGACCCGCCAGGTCGCTAACGAGTTCGCAGCGTCCCAGCAGTACATCGCCATCGCCGCCTGGTTCGACGGGCAGGACCTTCCCCAGCTTGCCAGGCATTTCTACCGCCAATCCCTGGAAGAACGGAACCACGCCATGATGATGGTCCGGTACATCCTGGACCGTGGAATCAGGGTCACCATCCCCGGGATCGACCCGGTCCGCAACGACTTCAGTTCGGCGGAGGAGCCGCTGGTCCTGGCCCTTGCCCAGGAGTTGGAGGTCACGGACCGCATCAAGGAACTCTTCGCCGCGGCACGGGCGGAAAACGACCCGCTGGGTGAACAATTCATGCTCTGGTTCCTTAAGGAGCAGGTCGAGGAGGTGGCGTCGATGTCCACCCTGCTTAACGTCGCCCGCCGGGCCGACAACCTGTTCGACGTTGAGACTTTCCTGGCCCGCGAACGGGTCGGTGACGCCGGCCAGCACGGGGGAGGGTGCGGCGGACATCACAGTCACGGCGGCGGCGGACCCTTTGAGGACCCGGGCACCCCCGAAGTTGCGGGCGGTTCGCTCTAGCTTCAGGCCAGCCAACCCCCGAACTCCTGGCCTGTCAGCAGCGACATCACTTGTGCAATACGTTAGCGAACGCTAACGTATCAACGGTGCCTGATCTTCTGGAAGTTGCAACGGAGCCGAACAGGCGGGCGCTGCTGCGGCTCCTGGCGGCCGGGGAGAAGTCCGTGTCGGAGCTGTCCGGGCACTTCCCGGTCAGCCGTTCTGCGATCTCCCAGCATCTGTTGCTGCTATCCGAAGTGGGACTTGTCTCTGCCCGTAAGGACGGCAGGAACAGGTATTACAGTCTGGACGCTGCAGGGATGGTCCGGCTGCGTGAACAATTTGACTCGTTCTGGACCATTGAACTCGATTTGCTGGTGGCTGACGCCGGCAGGCTCCACCCACCAACGTCGCAAGGAATCTGATGACATTCAATAAAACTGTTTTCCTCCCGGTTGATCCGGACACCGCCTTTGCGCTCATCACGGAGCCGGAGAGGCTCCGACGTTGGCAGGCCGTCGCGGCGAGGGTGGACCTTCGCGTCGGCGGGGACTACCGCTGGACCATCACGCCCGGGCATTCGGCGATGGGAACCTTTACGGAAATCGAGCCGGGAAAACGTGTTGCCTACACATGGGGCTGGGAAGGGGACGGCCAGTTGCCGCCGGGCGCCTCCACCGTCACACTGCATCTGGAAGCGGTCGACGGCGGCACCACGGTGCAGCTGATCCACGAGGGGCTGACGGGGGAGCAGGAAATTAGCCATGCGGAGGGCTGGAACCACTTCCTGGACCGGCTCGTCCTGCTGGCCACGAGAGGCAATGCTGGCTCCGACGATTGGTCGGCGGCTCCGGAACCCATCGATGAACTTGCCAGCGCCGAAGCCGCCCTCGCCGTGGCCCAAGGAGTTCTATGGCAAATCAAGGATACGGACATGGATGCCCGCACACCGTGCGCGGAATTCACCGTTCACGATCTGCTGGAGCACCTCTTCGGGTCGATTGCATCTATTGGAAAGGCGCTGGGCGCGACTGTTCCTGCCCATCCGACGGCGCCCCCGGAAGTCCGAATCGCCGACGCCGCCCAGATCACGCTGGAAGCTTTCCGCATCCGCGGCCTGGAAGGGAACCTGGACATGGGATTCGCCGAACTCCCGGCGACGCTGGTCGCTAACATCCTGAACCTGGAGCTACTGGTCCATGCCTGGGATTTTGCCAAGGCCACAGGCCAGGAGCTCACAGTGTCGCCGGTGCTCTCCGGTTACGTGCTTGACCTCGCGCGGAACACCATTAGCCCGCAGATGCGGGGCACCAGCTTCGCTGAGGAAGCGTTCGTCGACGAATCCGCTGCGAGCATGGAGCGTCTCATCGCGTTCACCGGCCGCGAAGTAGCCAGCTTCTGATGCGTGCCGGAAGCCGGCGAGGGAGGGGCAAGCCCACTGTTGATGTAGTAGCGGAGATTGTTATCCAGCGGCCGCGCGAGGTGGTGGCGGGCTACGCCGGGGACCCGAACAACGTCCCCGAGTGGTACACCAACATCAAGGAAGCCCGCTGGGAATCCCGGCCGACCCTGGCTGTCGGCTCCCGTGTGGCCTTCCGGGCCCGGTTCCTGGGGCGCAACCTGGACTACGTGTACGAATTCACGGAACTGGACCCGGGTTTGAAGCTGGTGATGCGAACCGCCCAGGGCCCATTCCCGATGCAGACAACGTACACCTGGGCGGACGCCGGCGGATCGTCCACGCGCATGGCGCTTCGTAACACCGGCCAGCCAGCTGGATTCTCCGCCGTCGTAAACCTCGTCATGGCCCCGATGATGCGCCGGGCAATGCGAAAGGATCTCACCCGGCTGAAACGGCTGCTGGAAGCCACCTGACGGGCGCTGGTGCGCACGGGATCAGCCACCTCGAGAAATTCGGCCCGGGTGCGCTGTAGTCTTCCAACAGGTCTGACCGCGGGCCGCCCGAGAGGAATTGAATGGCACACGCCGAAAACGAAATCACCATCGACCGCCCCGCTGCTGAGGTCTACGCTTTCCTGGCGGACGGGCTGAACAACCCGGCGTGGCGCCGGAGCGTCCAAAGCATTGCGCTCAAAAGCGGCGCACCCGGCGAGACCGGCGCCGTGTACGGGCAGACCCTGACCGGTCCCCGCGGAAGGTCCATCCAAGGCGACTACCGGATCACCACCGCGGATCCCGGCCGCGCCCTGGCATTCGAGGTCATTGCCGGCCCGGCACGTCCGGAAGGTCAGTACTTGCTGACCGAAGCCGGGGGCCGCACCACTGTCCGGTTCATCCTGGACCTCAAGCCCTCCGGCCTGATGAAAGTCCTCGACGGGCTCATCAACAAGACGATGCAGGCCGAGGTCAGCCAGCTTCAGGATCTGAAAACGGTCATCGAGCAAGACTAGGGCTGCGCCGACCGGGACGCAGGGGAGAACTGACGCTGTGAACAATCGCAATCCGGAGGTTGACGTCTGGCTGAAGCACTATGAGAACCCGCAACGGGAGCTCGTTGCGGGAATCAGGGACTTCATCCTGGACATGGATCCTGGACATGGATCCCGGGGTGACCGGAAGCATTAAATGGCAGGCTCCGACGTTCATGTACAAGGGGACCGTTGCGTCGTTTTTTCCCCGATCCAAGAAGAATGTCACTCTGATGTTCCATCAGGGTGCCTCCCTCGCGGATGAGCTCGGTCTGCTGGAAGGCGAAGGCGAGGTCTCCCGGGTGGCGAGATTTGCCGACGACAGTGATTTTGAGGCAAAAAAGCCGGCGCTCAGGGCAGTGATCGAAAGCTGGATCCGGGACCACGCCTGGCCCTCGGCACTACCGGGGCCAGCGCGGGGAAGACCACCCTGTATAGGCCGATCCTGCCATAATCGGACCATGGTGCTGAGGTATACCTTCACGGCCAGGCTGTGGCTCTATCCGGGTGAAGCCGGATGGCACTTCCTCACCGTTCCGGCGGACGTCGCAGCGGAGATCCGGGACGACGCGGTGGTCCTGCGCCGGGGCTTTGGCTCTGTCAAAGTCACCGCCGGAACTGCCGGGCAGAGCTGGTCCACGTCACTGTTCCCGGACAGCGCGAGCGGTGCCTATCTGCTTCCCGTCAAGAAGGCCATCAGAATTGCCGCAGGCATCACAGCAGGCGACCAAGTTACCGTTCACCTCGAGCTGGCCGGAGGCGGCTGACCGGCCCCGCGCGGCCTCCTGTCCGATCCGCACTGGTATGGACAACAGCAGCGGACGAGAATGGGCTCGTGCTCTCGCCTCGCGTTGGCGCGGACGGCAACCAGATGAACGCCGCCGCCCGGAAAATCCAACTCATCTATCTCACGCTGACGTTGGGCAATACGCTGGCGGCGTCGTTCATCTGGGGGATCAACACTCTTTTCCTGCTGGACGCTGGACTCAGCAACCTGGAGGCTTTCGCCGCGAACGCCTTCTTCACAGCCGGAATGGTCCTGTTTGAGGTGCCGACCGGGGTGGTCGCCGATGGTTGGGGCCGCCGCGTTTCCTTCCTGCTGGGCACCACGACCCTGGCCGCGTCGACCTACCTCTACTACGTGCTCTGGCAGCTTTCCGCGCCCTTCTGGTGGTGGGCGGTGGTGTCGGTGCTGCTGGGTCTGGGCTTCACGTTCTTCTCCGGCGCGGTTGAGGCCTGGCTCGTCGACGCGTTGCGCTTCTCGGGGTATGAAGGCGGGCTTGAGGCCGTGCTCGGCCGGGGCCTGATGGTGTCGGGTGTTGCGATGCTGGTCGGCTCGGTGGCCGGCGGTGTCATCGCGCAGGCCACCAACCTGGGCGTGCCCTTCCTGCTCCGCGTGGGAGTGTTGGCGCTGATGTTTGTCGTGGCCTTTTGGCTCATGCGCGATGTCGGTTTCACCCCGGACCGCTCAGCCGGTCCGTTCCAGGCGACCCGCGCCGTACTGTCGGCCTCGATCGACGGCGGATTGAAGAACCCGCCGGTTCGATACGTGATGCTGGCCGCGCCGTTCAGTTACGGCGTCGGGATCTACGTGTTCTACGCCCTCCAGCCGTACCTGCTTGAGCTCTTTGGCGATCCCCACGCGTACTCCGTGGCGGGACTGGCGGCGGCACTCGTGGCGGGAGCCCAGGTCCTCGGCGGCTGGATGGCGCCACGCATCCGGAGACTGGTCCGCAAGCGCACCACGGTGTTGATTCTGGGCAGCATCATTGGCTCCCTGATCCTGGTGGTGCTCGGGTTCACCAAGGTGTTCTGGGTAGCCTTGGTGCTGCTGGCGCTTTGGGCTCTCGTCTCCTCAGCAGGCACGCCGGTGCGGCAGGCCTACCTCAACGACATGATCGCCTCCAAGCAGCGGGCCACGGTACTGAGCTTCGATTCACTCATGGGGAACACCGGGGGCGTGGTGGTGCAGCCGCTGCTGGGACGGTCAGCAGATCTCTACGGGTACCCTGCCTCGCTGGCGGTCGGAGGCGTGATCGCGTTGATGGCCGTGCCTTTCCTGCTGTCGAGCCGGCAGCAGCGCCCACCGGCCGATCAGGCCAGCGACTCCGGCAGGGCGGACAAAGAGCCGCGGCCGTCATAGCCGCGAAAACGGGCTCAACAGGGCGGCATCGACTCGGTCTTGACTCTCTCTGCCCCAAGCCTACGATTATGCGCATCAGCACCTGTTAGAGGGAGATCTGTGGTGTCCACGGCCGGTGCTGGCAATCAGCCGACCCGGGTGTTGAGCCCGGGTGCACACGACGTGGCCGGGTTCGCCAAGATCGCGGCGGACGTCACTGGCAGTGGATGGCAGCTGGGGTGACTTCCACGAACCTGAACAACGCTGATCAAGATGGAGGAATGAGTCATGCTGAAGGATCTCGAAATCATCGCAGTCCTCCCCGCGAAGGACATTGACCGGGCACGCAGTTTCTATCGTGACGTGCTGGGACTCGAACCCGCGGACGCCATGGACGAAGAGAACCTGATGTACCGCTGTGGCAAGGGAACGGCTTTCCTGCTCTATAAGACCGACAATGCAGGAACAGCGAAAAACACCCAGATGGGCTGGGCAACGGACGACCTTGAGGCCGAGGTTAAGGACCTGCGGGGCCGCGGTGTTGTGTTCGAGGAGTACGACTTTCCTGGACTGAAGACTGAGAACGGGATCGCTTCGACACCGGTCGGCAAGGCTGCGTGGTTCCTGGACACGGAGGGCAACATTCTTAATCTCTTCCAAGGCCAATAGCACTCGTCCACTAAGGGTGCCGCCCCTGCAGCGGGGGACTCTGCGGAGGCGGCGCACTCTTACGCGGAGCGGCCATTCAGCCTAGAGTTGGGCTTCCAGTACCGTCGACAGGAGTGCCTTGTGATTACCCTGCAGATCGAACACCAGGTCCGGGACTTCAGCATGTGGAGAAGAGCTTTCGACAGCGACCCGCTGGACCGCGCAGCTTCCGGAGTGCGGTCCTATCGGATCTCGCGTCCCCTCGACCAGGAGGACTACGTGATGCTCGAAATGGATTTCGATACGCAGGAGGCCGCCGTGGACTTCCTCGGCCGGCTGCAGAACGATACGTGGAAAACCGGAGTGACCGCTCCGGCGCTGGTCGGAGAGCCATCCACCAGGATTATCGAAACGGTCGCCATCGAGGAGGTGGCCGCCGCTAGGCCCTGAACCGGGTGCGGACAGCCAGCCCGGCGAAAAGAACCACGGCCAGGCCGCCAGGGGGACCGGCGGTAACCTTGAGGTATGACTGCCGAAGCCCCGTCCACCGTCGCCCTTGATGGCCGCTTTGACGGCCGGCTCGCCGGCCGGTTCGCGCGCGATCTGGGGGAGATGGCCATTCCCTGGCAGGCGGAGGAGGCTCCGGACCCGTGTCTTCTCGTACTCAACGAGCCGTTGGCCGCGGAGCTGGGCCTGGACCCGGTCTACCTGCGGGGTTCCGCGGGCTTACGCCTGCTGATCGGTAACCTGGTTCCCTCCGGCGCCACCCCCGTGGCGCAGGCCTATGCGGGCCACCAGTTCGGCTGGCTGGCCCCCCGTCTCGGCGACGGGCGTGCGCTGTTGCTGGGGGAAATCACCGACACGGAAGGCCGCCTCCGCGATGTCCACCTCAAAGGCTCCGGGCGCACCCCGTTCGCCCGGGGCGGCGATGGCCTTGCGGCGGTCGGTCCGATGCTGCGCGAGTACATCGTAAGTGAAGCGATGCACGCCATGGGCATTCCCACCACACGGTCCCTCGCCGTCATTGCCACGGGCCGGCCGGTGCAACGCGAAACCATGCTGCCGGGCGCCGTCCTCACCCGGGTCGCCGGCAGCCATCTGCGCGTGGGCAGTTTCCAGTACGCCCGTGCCACGGGTGGGATCGACCTCCTGCGCCGCCTCGCCGACCATGCGATCAACCGGCACTATCCCGCCGCCGCGGGTGCCGAACGCCCCTATCTCGCGCTATTCCAGGACGTGGTTGCCGCCCAGGCGTCGCTGGTGGCCCGGTGGATGCTGGTGGGGTTCGTTCACGGAGTCATGAACACCGACAACATGGCAATCTCCGGCGAAACCATCGACTACGGGCCCTGCGCCTTCCTGGACGATTTCGACCCGGCAGCGGTGTACAGCTCGATCGACGAGTCCGGACGCTACGCCTACCGCAACCAGCCGGTCATGGCGGAATGGAACCTTGCACGCCTGGCAGAGTCTCTCCTGCCCCTTTTCGACGACGACCAGGAACAGGCGGTCGCCCTTGCGCAGGAGGCCCTCATCGACTTCCGGCGCAAATACAGCGCCGCATGGTCGGACGGCATGCAGGCAAAACTTGGTCTGCACCCGGGGCTCGACGACGAGGAAACCCCGCTCCTGGTGGACGAGCTGCTCCGGCTCCTCCAGGAAGGGAAAGTTGACCACACGTCGTTCTACCGCCGCCTGGGCTCGGCCGCCCGCGGCCACGGCGAACCCGTACGGCGCCTGTTTCCCGACCCGGAAGCCTTTGATGCGTGGGCAGGGCGCTGGAGCTCCATGGGTCCGGACGCCGACGCGATGGACCGGGTCAACCCTGTCTACGTCCCGCGCAACCACCTGGTGGAGGAGGCCCTCGAGGCCGCATCGGATGGTGATCAGGGGCCGCTTCAACGTCTCCTGGGCGCAGTGACAGACCCGTTCACCGAACGCTCCGGACTCGGACGCTATGCCGACGCCGCGCCGGAAGAGTTCGGCACCTACCGGACGTTCTGCGGCACCTGATTCCCCGCACGCATTTCGTGGGACAAGCGTGCGTTTTTTCCTGACTCGGTTGAAGAAGCACCGGCCCGGAGAGGCCCCGGAGGCATCGACGGCGGTTCCACGCGCACCGGGCCCTCCCGCTGCTGCCGGCTCTCATCCTGTTTCTGGGCGGGGATGCCGTCGTCATCAGCTGGCAAACGGCGGATACGACCGGGACTGATGGCGCGCCAGCGCTTCGACCTTCGCTCTGACGGTCCGCGGCGGGCTGCGAGCCGTTGGCCCCGTGGCCGGGTCCGCCGAAATCCAGCCGCCTAATGTCTCCAACGCCTGGTTTTTCGATAGGTCAAATATACCCCTATAGGTATTTTGACTACCCCTGGGGGTATCTGTAATACTCGGTGGGGTATTCATGTTTTGTTTGAACCTCTCGAAAGGACACCCATGACGTCCCCTTCCTCCTCCTCCACTCAGCCCGCTCCCACTCCGCAGGCAGTCACCGCCCTGGCCCCGGAAACGCTCCGCAGCTGGTTCCAGGAGCACCAGGACCTCATCGTGCTTGACGTCCGCTCGGCCGCCGAATTCGAAAGCATGCACATCCGCGGCTCCTACAACGTCCCGCTGCCGCTGCTCGCCGAGCACACCGAGGAATTGGCGGCCCGCCTGGGCAGCCGCGTTGTGCTCGTCTGCCAGTCGGGTGCGCGCGCCGAGCAGGCACGGCAGCGGCTGGGCGGGGCAGGTATCGGTGCCGCCTACGTCCTGACCGGCGGCGCCCCCGCGTTCGCAGCGGCAGGCGGAGAGGTGATCCGCGGCAAGGCCCGCTGGGACCTGGAGCGCCAGGTCCGGCTCGCCGCCGGCTCCCTCGTGGTGCTGGGTCTCGCCGGAGGCAGGTTTGTCTCGCCGAAGGTCCGGCTCCTCGCCGGCGCCATCGGAGCGGGCCTGACCTTTTCAGCCGCTACCAACACGTGTGCCATGGGCCAGGCAATCTCTGCCATGCCCTGGAACCAGGCTGCCCAGGAGCCGACCCGCGAGTCCGCCATCCTGCAGTTCCCCCTCGTGGACTCCCTGACCCCGGCGGCCACAGCCTCATGACCGCTACCCTGATCCTCGTTCTCGCCCTGTCCGTTCTCATCGGCCTGTCGCTCGGCGTGCTCGGCGGCGGCGGATCCATCCTGACGGTGCCGATCCTGGTCTACGTGGCCGGATTCGAAGCGAAGGATGCCATAGCCGCTTCACTGTTCGTAGTCGGCGTAACCTCGGCGGTCAGTGTCTTCAGCCACGCCCGCGCCGGTCGCGTTATGTGGCGCACCGGCCTGTTGTTCGGCGCCGCCGGCATGGTCGGCGCCTTCGTGGGCGGCCTGCTGGGCGGGCACATCCCCGGGCAGATCCTCCTCGTCGCGTTTGCCCTGATGATGGTCGCAACTTCGATCGCCATGATCCGGGGGCGCAGGAAGAAGGCTGAAGCGGGCACCGCTGCGCCCAGGCACACCGAACTGCCGCTCTTCCGCGTTCTGCTCGACGGCCTCGTCGTCGGTCTGGTCACCGGTCTGGTCGGCGCCGGCGGCGGATTCCTGGTGGTCCCGGCCCTCGCGCTGCTCGGCGGCCTGCCGATGACCATCGCCGTCGGTACCTCCCTCGTGGTGATCGCGATGAAGTCCTTCGCCGGCCTGGCCGGTTACCTGACCACCGTTGAACTGGACTGGGGGATCACGCTGTCCGTTACCGCAGCCGCCATCGTGGGAACGCTGATCGGCTCCAAGCTCGCCGGGCGGATTCCGGAAACAGCCCTCCGCAAGGGCTTCGGCTGGTTCGTGCTGGTCATGGGTGCCTTCGTCCTCATTCAGCAGGCCCCGGTGGACCTGCGCGGACCAATCGCCCTCGGTGTCGCCGGGGCCGCGCTCGTTGCGGCGGCGATCTGCTGGTTCTTCGTCAGCACCTGCCCGCTCCGCAAGTCCAACCGCACCACCCGCGAACGCGACATCCAGACCCTCCCGGTCTGACACACGCCCTGAACCGAAAGGCACCACCATGGCAGAAATCAGCATCACCGAAGCGGATCAGCGCCGGAGCCGGGCGCAGGTCCTGGACGTCCGCGAGGACTTCGAAGTCGCCGAAGGCATGATTCCCGGCGCGATCCACATCCCGATGGGCGAGTTGCAGGGCCGGCTGTCCGAGCTCGACCCGAAGGTTCCGGTCATTGCCATCTGCCGCAGCGGCAGCCGTAGCGCCCGGGTGGCGGATGCCCTCAACGCTGCCGGCTTCACTGCCGACACGATGGACGGCGGCATGATCGCCTGGACCCGGGCGGGCCTGCCGACCGGCTGACCCGGCCTTCCTCCCCAGCATTGACAAGGCGTCACCTGAACCAACATGACGCCGTTGACTCCATCCTGGAACCCTGTTGAATCGCCGGGACACCGGCATCCGTCACCTTGCAAGATACCCCCCGGGGTATTATTGTTGTTAGTAGTCGGCGGGGAGACCCGCACCTCTTTACGAAGGAGAGCACATGCTTCTGGAACGCATTTATGACGAGGACCTTGCCCAGGCGAGCTATTTGATTGGCTGCCAGGCCAAGGGCGAAGCAGTCGTAGTGGACGGCCGCCGTGACATCGCGGTCTACCAGGCCCTGGCCGCAAAGAACGGCATGAAAATCGTGGCTGTCACCGAGACCCACATCCACGCCGACTACCTTTCCGGTACCCGCGAACTGGCCGCCGCCACCGGCGCGAAGATCTACGTTTCGGGCGAAGGCGGACCGGACTGGCAGTACGGGTTCGCCGGCGAACGGCTGCTCGACGGCGACAAGATCATCCTGGGCAACATCAGCATCCAGGCACTGCACACCCCGGGCCACACCCCGGAGCACCTGTCCTTCCTGGTAACAGACGGCGCGTTCAGCGACCACCCCGGCTACCTGCTCTCCGGAGACTTCGTCTTCTCCGGGGACCTGGGCCGGCCGGACCTGCTGGATGAAGCGGCCGGCGGGATCGATACCCGTTTCGTAGGGGCGAAGCAGCTCTTTGCCAGCCTGCGCGATAAGTTCCTGACGCTGCCGGACTATGTCCAGGTCCATCCGGCGCACGGCGCCGGCAGTGCCTGCGGCAAGGCCCTGGGCGCCATACCGTCCTCCACGGTCGGCTACGAGCGGCTCTACGCGTGGTGGGCACCCTACCTCGCGGCCAACGACGAACAGGGGTTCGTCGATGAACTCCTCGACGGCCAGCCCGATGCGCACGCGTACTTCGGCCGGATGAAGCGCGAGAACCGGGAAGGCCCTGCGGTAATGGGCGGGCGCGCCCCCCTGCAGCAACTGGACCTCGCCGCTGTCGCGAAGGATCTCGCCGCGGACACGGTGACGTTCATCGACACCCGTCCCAACGACCAGGTCCACCAGGGCACCGTGACGCGTTCACTGAACGTTCCGGCGGGAAAATCCGTCGCCAGCTTCGGCGCCTGGGTCGTGAACCCCGAGACGGACAAGAATCCGCTGGTGCTCCTGGCAGCAGACCAGGAGCAGGCCCAGGACATGTGGGACCACCTCATCCGCGTCGGCATCGACAACGTGGCCGGGTATGTCTCGAGCCTCGACGGCCTGCCCCTGTCGACCCCCAAGCTGATCCAGCCCGCCGATCTGGCAGACTTCGACGCGGCGATGGTGCTGGATGTCCGCAACCGCACCGAACACGCCGCCGGGCACATCCCGGGCTCCTACCAGCTCAGCGGCGGCAGGGTGATGTGGCACCTGGATGAACTTCCCGCCGAAGGCACCATCGTGTCCTACTGCCAGAGTGGAGTCCGGAACTCCGTCGCCGCCAGTGCGCTGCGCCGCGCGGGCTACGACGTCGTCGAACTCGACGGCAGCTACGCCGCCTGGACCGCAGGGCAGTACACGCTGGAATCCGCTTCAGCCAACTAGTCCCCGGCCTCGCCACATCTGACTGGCACCGCTGGGGGGGGGGGGGGGGGGGGGGGGGGGCGGCGGGGGGGATGGGGCGGCGCGAGAAGAGGGGGAGAGGGGAG
>NZ_JBWZCG010000030.1:0-49059 GCF_059383415.1 Pseudarthrobacter sp. RHLT1-30-1
GAAGAACGGGGGAGCCCCTTCCGCCCTTTATTGTCCCCAGCCCTCCCTGTGCCGGAAGGCCTTATTTGACGTCGTCGTCGACCCAGTCCATGGACTTTGTGACGGCTTTCTTCCACAGGCGCATCTGGCGCTCGCGCTCGTTCTGGTCCATCTGCGGTTCCCAGCGCTTGTCCTCGGACCAGTTGGCGGAGCATTCGCCGAGGTCCTTCCAGAAGCCGACGGCGAGCCCGGCAGCGTAGGCGGCACCCAGCGAAGTCGTCTCCACGACCTTTGGCCGGATCACCGGTACGCCGAGGATGTCCGCCTGGAACTGCATCAGCGCGTCGTTGGCGACCATGCCGCCGTCGACCTTGAGTTCCGTTAGCGGGACACCCGAGTCCGCGTTGACGGCGTCGAGCACTTCGCGGGTCTGGAAGGCGGTCGCCTCCAGCGCCGCGCGGGCGATGTGGTTCTTATTCACGAAGCGGGTCAGCCCGACAATCGCTCCGCGGGCGTCCGAACGCCAGTACGGGGCGAACAGTCCGGAGAACGCCGGCACGATGTACACGCCGCCGTTGTCCTCGACCGAAGCCGCCAGGGTTTCCACTTCCGCGGCGCTGCTGATCATGCCGAGGTTGTCCCGCAGCCACTGCACCAGCGAACCGGTGACGGCGATGGAGCCTTCCAATGCGTAGTGCGGCTTGGCATCGCCGAGCTTGTAGCCAACCGTCGTCAGCAGGCCGTTCTTCGAGTGGACGATTTCCTCACCGGTGTTGAAGATAAGGAAGCAGCCGGTGCCGTAGGTGTTCTTGGCTTCGCCGGCGTCGAAGGCGGCCTGGCCGAACGTCGCCGCCTGCTGGTCGCCCAGGATGCCGGCAACCGGAACCTCGCGCAGCAGCTGCGAGGTGTGCACCGTGCCGTAGACCTCGGAGGAGGACTTGATGGCGGGCATCATGGACGCCGGCACGCCGAAGGCGTCCAGGATGTCCTGGTCCCAGGAGAGCGTCTCCAGGTCCATGAACATGGTCCTCGAAGCGTTGGTGACGTCCGTGACGTGGACTCCGCCGTCGGTTCCGCCGGTGAGGTTCCAGAGCACCCAGCAGTCGGTGTTGCCGAAGACCAGGTCCCCGGCTTCGGCCTTGGCGCGGGCGCCCTCGACGTTGTCCAGGATCCATTTGATCTTCGTGCCCGAAAAGTAGGTGGCCAGCGGCAGGCCGACCTTCTGCTTGAACCGCTCCGGCCCCCCGTCCTTGGCCAGCTCATCAACGATCGACTGCGTTCGGGTGTCCTGCCAGACGATGGCGTTGTAGACCGCCTTGCCGGTCGTTTTGTCCCAGACGACGGCGGTTTCCCGTTGGTTGGTGATTCCGACGGCGGCAATGTCGTGCCGGGTCAGGTTCGCCTTCGAGAGCGCGGAGCCGATGACCTCACGGGTGTTGTTCCAGATCTCGGCGGGGTCGTGCTCCACCCAGCCGGCCTGCGGGAAAATCTGCTCGTGCTCCATCTGTCCGGAGGAGACGATGTTTCCGCTGTGGTCGAACACGATGGCGCGGGTGCTGGTGGTGCCCTGGTCGATGGCGATTACGTACTGGTTCATGTTGACGTCCTTGTCGTGGGGCTGGCAGTTAAATGAGTGCGTAGTTAAGCGTGGTTAGGCGCAGTTCAGCGTCGTTAGGCGGCGGCCGCAATGATCGGCACCACGAGCGCCACCAGACCGGCGAGGCCTCCGCCGATCAGCGGTCCGACGACCGGAATCCAGGAGTAGCTCCAGTCGGAGGAACCCTTGCCCTTCATGGGCAGCAGGGCGTGGGCGATGCGGGGGCCCAGGTCACGGGCCGGGTTGATGGCGTACCCGGTGGGGCCACCGAGCGAGACACCGATGCCGACGACGAGCAGTGCCACCGCCAGCGGGCCAAGTCCCGAAGGTGTCCCGCCGAAGGTCAGGATCACGAAGACCAGGACGAAGGTGCCGATGATCTCCGTGATCAGGTTCCACGGGGTGGAGCGGATGGCCGGACCGGTGGAGAACACAGCCAGCTGGCTGGCCGGTTCCGGCTCGGCGTCGAAGTGCTGCTTGTACGCCAGCCACATCACCACGGCGCCGAGGAACGCACCGAGCAGTTCACCGCCGAAGTAGGTGAGCGTGGAGGCGAAGTCCACGGCGACGCCGGGTGCGTACTCCTTCTTGCCGTTGACCAGCAGGCCGAAGGTCACGGCTGGATTCAGGTGCGCCCCGGACTGGGCGGCGACGTAGACGCCGGAGAAGACGGCGATGCCCCATCCCCAGGTGACCATCAGGAACCCGCCGTTGTTGCCCTTGGTGCCTTTGAGTGCAACGTTTGCCACAACGCCGCAACCCAGCAGGGTCAGCATTGCGGTACCGAATACTTCGGACAGGAAAACTATTCCAAGAGACATCTTTGACTCCTCTAATTTTCTGTTGTCAGCCCCTCGCGAGTTTGAAGGGCTGTGGGGCCGGCGCCTGGTGGCGCCGCCGGCCGGCCACTGCGCCGGTCCCCCTGGAGGAACCACGCAGTCCCTGCGCCCGGACGTTACCCGTCCGGTCGAGGTCTATCCGGAGACCAGGCTGTGGACCTGGACGCCGTGGAATCGTTTGAGCACCTCCTGAGCGTGGCTGATCTCGGAGGACCGTGTTGCCGCATCCCAGCCCAGCGGGACGGAGAGGATGTCGGCAACCTCGTTCAAAAGCTCGCCGGTCACCAGTCCCCGGAGGGCCAGGGAGGTGCGGCGGATCAGGATGTCGACCAGGTGCCCGATCTGCTCGTTCCGGGCCATGAACTCCAGTTCCCGGATGCTCAGTTCGCGGGTCGAGTGCAGGAGCCGGTCCGGAGCGGAACCCGGGGCGCCGTCGAGGTAGCTGATGACTTCCCCGGCGCGGGTGCCGTAGCGGGTCAGCAGTCCGGCGGTACGGTCCGCATCGCGGCCAGCGGTCATGTGCGCCTTGATCCAGCGCTGCACGCCGTCCGCGCTGTCCGGGAAGCCGGCGCCGCCGCCGATGGCGAGTTTCGCCGTCGAGACCTTCCGTTCCATGCCGAGTTCAGCGAGCACATCGTTGCTCAAGTGTTCGGCCAGGGCCCGGAACGTGGTCCACTTGCCGCCGACGAGGCTGAACACGACGGCGCCGTCCTTCCCGGCGATGCCGTCCGGCGCGGGGATGCCGTTCTTCCCGGAGGGCCCGGCACCGGCCCGTCGTTCGATCCGGTAATCGCGGCTGACGAAGCCGGGCTGGGTGGTGTCGTGCCGGGGCAGCGGGCGGACGCCGGCGAACGTGTAGACGATCTGCTCCCGGTCCACGGTGATATCCGGGAAGACGTGGCCGATCAGGTCGAAGAAATAGTCGATCTCCGCTTCGGTGCACACGGCGTCCGCCGCCATATCGGCGTCGACGTCGGTGGTGCCCACCAGGACCCGGTCGCCCATCGGATAGATCAGCACGATCCGGCCGTCGGTGTGTTCGAAGAAGATCTCGCGGCCGTTGCAGGCGGCCAGCAGTTCCGGGTGGTCAAGCACGATGTGTGATCCCTTGGTGCCGCCCATGAAGGCCGACGGCGCGCCCATCGCCTGGTTGGTCAGGTCGACCCAGGCGCCGGTGCTGTTGACGATGACGTCGACGGAAAATTCGAACTGCTCACCGGTGAGCTCGTCGCGGAGTTCCACGATGCTGCCGGTCCGCCCGGCCCCTGCCCCGTCCCTGACCGCCACCAGTGAGAGGTAGTTGCTGGCCCGGGCGTCGCTGGCGCCGGCGGACCCGGCCTTCTCGCCGTCCTGCAGCACGTCCAGGGTCAACCGCTCGGGGTTGTGGACGGAGGCGTCGAAGTAAGTGGCGGCGTATTTGATGCCGGGGTGCAGGCGCGGCAGTTCCGCCAGGGCCCGCTGGCGGCCGCGGAATTGGTGCCGGGGCACGCTGCCGCCGTCGCGGGAGAAGAAGTCGTACAGGCTCAGTCCGAGTTTGATCAGGAACGCGCCGCGTTCCGTCGGCGCGCCCTGCTGCTTGTGGGTCAGGAAGCGCAGCGGAGCGGCGAGGACACCGGAGAACGTGCTGAAGATGGGGATGGTGGTCTGCAGCGGCTTCACGTAGTGCGGGGCGATGCGCAGCAGCCGGTTGCGTTCCACCACCGATTCCCGGACCAGGCGGAACTCGCCGTTCTCGAGGTAGCGGATCCCGCCGTGGATCATGTGCGAGGACGCACCACTGGCCCCCTGGCAGTAATCGCCGCGCTCCACAAGGGCTACGTCCACGCCCTGCAGGGCCAAATCCCGGAACGTGCCCACTCCGTTTATGCCACCGCCGATGATCAGCACCTGCGCGTGGGGCCGCTTCCGCAGCTTCTGCACCGATGCTCGCTCGCCGGCCATCGCCTGGTTGCGGGCTGAATCCTTCTGTCCCAAGAACTGCTCCTACTTTGCTGCTGCTGTGCGGCGCGCCGCATGGCGCGACGCCGTTCAACACTATTGTTTGGACTAATGGAAAATGGAGTCAAGCACTATGCACAAACGTGCAGAACGGAAATGGGATGACACCCTCACGCCACTCCGACGCCCTCCGCGCGGCCCAGTTGTATTACTTGCAGGACCTGACCATGGACGCGATCGCCCGCGAGCTCCGCACCTCCCGGTCCACCGTGTCCAGGCTGCTTTCCTCGGCCCGCGAATCCGGCCTGGTGCAGATCCAGATCCGCAGCCCGCTGGACACCGGGCCCGAGCTGGCAAGCATGATCCGCGCCGAATATAAGGTCGATGTGCACGTCGTCCCGGTGCTGGACACGCTCAATGAGGCGGAGACACTGGACCGCGTCGCCATGCAGGCCGCCCGCACCATCGGCCCGCTGGTCGACTCCAACGCCATCATCGGCGTCGCCTGGGGCTCCACTCTCAGCGCTGTCAGCCGGCACCTGACCCGGAAGATCACGCACGACAGCGTGATCGTGCAGCTCAACGGCGCAGGCAACATGCAAACCACCGGCATCACGTACGCCTCCGACATCATGCGCCGCTTCGGCAGCGCCTATGGGGCTCGGGTGGAACAGTTCCCGGTGCCGGCGTTCTTCGACCACGCCGCGACCAAAAAAGCCATGTGGAATGAGCGCAGTGTGCAACGGATCCTCGACCTCCAGGCCCGGATGAGCATTGCCATTTTCGGCGTGGGATCGGTCGACGCCGACTACCCCAGCCACGTCTACGCGGGCGGATACCTCGATGAGGACGACCTGAACGTGCTGGCCACTTCCGACGTCGTGGGAGATGTGGCCACCGTGTTCTTCCGGGCCGACGGCTCCGCGGACGGCATCACGCTCAACGAGCGATCCACCGGACCGGACCTTGCGCAGTTGCGCCAGGTCCGCCGCCGGATCTGTGTGGTGTCCGGTGCCTCCAAGATCAACGGCCTGCGTGGCGCGCTCGCCGCGGGCCTGGCCACCGACCTGATCCTGGACGAGGCCAGCGCCCGGCGGCTGGTCAGCTTCGACGGGGCCGAGTCGGTAAAGTCGATGTTATGAAACCCTCGCCCCGGCTCAGCCTCAATAACGGTGTCCTGATCGACCAGTTGGGGTTCGGACTCTACAAGGTGCCTCCCGGCGATGCCGCCGGACTCGTGACCATGGCGCTCGAGGCCGGCTACCGGCACTTCGACACCGCCGCCATGTACGGAAACGAAACCGCCGTCGGCCGGGGCATCGGTTCGCTGTCCGGGTTCGTGAGTCCCGACGGCGCCCGTGGCGGCTCCGGCGAGGCCTCCCCCTCGCTCTCACGCGAGGACCTGTTCGTCACCACCAAGCTCTGGAACGACGACCAGGGCTACGACGCCACACTGCGCGCCTTCGACACGTCCATGGCCAACCTCGGGCTGGAATACGTGGATCTGTACCTCATCCACTGGCCGTGTCCGCAGCGCGGGCTGTACCCCGAGAGCTACCGCGCCATGGAGACGCTGTACCGCGAAGGCAGGGCGCGGGCCATCGGCGTCTCGAACTTCCAGCCGGACCATCTGGACCGCCTGCTGCAGGGCGCGGAAGTCGTCCCGGCCGTCAACCAGATCGAACTGCACCCCTGGCTGCAGCAGGAGGAGCTGCGCGCCCTGCACGCCGGGCTGGGCATCACCACCGAGGCGTGGAGTCCGCTGGGCCGCGGCCAGGTCCTGGCGGATCCGGTGATGCTGGATCTGGCAGCAGCGCTCGGCCGGACCCCGGCGCAGATCATCCTCCGCTGGCATGTCCAGCTGGGCAATGTCGCCATCCCCAAGGCCAGCTCGTACACCCGGATCAGGGAAAACCTGAACATCTTTGGCTTCAGCCTCGACGACGCCGCCATGGACGCCCTGGCCGGTCTGGAACGTGGCTTCCGTTCCGGCTCCCACCCGGACACCGTCAATTAGGACTCATCGAATGGAACCTGTGACCCTCGAGCCCACCCCCGGCACGCCCCTGTTCAGCGCCGGACTGGACGCCCGCACCCATGCCGCCGAGGTGGTCCTGGACGGCACCAGGGTCGCCTACTGGACCTACGAGCCGGTCCGCGTGACGCCGGAGACCCGGACCATCCTGGTCATCCACGGCTTCCGCGGCGACCACCACGGCCTCCTCCGGGTCGCCGACCAGCTCTCCGAGATGCGGCTGATCATGCCGGACCTCCCCGGCTTCGGCAGCTCCGCCGCCTTCGTGGATGCCGGACACAGCGTCGAGCGCTACGGCCGTTTCATCTCCGGCTTCATGGCGGCCCTCGGCCTGGGCGCCGACACGGTCCTGCTGGGGCACTCCTTCGGCTCCATCGTGGCCAGCCACTTCGTGGCGGGAAACCCCGGCACGGTCTCGGAACTGATCCTGATCAACCCGATCGCCGCCCCGGCCCTCGAGGGCCCCAAGGGGCTCATGACCAAGCTTGCCGTCCTCTACTACGAGGCTGCCGCCCGGCTTCCCCGCCGGCTGGGACAGGGCCTGCTGCGCAGCCAGCTGATCGTCCGGGTGATGAGCGAAACGATGGCGAAGACCCGGGACAAGCGGCTCCGCCGTTTTGTCCATGCCCAGCACAGCGCCTATTTCTCCGCATTTGCCGACCGGGAGAGCCTGCTGGAGTCGTTCAAGGCCTCGGTCGGCAGCAACGTCGCGGAAGTCGCGCGCAGCCTGACGCTTCCGGTGCTGCTGATCGCCGGGGAGAAAGACGAGATCGCCATGCTGCCGGACCAGCACACCTTGCTCGCCCTGCTTCCGGACGCGCACCTTGACGTGATCCCCGGTGTCGGCCATCTGATCCACTACGAGACCCCCGAACCCGCCGCCGGCTTCATCCGCCGCTTCCTGAAGGACCATGCCGCGTGAAAATCCTGATCGACGCCCGCTTCACCCGGCTGGACCAGCATGACGGCATCAGCCGCTACGGGGCCAGCCTGATTGGGGCCACCGCGAAAATCGCCGATGTCTCCATGCTGATCAGCGACGTCCGCCAGCTGGCCCTGCTGCCGGATGTTCCCTACACGCTGATTAACAGTCCGCTGTCCCCGGCCGAGCTGTTTGTCGCCGGCAAGGTCAACCGGCTCGGCGCCGACGTGGTGGTTTGTCCGATGCAGACGATGGGCAGCTGGGGGCGGAAGTACGCCTTGGTGCTGACGCTGCACGATCTGATCTACTACGAACACCCTGCGCCGCCCGGATTCCTGCCCGCTCCCGTCCGGGTGCTCTGGCGGCTGTACCACAAGGCGTTCTGGCCGCAGCGGCTGCTGCTGAACCGGGCCGACGTGGTGGCCACCATCAGTGCCACGACGGCGGCGCTGATCGCGAAGTACCGGCTCACCAGGCGTCCGGTCCGGATCGTCGGCAACGCCCCGCAGCACGGCCACACCCCGCGCGACCCCGGTGCGGGAGCGGACAAGACGCTGCTGTACATGGGTTCTTTCATGCCGTACAAGAACGTCGAGACCATGATCCGGGGCATGGCCGAACTGCCGGACATGAGCCTGCACCTGCTCAGCCGGGTCGCCCCCGAACGCCGGGCGGAGCTCGAGGCCCTGGCACCGGCGGGCGCGGACATCGTCTTCCACAACGGCGTGACCGACGCCGAGTACGAGGCCCTGCTGGGCCGCACCACGGCGTTGATCAGCCTCTCCAGGGCCGAGGGATACGGGCTGCCGCTGGTGGAAGCCATGTCCCACGGCACCCCCGTGATCGCCAGCGACATCCCGATCTTCCGCGAGGTCGGCGGCGACGCCGTCAGTTACGTCCATCCGGATTCGCCCGCGGAATTCGCTGCCGCGGTCCGGAGACTCGAGGACCCTGATCTCTGGAAGGCCCGCTCTGCCCGTTCGGTGGAACGAGCCGCCGATTTCAGCTGGGACGACTCCGCCCGCCGGCTGCTGGCCGCCGCGGAGGAGGCCCTGGCGCTGCGTGCCCGCCGTTCAGGGCTGTGAACCTGCCAGCGCCCTGCCGGCCCTGGGCGCACAGCGCCCGACGCCGCAGGCTGATCCTCCGGGAGAATGTGAAATCCATAGAAGTAACTTCCGTGGAATCTATCTGCTAGCCTGAAGCCATGCACCCCAACGATGATCAGGCCGGCTTCTACCCCCTCTTCAGCACTCTGACCCGGCTGGAAGCCGAACTGTGGGACTCGGTTGATGCCCGCCTCCGCCAGGAATGCGGCCTTCCGCTTGGCAGGTACGAGGCAATGGCAGTGGTTTCGTCGCTCGGCTCCTGCAGGGTGTTCGACATCGCATCCGCCCTGTCCATTACGGTGGGCGGCGCCAGTAAGCTGATTGACCGGGTTGAGGCGGCAGGCTATTGCCTGCGGAAGATAAACCCGGGCGACCGGCGCTCCTCCCTCCTTGAACTCACCGCGGCGGGAACCGCCATGGTGGAGCAGGGCAGCCAGGTGGTCGAGGCCGAACTCGGCCGCTGGTTCACGCCGGCCCTTAGCATGCAGGACGCCACCACGCTGCTCGAACTCCTGTCGCGGCTGCGCAGCGCCCCCCGGACCGCGCCGGACGCGCGCTCGGCCAGAGGGTGAGCGCCGGCACCATGCGCGCCGTTGTGCTGGACGGCCCCGGGCCGGCCGACGCACTGGTCATCCGGCAATTGCCCATCCCCTTGCCGGGGGCCCGGCCAGGTGCTCATCCGGGTCCGGGCGGTCGGGCTCAACCGCTCCGAACTACATACCCGACTCGGCCTGGCCGACGGCGTCACCTTTCCTCGCGTGCCCGGGATCGAAGCGGCCGGAGAGGTGGTGGACTCCCCCGGCGGAGAGTTCCGCGCCGGAGAAAAAGTTGTCACCCTGCTGGGCGGCATGGGCCGCGTGTTCGACGGCGGCTACGCCGAGTACACCTGCGTGCCGGCCCGTCAGGTCATCGCGTTCGAATCGGAACTGCCCTGGCCTGTCATTGGCGCCATCCCGGAAATGCTCCAGACCGCACACGGATCCCTCACCATCGGCCTCGACATCCAGCCCGGCCATAGCCTGTTCATCCGCGGCGGAACCTCCTCCGTCGGGATGGCCGCCGCCATCCTTGCCAAACGCCGCGGGCTCACCGTCCTGGCCTCAACGCGCGACGGGGCCAAGCGGGCCGCACTTGCCTCTATCGGCGTCGACCACGTCCTGGTTGACGACGGCGACCTGGCCGCCGCCGTACGCCGCATTGTTCCCGGCGGCGTGGACGCCGCCCTCGAACTCGTCGGCACCCCTACGCTGCATGACACGCTGCGGGCCACCCGCGTCCACGGCGTCGTCTGCTTCACCGGCATGCTCTCCAACCAGTGGACCATCCCGGACTTCTATCCCATCGACTACATCCCCCGAGGCGTCCGGCTCACCTCCTACACAGGCGGAGCCGCCGACCTTCCCGGCGGCGTGCTTCAGGACTTCCTCCAGGCAGTCAGCGACGGCACCGCGACCGTGCCCATCGCCAAGGTCTATCCCCTCGACGACATCGTCCAGGCCCACACCGACATGGAGGAAAGCCGCTACAGCGGCAAACTCGTCGTCACGACCTGAGACCCGTACCTCCCGGCTCAGCGGGGTTGGGCAAAGCGGGGTTGGGCCAATGTCGCGTCCTACCTCCCCCAAATACTTGACGCTTCAATCTTCGGGGTCTATATTTAGTTGTAGCTTCAAGTTTTACTCCCCGACAGAAACAGAATCTGATGAAAACCCTCCTGGCCCGCATATTCGGAAAGAAGACTCCAATGACAAACCTCACCATCATCGGCAACGGCAACATGGCCCGCGGCATCGCAACGCGCGCCCTCGCAGGTGGCATGAGCGTCGAGATCCTCGGACAGGACGCCGCCAAGGCACAGGACCTGGCCGCCGGGCTCGGCGCCGGCGTTACCTTCGGCACCACCGCCGTCGCACCGCAGGGTGACATCGTGGTCTTGGCTGTGCCGTTCGACGCCGCCAAGTCCGTCGTCGGCGCCTATGGCGAAGCTTTGGCGGGCAAGACCATTGTGGACATCACCAACCCGGTGAACTTCGAAACCTTCGACTCCCTGGTTGTTGACCCCGGCAACTCCGCAGCCGAAGAAATCGCCCTGCTGGCCCCGGCCGGCGCCCACGTGGTGAAGGCGTTCAACACCACATTCGCCGACACCCTGGTGGCGGGCGCGTCAGGCGGACAGCCTCTGGACGTCTTCATCGCCGGGGACAATGCAGAAGCCAACGCCGCAGTCAGCAGTTTCGTCAGCGCCGGTGGCATGCGCCCCCTGGTGGTGGGCCCGCTCAAGCGCGCCCGCGAACTGGAAGGATTCCAGTTCGTGCTCATGACCATGCAGGCAAACCCGGAGTTCGCTGACTTCAACTGGGACACCGGCCTTCAGGTCACCAAGTAATTCCGGCTGACAACAGCCGACGAAGGACACGACATCACGCAGGCGCTCGGCTGGGATATTCCGGCCGGGCGTTTTGCGTGGCCGCGCGCCATGTGGCGACGGCCCGGCACGGTGGCTGTCCGGCCGCCGGTGGATGTCGGGCGGCCGGCCTAGGCCTTCCGCTTCATCCAGCCCCAAACCGCCGTGGCCAGGAAAAGCACCAGACCGATGATGGCCAGCCAAAAAAGGCCCTTCACGGCGAAGCCAAGAATCGAGAGAACCAGCCAAATGATAAGCAGTGTGATTATTAGTCCCATATCCGAATCCTATGACACGGCACCGGTCAGGGTGGGACCCTGGCACTACCGGGCAGGTGTGTGGAAGGACGACGTGGTCGGGTCACTTCCCCGGGCTGAACGTTCCTAGAGCACGTCCACGCCGTCGAGCCGCAACTGCACCGGGTCGTCCGTGCGCTTGGCGGCGGCGGCAACCTTGACCGCCCGCAGCACCCGGGTGACCTGCGCGGCCTGCGGGTACGGGATGAAGAGCAGGGTCCGGACCTCCTCGGGGGCCCCCGCGGCACCCTTCTGGCCCGATGCGGCAGCCAGCACGAGCGGCGCCGGGCCGGCGGTGCGCAGTTCGATGCCCAGCGGGCCAAGCTGCTGCTCGACCGCCGCACCGAAATGCCCGACGGCGGTCCGGCCGCCGGTGACGGACGCGACCCGGACGGCCGGCGGAAGCTGCAGCTCCTGCCGCAGTGCCAGTTCCCGCTGGGCGTAGCCGGCGGGGTCCCAGCGCAGCAGGGCCCCGACCCCGGCTGCGTCGTCTGCGGTGATGACCACCAGGCCGCCCGCGCCGGCGGGGCGGACCAGCGCCGCGGCGTTGAACCAGCGCCGGACGGCGTCCTCCCCTGCCCGCAGGTTTTCGCGCCGCAGCAGCGAATCGCCGTCGAGCAGCAGGGCCGCCGCGTAGCCGCCGTCCGCGACCGGTTCGGCGCCGACCGTGGCCACAACCAGGGCCTTTGTGTCCGAAACCGTGGCGAGCACCCGGTCCCCGGAGGAGGTGATGACCGGTTTTCCCGGGAAGGCGCGGCCCAGTTCCTCGGCGGTCCGCAGGGCACCGGTGGCGCCGCGCCGGAGCCGGACGCCGTTGCAGGTGCCGCAGCGCCAGGCCGGCGCCGGCGTCGAACACCAGCGGCACTGCGGCACGGCGGAGCTCCCGCTGGCCCCGGCGACCGCCAGCGGCCCGCTGCAGGCGGTACAGCGCGCCGGTTCCCGGCAGTTGTCGCAGGCCAGGGACGGTGCGTAGCCGGCTCTGGCCACCTGGACCAGGACCGGTCCGCGTTCGAGTCCGTCCTTGGCGGCCCGCCAGGCCGCACCCGGCAGCCGGGCGATCCTGGCCAGCGGATCATGTTCGAGTTCGTAGCTGTCCGCGGTGTTCAGTACCCGCGGAACGGTCCGGCGGACGACGGCCCGGTCCGCCTCCACCGGCCACGCCCAGCCAGCCTCGACGAGGCGCTGCGTTTCGGTGCTCCGGGTGTGCGCGGCGAGCAGGCAGGCGGCACCCTCCTGCCCGGCGCGCAGCAGCAGGACCTCGCGGGTGTGGGCGTAGGGTGAGCGCTGTTCGATGTGCAGGTCGTCGCCGTCATCCCAGCACACCACGAGGCCAAGATTGCTGACCGGGGCGTAGGCGGCGGACCGGGTGCCAACGGCTACCCCGGCGGCGCCGCTGAGGATCCGCAGGAAGCTGCGGTAGCGCGGGGTCTGGCCGTCGTCCGCGGTGAGCCGGGCGACGTCCCCGGCCGGCAGGAGCTGCAGGAGGGCGGCTTCGACCCGGTCCAGATCCCGGTAGTCGGGCACAACGACGATGGCGCCGCGGCCGGACAGCCGGACGGCTGCCACGGCCTCGGCGATCATCCGGGGCCAACCGCCGGGGCCGTGGCCCTGCAGCGCACCCAGCACGGCGCGCGGCGACTCCCCCGCGCCCAGGTGCTGCAGGAAGGCCGGACCGTTGCGGTAGGGCGCCCAGCTGGAGGCCTCGAGGCCGGCCGGGATGGCGGCTCCGGCCCCCGTGTCGGCCCCGTCCGCGAAGAGCGACGGATCCAGGGTTCCCGCCGGGGCAAGGTCCTTCTCGAGTTTTGCCATCCGCGGAGGCACTGCGACGCGCAGCACGTCGCTGACGTTGCCAGCGTAGCGCGCCGCGACGCGGGTGGCGAGTTCCGCGACAGCGGCGGTCAGCACGGGGACCGGGGAGACGACTTTGTGCAGCGGCACGAGGGGGTGGCCGGCGTCGGATTCCGCCGCCCGGTCCGTGAGGAAGCCGGCAAGTTCCTGGCCGTTGAACTTCACCTTCACCCGCACCCCGGGCTGCGCCGCGGTATCGAGCGCGGCGGGCACGCTGTAGTCGAAGGGCCGGTCCAGATGCGGGAGGGAGGACTCCAGCCGGACCCGCGCCACCGGAAGGTGCGCTGCCAGCGCGGGGCCGGGCGCCGCGGCCGCGGACGCCGGAAAGCCGTGCAGCAGCGACAGCTGGAAGGGCTCGTCCGGCGCCGCGCCCTGGATTGGGCTCATCGCTCTTCTCCTCCCCTCAGCAAAACGTTCAGACCCGGCCCGGTCAGTGCCGGGTCAACAAAAAATAGCCAGGCCGCCGATTCCGGCGGCCTGGCTACAGCACATCACAGCCCAGTGACATTTACCCCACGCTGCCTATCAGGCGGTGGCAAGACGGCTCAGGCGTTGAAGAATGCCTTGAGTTCGTCGACCCGGTCCAGGCGCTCCCAGGTGAAGTCAGGATCCTCGCGGCCGAAGTGGCCGTGGGCGGCCGTCTTGGCGTAGATCGGGCGTTTGAGGTCCAGCGCATCGATGATGGCCCGGGGGCGCAGGTCGAAGATCTCGGCGATGGCCGCACTGATCCGGGCCGGATCCACGGTCTCGGTTCCAAACGTTTCAACGTAGGTTCCGACCGGGCGGGCCTGGCCGATTGCGTAGGCAATCTGGATTTCGGCGCGCTTGGCGAGCCCGGCAGCGACCACGTTCTTGGCTACCCAGCGCATCGCGTAGGCCGCCGAGCGGTCCACCTTGGACGGATCCTTGCCGGAGAAGGCCCCGCCGCCGTGGCGGGCCATGCCGCCGTAGGTGTCAACGATGATCTTGCGTCCGGTGAGGCCGGCGTCACCCACCGGGCCGCCGATAACGAACGCACCGGCCGGGTTCAGGATGTTCCGTGCCCGGGAAATGTCGAGGTTGGACACGGCCATGACCGGGGCCACGACATAAGCGGCGAGGTCGGCACGGAGCTGGTCCAGGCTGGCGCCCTCGGCGTGCTGGCTGGAGATGACAACGGTCTCGACCGAGACGGGCCGGTCGCCGTCGTAGCCGACGGTGACCTGGGTCTTGCCGTCGGGGCGCAGGTAGGCGAGTTCGCCGCTCTTGCGGACCTCGGTGAGACGCTCGGAGAGGCGGTGCGCGAGCCAGATCGGAACCGGCATGTAGGACGGGGTCTCGTCGCTCGCGTAGCCGAACATCAGGCCCTGGTCACCGGCGCCCTGGAGGTCGTAGTCGTCCTCCTGGCGTCCTTCGCGGGCTTCCAGCGAGTTGAAGACGCCCCCGGCGATGTCGTTGGACTGCTGGCCGATTGAGACGGACACACCGCAGCGGGCGCCGTCGAATCCGTTGGCGGAGGAGTCGTAGCCGATCCCCAGGATCGTTTCCCGGACAATCTGCGG
Source organism: Pseudarthrobacter sp. RHLT1-30-1 (assembly GCF_059383415.1). Lineage (NCBI taxonomy): Bacteria > Bacillati > Actinomycetota > Actinomycetes > Micrococcales > Micrococcaceae > Pseudarthrobacter > Pseudarthrobacter sp. RHLT1-30-1. Next base: position 14,506 of record NZ_JBWZCG010000030.1, read on the forward strand.
GATCTCGACGTAGGCGTCCGTGGTGACTTCACCGGCGACGTGGACCAGCCCGGTTGTGGCCAGCGTCTCCACGGCGACCCGGGACTCGGGGTCCTTGGCCAGCAGGGCGTCGAGGATCGCATCACTGATCTGGTCACAGATCTTGTCGGGGTGTCCTTCGGTCACCGACTCGGACGTGAAAAGCCGGAGCGAGGCGGGCGTGGACCCGTGGAAATCAGGAATGTGCAGCGGTAAAGTCACTCAACTACCTTACTGGTTGGAAAACGGACGTCCGGCGGCGTGTGTCCCCGTGCTAAGGAGACGTTGCTTACGCCTGATCAGGCCGGCGGGACAACCCGGCTCAGCTCGGCGCTGATGCGGTCGATCACAGCAGCCGCAACGTCGGATTTGGAACCCGACGCCTCTTGGGGTTCGGAGCCGGACCGGGCAAGGATGACTACGGAGTTGGTGTCCTGGCCGAACACCTTGTCCTGGCCCACGTGGTTGACCACCAGCAGGTCGCACGCCTTGCGGCGCAGCTTGGCGGCGGCATACTCCAGCACATCCCCGTCGGCGTCGCCGGTCTCCGCCGCGAAGCCGACGATCAGCTGGTTGCGCGAGGCCGCGTCGCGGATCTCGACAAGTTCCCGCAGGATGTCCGGGTTCCGGACCAGCGAGATGACGGGATCGGCCCCGTCGTCGCGCTTCTTGATTTTCGTTCCGGACACGTCGGCGGGGCGGAAATCGGCGACGGCGGCCGCCATGATGATGACGTCGGTATCGGCGGCAGCGTGCAGGGCTGCCTTGCGGAGTTCCAGGGCGGTCTCGACCCTGACGACGTCGACGCCGGCCGGCGGCGGGACGTCCATGTGGGCGGCCAGCAGCCGGACCTTCGCGCCGGCGTCGCGGGCGGCGGCGGCCAGCGCCACTCCCTGCTTGCCGGAGGAGCGGTTGCCGAGGAAGCGGACGGGGTCCAGCGGTTCGCGGGTGCCGCCGGCGCTGATCGTAACGGTGAGACCGGCGAGCGGACGCGGCGCCGCGGACAGCGTCGCAGCAAGGGCAGAATCCGATCCCTGCAGCGGTGCGGTCGCGGGGACCGCCGGCGCACCGGCGAGGGCCAACGCCGCTTCGAAGATGGCTTCCGGTTCGGGCAGCCGGCCCGGACCGGAGTCCGATCCGGTGAGCCGGCCGGAGGCGGGTTCGAGGACCGTGACGCCCCGGCTGCGGAGCGTCTCGACGTTAGCCTGGGTCGCCGGGTGCTGCCACATCTCGGTGTGCATGGCGGGGGCCATCAGCACCGGGCAGTCACCGGCCATCAGCAGGGTGTTGCTCAACAGGTCGTTGGCCTGGCCGCTGGCCGCGCGTGCCAGCAGGTCGGCGGTGGCGGGGGCCACCACGATCAGCTCGGCCTCGTGGCCGAGGCGGACGTGGTTGACGGTGTGCACCTCGTCGAAGACGCTGTTGCTGACCGGGTGCCCGGACAGTGCCTCCCAGGTGGCGACGCCGACGAAACGCGTCGCGGCCTCGGTGGGGATGACGGTGACGTCATGGCCGGCTTCAGTAAAAAGCCGGAGGAGCGACGCCACCTTGTAGGCGGCTATCCCTCCCCCGACTCCGAGGACTATGCGCACGTGGCCTCCGCCTGCGTCTGCGAAACTACTCTGCAGGTTCGATCGGAGTGGAAACGAGCTTGCCTTCGTTGATTTCGCGCAGCGCGATGGAAAGCGACTTCTCGTTCAGCTTGGTGTCGACCAGCGGGCCGACGTACTCGAACAGGCCCTCGTGCAGCTGGGCGTAGTAGGCGTTGATCTGCCGGGCGCGCTTGGCGCCGAAAATCACCAGTCCGTATTTCGAATCAGCGGCCTTCAGCAGTTCGTCGATCGGCGGGTTGATGATGCCTTCAAGGTTCGTGGACACGAATTCTCCAAATTCTAGCGGGCTGATGACTACCCGCGCCTAACGCGGGTGGGGGGTCAGCCCCATGAGTGAAACGAGCTCGTCCGCTGCCCGGCGAACGTCGTCGTTAACAACGGTGTGATCGAACTCCGGTTCAGCAGCTAGCTCTACTTTACCGGTTTCCAGCCGCCGCTGCTGTTCCTCGGTGCTTTCCGTGCCGCGGCCCACAAGCCGACGCACCAATTCGTCCCAGCTGGGCGGCGCCAGGAACACAAACTGAGCATCCGGAACGGCCTGCCTCACCTGGCGTGCTCCCTGCAGGTCGATTTCCAGAAGTACCGGGCGGCCCTGGGCGATAGCCTGGTCTACCGTGCTCTTGAGGGTGCCATAAGTGTTCTGTCCGTGCACCACGGCCCATTCAAGGAGCTCGCCCGCAGCGACCAGGGACTCGAACTCTTCCTTCGACTTGAAGTAGTAGTGCACTCCGTCGACTTCCCCGGGCCGCGGGGCCCGGGTGGTAGCCGAAACCGACAACCATACCTCGGGATAATTGTCCCGGATGTAGGTGGACACGGTGCCTTTGCCAACAGCCGTCGGGCCGGCGAGGACTGTCAGTCCCGGTTTCTTGCTCACATATTCCTTAAAGCGGGGGTGTCAGCGCGGCGGAGCCTGCTGTTTGTCGTCTATAAAATCTACCAGCGCCTGGCGCTGGTGAATTCCCAGGCCGCGGACCCGGCGCGACGCGGCGATGCCGAGTTGTTCCATAATTGCCGCGGCACGCACCCGCCCGATGCCGGGCAGCGACTCCAGCAGTTCAACAATCCGCATCCGTGCGATCGCGTCGTCGGTCTCCCCGGCGCTGAGCAATTCCCTGATCGTCAGCTTGCCCGACTTCAGACGGTCCTTTGCGGCGGCCCGGGTTGTCCTGGCGGCCGCGGCCTTGGCGAGGGCGTCGGCACGCTCCTGCGGAGTGAGGGGTCGCAAACTCACTGAATGCCTCCCTGCAGTTATCGGACGGACCGCACATGGTCCGTCCGGACGGGGCCGAACAGTGCCCCGGCCGGTGACGCGGACCTGTCCTGAACCTACCGTCTGGGCCAGGCAGAAATCAATGGACCGGTACGGCGGCGGCTTGTCCGAAGGCCAGGGAGCGCAGCGCTCCCGACGTCGGCCAGGCGGCAGAGGCGGCTGCGCCCGTTCGCCACGATTGGCCGAAAGACGGCCCCCAAAGCGGCTCCTTGCATCCAATCACCGCCCCAGGCGCAAGACAGCGGCCGCCGGGCGCACCCGTTCGCCACGAATGGCCGGAAAGACCGCCCCCAAGGCGGCCACTTGCGTCCAATCACCGCCCCCGACGCAAGACAGCGGCCGCCCAGCGTGTCGGGACCGGCTTGGGTAAGCCCCTAGGCCGCGCGGAGGGACTCGAGAGTCCGCTGGGCGGCGTCCCGCAGGGCCTGGATCCCCGGTCCGGCGCCGAGGATGTCCCGGCTGGAAGTGCCCAGCACCTGGCCGTAGGCGCTGCCGAAGGTGCGGCGCAGGTCCGCTGCCGTGGCACCCTGCGCCCCCAGGCCCGGGGCGAGGATCGGGCCGCGCACCGCGGCGAGGTCCAGACCAAGGTCCGTGAGCGCCGAGCCGACGGTCGCGCCGACGACGAGTCCGGTGGACCCCAGCTCCCCGGCATACCGCCGGTTCTCCGCGGCTGCCGCCTGGACAATCCTGCGCGCGACGGAGTCCGCCCCGCCAACGTGCTGGACAGAGGCGCCCTCCGGGTTCGACGTCAGCGCCAGGACAAAGACGCCGCGGCCGGACTCCGCCGCGAGGTCCAGGGCGGGCCGGAGCGACTCGAAACCCAGGTACGGGCTCAGCGTGACCGAATCGGCAGCCAGGGCAGAACCGTCCCTCAGCCATGCGTCGGCGTAGGCGGCCATGGTGGAGCCGATGTCGCCGCGCTTCGCGTCGGCAACGCTCAGCACCGAGGCCTCCGCCGCCGCGGCGAGGGTGCGTTCCAGCACGGCTAGGCCGGCCGAGCCGTGCCGCTCATACAGTGCCACCTGCGGTTTAACCGCGGCAGCCAGCGAAGCTACCGCCTCCAGGACAGTGAGCGAGAAACGCTCCAGCCCGGCGACGTCGTCGTTCAGGCCCCAGCTGTGCAGCAGCGCCGGGTGCGGATCAATCCCCACGCACAGCGGACCGAGGTCCGCCATGGCCCGGCCCAGCCGGGAGCCGAACGACTCCCGGCCGGCGGGCGGGGTGGGAGCCTCAGGCATGCGTGGCTGCGTTCTGCGTGGCTGGGCTCTGCGAGTCCGCGGACTGGGCATCTGCAGCCTGTGAGACGCGTTCCTGCGAGGCAAACAGTGCAGCCGCGTGCTCCTGCAGGCTGGTGACCGACCACTCGTAGGTGCGCTGCGCCTCGATCGCCTGGACGGCGGCGTTGAACTCGGCAACGGTCGTGATGCAGGGGATGCCGATCGACGTCGCCGCGGCGCGCAGTGCGTAGCCGTCGCTGCGGGCTTCGCCGCCCGAGGGCGTGTTGAAGACCATGTCGATTTCACCGGCGACGATCAGGTCCTCGATGGTGCCCTCACCCTCGGCGCTGGAGCCCTCGGCGACCTTCCGGACCGGCGTGGCCTGGATGCCGTTGCGGCGCAGCACATCGGCGGTGCCGCCGGTGGAGACGATCTCGAAGCCGAGGTCGACGAGCCGCTTGACGCCCATGATGACCGAGCGCTTGTCCCGGTTGGCCACGGACACGAAGATCTTGCCCTCTTTGGGCAGCGCGTTGTTCGCGGCGGCCTGGCTCTTGGCGAAGGCGGTGTCGAAGTGCTTGTCGATGCCCATGACCTCGCCGGTGGAGCGCATTTCCGGCCCGAGCAGCGAGTCCACCACCTTGCCTTCGGGGGTGCGGAAGCGGCTGAACGGCAGCACCGCTTCCTTGACCGAAACCGGGGCGTCCAGCGGCAGCGTGGAGCCGTCGCCGGTTTCCGGCAGCATCTTGTAGGCGGTGCGGAGCTGCTGGATCGTGACCCCGGTGCCGATCAGGGCCGCCGCCTTCGCCATCTGCACGCCGGTGGCCTTGGAGACGAACGGGACCGTGCGGGAGGCCCGCGGGTTGGCTTCGAGGACGTAGAGCACGTCGGAGGCGAGGGCGAACTGGATGTTGATCAGGCCGCGGACACCCACGCCCTCGGCGATCGCCAGCGTGCCGGCCCGGACCCGGTCCAGCACGTTGTTGCCCAGCGTGATGGGCGGCAGGACACAGGCCGAGTCGCCGGAGTGGATGCCGGCCTCCTCGATGTGCTCCATGATGCCGCCGAGGTACATCTCGGTGCCGTCGTAGAGGGCGTCGACGTCGATTTCGACGGCGTCCTCGAGGAACCGGTCGATCAGCACCGGGTGGTCCGGGGTGATTTCGGTGGCGTTGGCGATGTAGCGGGAGAGGTTGGGCTCGTCGTAGACGATCTCCATGCCGCGGCCGCCGAGCACGTAGGACGGGCGGACCAGGACCGGGTAGCCGATCTCGTCGGCGATCTTCTTGGCGTCCTCGAAGGACACGGCGGTGCCGTTCTTCGGCGAGATCAGCCCGGCCCGGTCGAGCACCTGGGAGAAGGCGCCGCGGTGCTCGGCGAGGTCGATCGCTTCCGGGGAGGTACCGAGGATCGGCACGCCGGCGTCGGCGAGCTGCTGGGCGAGCTTGAGCGGGGTCTGGCCGCCGAGCTGGACGAAGACACCCATCACGCCGCCGGTGCGTTCCTCGGCCGCGATGACCTCAAGGACGTCCTCCAGCGTGAGCGGCTCGAAGTACAGCCGGGTGGAGACGTCGTAGTCCGTGGAGACGGTCTCGGGGTTGCAGTTAACCATCACGGTCTCGTAGCCGGCCTTGCGCAGCGCCATCGAGGCGTGCACGCAGGAGTAGTCGAACTCAATGCCCTGGCCGATCCGGTTCGGGCCGGAGCCGAGGATGATGATGGACGGTTTGGCGTGCAGCGCCACCTCGTCCTCCTCATCGTAGGAGGAGTAGTGGTAGGGCGTGTACGCGGCGAACTCGGCGGCGCAGGTGTCCACGGTCTTGTAGACCGGACGGATGCCGAGGGCCTGCCGGACGCCGCGGACGACGTCCTCGGAATTGTGCGTCAGCGCACCGATCTGCTCGTCGGAGAAGCCGTGGCGTTTTGCGCGCTTGAGCATCTCCGGGGTCAGCGCGGCAGCCTTGCGGATTTCGAGCGAGATCTCGTTGAGGAGCTGGAGCTGGTCCAGGTACCAGGGGTCGATCTTCGTCGCCTCGAAGAGCTGCTCCACGGTGGCGCCGCCCAGCATGGCGCGCTGGACCTGGTGCAGCCGGTCCGTGGTGGGCCGCTTGGACTTCTCGATCAGCTCCGGGACTTCCCATTCCGGGACGTGGCTGAAGTCCAGCTGCGAGCCCTTCTGTTCGAGCGAACGCAGCGCTTTCTGCAGTGCCTCGGTGAAGTTCCGGCCCATGGCCATGGCCTCGCCCACCGACTTCATGGTGGTGGTCAGCGTGGGGTCGGCGGCCGGGAACTTCTCGAAGGCGAAGCGTGGGACCTTCACCACAACGTAGTCCAGGGTCGGCTCGAAGGAGGCCGGGGTCTTCTGCGTGATGTCGTTCGGGATCTCGTCCAGGGTGTAGCCGAGCGAGAGTTTGGTGGCGATCTTGGCGATCGCGAAGCCGGTGGCCTTGGAGGCCAGCGCGGAGGAGCGGGAGACGCGCGGGTTCATCTCGATCACGATCACACGGCCGGTGTCGGGCTCGACGGCGAACTGGATGTTGCAGCCGCCGGTGTCGACGCCGACTTCGCGGATGACGGCGATGGAGATGTCGCGCAGGCGCTGGTATTCGCGGTCGGTCAGGGTCAGGGCCGGCGCGACGGTGATCGAGTCGCCGGTGTGCACGCCCACCGGGTCGAAGTTCTCGATGGAGCAGACGACCACGACGTTGTCGTTTTTGTCGCGCATCATCTCGAGCTCGTATTCCTTCCAGCCCAGGATGCTCTCTTCGAGCAGCACTTCGGACGTGGGGCTGTACTGCAGGCCCTGGCCGACGATCCGGCGGAGGTCGTTCTCGTCATAGGCGAGTCCGGAGCCGAGCCCGCCCATGGTGAAGGAGGGCCGGACCACCATCGGGTAGCCGAGGTCCTCGGCCGCGGTGATGGCCTCGTCGATGGTGTGGATGATGTGGCTGCGGGCCGATTCGGCGCCGCAGCGTTCCACCACGCCCTTGAACTTTTCGCGGTCCTCGCCGAGCTCGATGGCGGCGATGTTGGCGCCGATCAGCTCCACGTTGTACTTCTCCAGCACGCCGTTCTTGTCCAGCGCGATGGCGGTGTTCAGTGCGGTCTGTCCACCCAGCGTGGGCAGCAGCGCGTCCGGGCGTTCCTTGGCGATGATCTTCTCGACGACCTCGGGGGTGATCGGCTCGATGTAGGTGGCGTCCGCGAACTCGGGGTCGGTCATGATGGTGGCCGGGTTGGAGTTGACGAGGATGACGCGGAGGCCTTCCTCCTTGAGGACACGCAGTGCCTGGGTGCCGGAGTAGTCGAATTCGGCGGCCTGGCCGATCACGATCGGGCCGGAACCGATGACCAGGACGCTCTTAAGGTCAGTTCTCTTGGGCATTACTTCGTGTCCTCAGTCTTGGATTCGGTGGAAATTTTGGTGTCCGCCATCAGCTCGATGAAGCGGTCGAAGAGGTACGCGGCGTCGTGCGGGCCGGCGGCGGCCTCGGGGTGGTACTGGACCGAGAAGGCCGGGATGTCCAGGCAGGACAGGCCCTCGACGACGTCGTCGTTCAGGCTCACATGGCTGACCTCGACGCGGCCGAAGCGTTCCTCGGGGGCCTGCGTTGCGCCCTCGAGCGGGGCGTCGACGGCGAAGCCGTGGTTCTGCGAGGTGATCTCCACCTTGCCGGTGCGGCGGTCCATCACTGGCTGGTTGATGCCGCGGTGGCCATATCGCAGCTTGTAGGTCCCGAAGCCCAGCGCACGGCCCAGGATCTGGTTGCCGAAGCAGATGCCGAAGTAGGGGATCTTCTCGTCCAGGACCGCGCGGAGCAGCTTGACCTGGTTGTCGGCGGTCGCCGGGTCGCCCGGGCCGTTGGACATAAAGAAGCCGTCGGGGTTGACGGCCTGGACATCGGCGAGGGTCGCCGTGGCGGGCAGCACGTGTACCCGGACGCCGCGCTCAGCGAACCGGATGGGGGTCATCCGCTTGATGCCGAGGTCGATCGCGGCGATGCTGAACCGCGGTTCGCCGTCCCAGCCCCAGTCCTTGGGTTCCACGGTGTAGGCCTCGCCGACGCTGACTTCCTCGGCCAGGCGTGAGCCTTCCATCGGGGCACTCGCCAGGACGGTGTCCACGAGTTCCTGGTCGGTGGCGCGGACGGCGTCACCGGAGAAGATGCCGGCGCGCATGGTCTTGTGCTCGCGCAGGTGGCGGGTGATCGCCCGGGTATCCACGCCCTGGATGCCGACGATGCCCTGCTCGACCAGCTCATCGTCCAGCGACCGTTCGGAGCGCCAGTTGGAGGGGCGGCGGGCGGCGTCGCGGACAATGTAGCCGGCCACCCAGATCCGCCGGGACTCGGCGTCGTCCTTGTTCACACCGGTGTTGCCGATGTGCGGGGCGGTCTGGACCACGAGCTGGCGGGCGTAGGAGGGGTCCGTGATGGTTTCCTGGTAGCCGGTCATGCCGGTCGCGAACACGGCCTCGCCGAGGGCTGTTCCGGTGGCGCCGTAGCTGGTGCCGCGGAAGATCCGGCCGTCTTCGAGCACGAGTGCTGCCGGCGTGGATGCTGCCGCGGTTGTTGAAAATGTATCTTTTGAAACTTCGTTGGAGTCCGTCACGTCGTTACTTTCCACTATCGGCATCGGCCTGGGGGGCCGCGGGGATCAAATTTTGCAGGGCGTTGAGGAGGAGGGTTTTGTCGTCGGCGTGCCGGGTGCGGAAGCCGGAATCCAGTTCGCGGCTGCCGAGCATCCAGCTGAGCACCAGCAGTCCGTCCTTTTCGACGAACTTTCCGGCCATGCCGCTTTCCTGCCGGACGCCGGTGAGCCGGTCCGCGGGGATGAAGACCGGACCTGCGCCGGCGCGGTCGAAGAGCACACCCTCCGGGTGGACGCTCAGTTCGGCGTTGGTGCGGATGCCCAGATTGTGCACGGCGATCCGGTCCAGCCAGTCACCGGCGGTGGTGGAGGCGACGTACTGCCCGTCGGCGACGGCCAGCGCCGCGCCCAGCCCGGCCGGAATCTCCGGCAGCGGGTCGACGTCGGCCTGGCGGCGCAGCCGGTTCCGCCAGCCAAGCCAGATCAGGGCCAGCGCGACGCCGACCATGACCAGGACCAGCAGCAACGAGAGTTCCTTGACCATCAGTTGCTGCCTGCCGGTGTGCCGGGCGACGCTGTTGCCTCCGGGAGCCAGCGGTACGGGGTGTTGAGTTTGCCGTCCAGGACGGTGGGGTGGCCCTTGAAGAAGGTCGCCACCACCTTGCCGGGAAGTTCCCGGCCGGCAAACGGAGAGTTACGGCCCATGGTTGCCATCTTAGAAGGGTCCACGGTCCACCGCGCAGCCGGGTCCACCAGTGTGACGTTGGCGGGTTCGCCGGCCTCGAGCGGGCGGCCCTGGTCAGCGACCCGGCCGATCGCCGCCGGAGCGGTGGAGGTGACCCGGGCGAAGTCGGCCCAGCCCATCAGCCCGGTTTCGATCATAGTGTGCTGCACGACCGAAAGCGCGGTTTCCAGCCCGGTCATGCCCATGGCGGCCTGGGCCCACTCGCACTCCTTGTGCTCGCTCGGGTGCGGGGCGTGGTCGGTGCCCACGACGTCGATCGTGCCGTCGGCCAGCGCGGCGCGCAGGGCCTGGACGTCGGCGTCGGTGCGCAGCGGCGGGTTGACCTTGTAGACCGGGTCGTAGCTGCGGGCGAGTTCGTCGGTAAGCCAGAGGTGGTGCGGGGTGACCTCGGCCGTGACGTTCACGCCGCGGGACTTGGCCCAGCGGATGATCTCCACGGACCCGGCGGTGGAGACGTGGCAGACGTGCAGCCGGGAACCGACGTGCTGGGCGAGCAGGACGTCGCGTGCGATGATGCTTTCCTCGGCGACGGCGGGCCAGCCGGTGAGGCCGAGGACCGCGGAGACCTCGCCTTCGTTCATCTGCGCGCCGGCGGTGAGCCGGGGTTCCTGCGCGTGCTGGGCCACGACGCCGTCGAACGCCTTGACGTATTCCAGCGCGCGGCGCATCAGAACGGGGTCGTGCACGCAGATGCCGTCGTCGGAGAAGACCCGGACATGCGCGCGGGAGTCGGCCATTGCGCCGAGTTCGGCGAGCTGCTCCCCCGCGAGGCCGACGGTGACGGCGCCCACCGGGCGGACGTCCACCCAGCCGGCGGTGCGGCCCAGGGTGAGGACCTGTTCGACGACGCCGGCGGTGTCCGCCACCGGGGTGCTGTTCGCCATCGCGTGCACGGCGGTGTAGCCACCCAGGGCCGCGGCGCGGGTGCCGGTCTCAACCGTTTCGGCGTCTTCGCGGCCGGGTTCGCGCAGGTGGGTGTGGATGTCCACCATGCCGGGCAGGGCCACAAGGCCGGCGGCCTCGATGACGGTCGCGCCGTCGGCGGCGAGGTTCTGGCCGCGTTCGGCGATGATGCCGTCCCGGATCAGGAGGTCTTCAGGGGCTCCGCCGAGGATGGCGGCGCCGCGGATCAGGTAGGCGCCGGCGCCGGCGTCCGATTGCTGTGATGCCATCAGTGGCTCTCCTTGGTGACGTGGGCGGAGGTGTTCTCTGCGGAGCTGGAAGGGCTGGAACTTGAATTGCCGGAGCTGCCGCGGCCGGCCGGTTCGCGGGTGTCGCCGGAGAGCAGCAGATAGAGCGCCGCCATCCGGATGGACACACCGTTGCGGACCTGAGCCAGGACCGTGGAGCGCGTCGAGTCGGCCGCGGCCGAGGAGATCTCCAGTCCACGGTTCATCGGACCGGGATGCATGATGATGGTGTCCTTCAAACCCAGGCTGTCCAGGGCGCGGAGCCGGTTGTCGTCGAAGCCCCAGCGGCGCGAGTATTCGCGCGTGGTGGGGAAGAAGGAGGCGTTCATCCGCTCGCCCTGCACGCGGAGCATCATGACCGCGTCCACGCCCCGGGCAAGTGTCTCGTCGAGGTCGTAGCTGACGCTGCACGGCCACTTTTCGACGCCGATCGGCAGCAGCGTCGGCGGCGCGACCAGGGTGACTTCGGCACCGAGGGTGCGCAGCAGCCAGACGTTGGAGCGGGCCACCCGGGAGTGCAGCACGTCCCCGGCGATCGCCACCCGCATGCCGGTGAGGTCCGCGCCCGCGGACGGGGTGCCGGCCAGCTTCGACCAGTGCCGGCGCATCGTGAAGGCGTCCAGCAGCGCCTGGGTGGGGTGTTCGTGGGTGCCGTCGCCGGCGTTGATGACCGCGGCGTCGATCCAGTCCGTGGCAGCGAGCCGGTGCGGGGCGCCGGAGGCCCAGTGGCGGATGACCACGGCGTCGGCCCCCATCGCCGAGAGCGTCTGGGCGGTGTCCTTGAGCGATTCACCCTTGGAGACTGAGGAGCCCTTCGCCGCGAAGTTGATCACGTCGGCGGAGAGCCGTTTGGCGGCGGCTTCGAAGGAGATGCGGGTGCGGGTGGAGTCCTCGAAGAAAAGGTTCACCACGGTCCGGCCCCGCAGGGTGGGGAGCTTCTTGACCTCGCGCTCCCCCACGGCCGCCATTTCCTCGGCGGTGTCGAGGATGCGGATGGCGTTGGACAGGCTCAGGTCTTCGGTGGAGAGCAGGTGCTTCACGCGGTGGCCTCGATGACTACTTCGTTGACGGGGCTGCCGTCGACGGTGTCGGTTTCCTCGAGCCGGACCCGGACCTTCTCGGCCGATGAGGTGGGGAGGTTCTTGCCGACGTGGTCCGCGCGGATGGGGAGTTCACGGTGGCCGCGGTCGATCAGCACGGCGAGGCGGACGATGCGGGGCCTGCCCAGGTCGATGATCGCGTCCAGCGCGGCCCGGATGGTCCGCCCGGAGTACAGGACGTCGTCGATCAGCACCACCACTTTGTTGTCGATGCCGGTGCGCGGCAGCTGGGTGGGGTACGGCGGGCGCATGGCCTGGTGCGAGAGGTCGTCGCGGAACATGGTCACATCCAGTTGGCCCACGATCGCGGCGGGATCCACGGTGGGATCGGCGGCGGCAATCTTGGCGGCAAGCCGGACGGCGAGGGGGTAGCCTCGCCGCGGGATGCCGAGCAGGACCAGGTCCTGGGAGCCCTTGTTGGACTCGAGGATCTCATGGGCGATACGAGTGAGTGCACGGTCGATGTCCGCCTGGTTGAGTACCACTCGGGTGAGTACAACCTTGGCCGGAACCGGTGCTTCTGGAACAGAAGTCAACGCTCGTCTCCCCTTTCCCCGCCTCACGGGACGGAATTAAAAAAGGATTGTTTGCGCTCCCAAATTACCACAGCGGCCCCTGCGACCCCGTGCCGCGGACATGCGTTTAAGCTCACACGGACATAGGCTCGGGACCATGACGACGAATGAGCCGGAGCCGCGGCAGGACCGCCCGGGCACCTCCCCCGGTGGCTGGCGGCCGCTGCCACAGCAGGCCAACCCGACCTGGCTGGGTCAGCTCCGGCCGGAGAACTACCGGCCGGCTCCGGCTCACGACGGCGGCCCGTTCCGGCAGCCACCCCTGCCCGCCCTTCCGGTGCTCCCGGCCCGCCGCGGCTCCGCCGGCTTCCTGGGGCTCGTGGTGGCCGGGGGCTTGCTCGTGTTCTTCAGCCTGTTCCTGGTCCTGCCTTTCCTGCTGGGCAGCACCGGGGTGTCCGGATTCGTGATCGGCTTCGCCGCTTCGCTGGTTCCGCTGGGAACCGTGCTGCTGACCGTGCGCTTCATCGACCGCTGGGAGCCGGAACCCAAGCCGCTGCTGCTCTTCGCGTTCGGCTGGGGAGCCGTCGTCTCGATTGCGGTGACGATGCTGCTCCAGCCCTATTTCTCGCTGCTGGCCGGGCCGGCCTCCGGGCTGGACTATACGACCTTCGCCGTCACGGTCCAGGCGCCGGTGGTGGAGGAATTCGCCAAGTCGCTGGGGCTGTTGCTGCTGTTGCTCTTCGCCCGGAAACACTTCGACGGGCCGGTCGACGGGGTGGTGTTCGCGTTCACGATCGCCGCAGGCTTCGCGTTTACCGAAAACATCCTGTACTTCGGCCGCGCCATCGCGACCTCGAGCGAGCCGGGCACCGACCTCGCGGTGGTGTTCTTCCTCCGCGGGGTCATGTCGCCGTTCGCGCACGCCATTTTCACCGGCACGACCGGGCTGATTCTGGGCCTCGCCGCGCGCCGCTGGCACAACGGGCTGTCCGTGCTGGCGTTCGGCGTCGGCCTCATTCCCGCGATGCTGCTGCACAGCGGCTGGAACAGCATGGGTCAGAACTTCCTGGCCCAGTACCTGCTGGTGCAGGTGCCGACCTTCCTGCTGGCGGTGCTGGTCATCGTGCTGCTGCGGGTCGCGGAGCGCCGGCTCACCCGTCAGCGGCTCACGGAATACGCGGCGGCGGGCTGGTTCACCGCGGCCGAGGTGGACATGCTTTCCACCGGCGGCGGACGGCGTGCCGCCCTCCGCTGGGCGGGATCCGTCGGGCGGCGGCCCCAGATGAAAGCGCTGCTGCACGCCGCCACCCGGCTCGCCTTCACCCGGCAGCGGATCCTCAGCGGCCGGGACGTGCCGGTCCACCAGCTCGACGAGCGGCACCAGCTCGGCGAAATAGTCGCGCTCCGGGCCGCCGTCGTCGGCTGACGGAGCACCTCGAAAGAGTCGCGCTCCGGGCCGCCGTCGGCTGGCAGGAGCACGAAAGAACCCCGCCGGGATGATCTGAACTGGTCCCCAAAAGTCAGAACTGATTTCTCAGTCCAACTTTCGGGGAGCAGTTCAGATCCGGGCGGGGTTCTTAGTTGAGCGTCGGTGCGCTAGGCGAGCAGTGAAGGCTTCAGCTGCTGCAGTCGGCCCAGCAGGCCGTTGATGAACGACGGCGACTCGTCCGTGGAGAGGGTTTTGGCCAGGGCCACAGCCTCGCTGACGGCCACGCCGTCGGGAACGTCCTCGTTGTAGAGCAGCTCCCAGGTGCCGATCCGCAGGATGATGCGGTCCACCGCGGGCATCCGTTCCAGGGTCCAGCCCTGCGAATAGGTTTCCAGGAATTCGTCGATCGCGGGCTGGTGCGAGACGACGCCCTCAACGATTTCGAGGGTGTACGGGTTGACGATCTGGTCCGTCTGCTCCCGGCGGGACTTCAGCACATCGAATGCCGACACCGAACGCTGTTCCGCCTCGAAGAGAACATCCAGGGCCCGGTTACGGGCCTTACCGCGTGCACTCACTAGTCGTTGACCCGCCCGAGGTAGCTGCCGTCGCGGGTGTCGACCTTGACCTTGGTGTTGTTCTCGACGAACAGCGGAACCTGGATCTCATAGCCGGTTTCGAGCGTGGCGGGCTTGGTGCCGGCCGAGGAGCGGTCGCCCTGCAGGCCCGGCTCCGTGTAGGTGATCTCGAGCACGACGCTCGGGGGCAGTTCGATGTAGAGCGGGTTGCCCTCGTGGATGGCGATGTTGACCATCTGGTTCTCGAGCATGAAGTTGGTGGCGTCACCGACGGTGGCACCGGACACGGTGAGCTGGTCGAAGTCGGCGGTGTCCATGAAGACGAAGTCCGCACCGTCCTGGTACAGGTACTGGTAGTCGCGGCGGTCGACCGTGGCGGTCTCAATCTTGAGTCCGGCGTTGAAGGTCTTATCAACGACCTTGCCGGACATCACGTTGCGCATCTTGGTGCGCACGAACGCGCCACCCTTGCCGGGCTTGACGTGCTGGAACTCAATGATGTTCCAGAGCTGGCCCTCAAGCTTAAGGACGGTTCCGTTCTTGATGTCGTTAGTGGTTGCCACAGTATCCTCTGGTTTCGTTTTTGGCGGCTTCTCGCTGCCAGCCGGTTATGCCAGGCCAGCATGCCGAACGGCCCGCCAGCCCTTAGTTATCAAAAAGCCAAGAACTATTCTACCGGCATTGTCGGTCCGCTGCCGGACGTTCCCGGGCGGGAGCGCCTCAGCCGTCGTTTTCCAGCACGTGCCGGGCGCGCTGCAGCGCCACCGTGGACGCGTAGATGCGCGACGCATCGGCGGAGCCGGCCACGCGCAGGTCCAGCGCCTTGGCGAAGTTTTCGACGGCGGCGGCAATGTTGCCGCTGGTGAAGTAGGACCGGCCAAGCAGCTGCCTGATGTCGGCCTCGTCCGGGGTGCCGCGGGTCTCCGCCAGAAGCTGGCGGAACAGTTCGACCGCACGGTCCACCCGGTGCGAGACCCGCAGGACGTCGGCTTCGAAAATCCGCAGGCGCAGCGAGGACGGATCGTTATAGCGGGCCTCGGCAAGCAGCTCGGCGGCTTCGGCCGGGTGCCCCTCGACGAGGCGCACGAAGATCAGGTCGCCGGGGTCGGTTGAGGCTGCCAGTGCAGCGGCGACGGCGTCTTCGTTGACGATCTGCGGGACCAGGGTGTCCGGGTTGATCTTGATCCCGCTCAGCCCTGCATCCGGCCAGTCGCTGGTGCCGCCTGTGATGAAGGGCATCAGGAGGCGATCTCCTGGTACGCGGCAAACAGCAGGGAGGTGTCCGGGACATCGAGGATGCCGGGGCGTCCGACGCCGTCCAGGACCACAAACCGCAACAGGTCGCCACGGGACTTCTTGTCGCGCCGCATGCCGTCGAGCAGGGCCTGCCAGCGGTCGCGCCGGTAGGTGATGGGCAGGCCGAGGCTTTCGAGGATGCTGCGGTGCCGGTCGGCGTCGGCGTCGCTGAGGCGGCCCACGCTGCGCGCCAGTTCGGCGGCGAACATCATCCCAACGGAGACGGCGGCGCCGTGGCGCCAGGAGTAACGCTCGGCCAGCTCGATCGCGTGGCCAAGGGTGTGGCCGTAGTTCAGGATTTCGCGCTGCCCGGTTTCCTTAAGGTCGTTGGAGACGACCCTGGCCTTGACCGTGATGGCGCGTTCGATCAGTTCCCGGACAGCGTCCGAGCGGGGATCGGAGACCGCGGCAGGATCTTTTTCGATCAGCGCCAGGATGGCGGGGTCGGCGATGAAACCGCACTTGATCACCTCTGCCATGCCGGAGATCATTTCGTTCTTGGGCAGGGTGTCCAGGGTGTCGAGGTCGGCGAGGACACCGGCGGGCGGGTGGAACGCCCCCACGAGGTTCTTGCCTTCGGCGGTGTTGATCCCGGTCTTGCCCCCGACGGCGGCATCGACCATGCCGAGCAGGGAAGTTGGCATGTGGATGACTTTGACCCCGCGGAGCCAGGTTGCGGCCACGAAGCCCGCCAGGTCAGTCACGGCGCCGCCTCCGACGGCGACGACGGCGTCCGAGCGGGTGAAGTCGTTCTGGCCCAGCACCTGCCAGCAGAACGAGGCGACCTCGATGTGCTTGCCCTCCTCGGCGTCGGGAATCTCGGCCGTGAGGGCCGTAAACCCGGCGCTGGCGAGCTCTTCCCGGACGGTGTCGCCGGTGAGGCGGAGCGCACGCGGGTGGATGACCAGGACGCGTTTGACCCGCTCGCCCAGCAGCCCGGGCAGGCTGGCGAGCAGGCCGCGGCCCACAACGACATCGTAGTTCTCGCCGGGCGTCTGCCCGGTGACCTTGATGACTGTTGATTCAGTGCTCACTTTTCAACTTCCTTTGTCGCCGCTGGCGTGGTTACGGCCGGGGTTTCCCCGGCAGCGTGGCCGCGCAGGGCATTTTCAATCCGGCGTGCAAGGTCGGGAACAGATCCGTGCCGCACGTCGATGACCAGGTCGGCCAGCCGCTCATAGACCGGCCGGCGGGTGGCGAAAAGCGTCTTCCACCGGTCCATGGCGTCTCCGGCGGCCAGCAGGGGCCGGCCCGAATTCCTGGCGATGCGTCCCGCCACGGTGTCCGCGTCGCACTCAAGGTAGACGACGGTACATTGGTCGAGCAGCTGCTGCGTGCCGGAGTCCAGCACCGCGCCGCCGCCCAGCGAGATGACCGTCGTGCTGCCCTGCGCATCTTCGATGGCCCGCGCCACGGCTCTGGCTTCCAGCTCCCGGAAGGCGCTCTCCCCGCGGCTGGCGAAGATCTCCGCGATGGATCCGTGGTTCGCCACCACCACAACGTCGGTGTCCACGAACGGGACCCCCAGCAGGTGGGAAAGCTGGTGGCCGATCGCCGATTTGCCGACCGCCATCGGTCCGATCAACGCAACAGGCCTGGCCAAGGCAATGGGCGGGGTCACGGGCGGGGTCAACGCAACGTGCCGGGCAGTCTTAGCGGCCGGCACAGCCGGCATTTCAGCCGACATTACTGGCCGATCGAGTCCAGGGACGCCGGAATGTTGTCCAGGTAACCCTTGATGTTGCGGGCGGTTTCCTGCACGGAATCGCCGCCGAACTTTTCCGTGACTGCCTCGGCCAGGACGAGTGCCACCATCGCCTCGGCGACGACGCCCGCGGCCGGGACCGCACAGACGTCGGAGCGCTGGTGGTGGGCCTTGGCAGCTTCGCCCGTGCTGACGTCAACCGTCTTCAGGGCGCGGGGCACGGTGGCGATCGGCTTCATCGCGGCCCGGACGCGGAGCACGTCGCCAATGCTCATGCCACCTTCGATCCCGCCGGCACGGTTGGACGTGCGGATGATCTTGCCGGTGGCGTCTTTCACAATCTCGTCATGCGCCGCCGAGCCGCGGCGGGAAGCGGTGAGGAAACCGTCGCCGACCTCAACGCCCTTGATGGCCTGGATGCCCATCAGGGCGGCAGCGAGCCGTGAATCGAGGCGGCGGTCCCAGTGGACGTAGCTGCCCAGTCCCGGCGGGAGCCCGTAGGCGAGGACCTCGACGACTCCGCCAAGGGTTTCGCCTTCCTTGTGTGCGATGTCGACTTCGGCGACCATGGCGTCGGAGGTCTCACGGTCGAAACAGCGCAGCGGGTCGGCGTCGAGGGCGAGGACGTCGGACGGGACCGGCAGCGGCCGGCCTTCCGGGACGGCCGTGCTGGCGATCGACACCGTATGAGAAACCAGCTCGATGCCGAGCTGCCGGAGGAATGCGGAGGCGACCGTGCCGAGGGCCACGCGGGTTGCCGTTTCGCGGGCGCTGGCGCGCTCCAGCACGGGACGCGCCTCGTCGAAACCGTATTTCTGCATGCCGGTGAAGTCCGCGTGTCCGGGCCGGGGGCGGGTCAGCGGGGCGTTGCGGGCCTGGTCGGCGAGGATTTCCGGGTCGACGGGATCGGCTGACATGATCTGTTCCCATTTGGGCCACTCGGTGTTGCCAACCTGGATGGCGATGGGACCGCCCTGGCTGATGCCGTGCCGGACCCCGCCAAGGATCGTGACCACGTCCTGCTCAAACTTCATCCGGGCGCCGCGGCCGTAGCCGAGCCGGCGGCGGGCCAGCGAATCGGCGATCCGGGCGCTGGTGAGTTCCACACCGGCGGGCACGCCTTCAATAATTCCGACCAGTGCCGGGCCATGGGATTCTCCGGCAGTCAACCAACGCAACATAAATTCCATCCTGCCATGTACGGCGGCTAGAACACCCGTCGGGGTGCCCCTACTGCGTCACACATCACATCTATGACTTCGGCGGGTACAGCCCCGCCCAGACCGGTGAAGTGGCGGACCTGTTCCACTGCCTGGTAGATGAGCATCTCGAGTCCGGGGACCACGGTGCCGCCGGCCTGCTGCCAGGCGGCGGCGATCCTGCTGGGCCACGGATCGTAGGCGACGTCCAGCAGGACCCCGGGCAGGCCTGGCACGGCCGCCCGGGAGAGCCCGCCCCCGCGGCGGGCGAAGAGCTCAGCCAGTTCGTCGGCCAGCTGGTCCGCCGCGCGGGGCGGCAGGGTGGAGATCACGACGTCGGCCGCGGCGACGGCGGGGGCCGCTTCGCTGAGCGGGAGGACCCGGACCGGCAGGGCCAGAGCCACGGCGGCAGCCCGTGCTTCCGCTGCCCGGCTGACATCGCGGACAAAGATGGTTGCCTCCGCCGCGCCCAGCTCCTTCAGTGCTGCGAGGGCGGCGGCTGCGGTCCCGCCTCCGCCCAGGACGGCACCGGTGGGTGCGGCCACGGCACCCGCATGGCGCAACGCGTTGACGATTCCGGCGACGTCGGTGTTGTAACCGACCAGCCGGGTGGAACCGGCACTGTCCCCCTGCGCCGGGGGCTCAAACGCGACCGTGTTCACGACCCCGAGCTCGCGGGCCACGCCGCGCACCTCGTCCACTTCGCGGGCCATGCCGGCCTTGAGCGGCATGGTGACCGACAGCCCGCGCCAGTCGTTCCCCTGACGGACGTCCTCCCGGACCCGGCCCATAAAGGCCGGCAGCGCTTCCTCGGTCACGTCGATCGCCGTGTAGTCCAGCTCCACGCCGAGATACGCGTAGGCGGCCCGGTGCAGCGCCGGCGATTTCGAATGGCTGATCGGGTGCCCCAGCACGGCGGCCCGGAGCGTCATACGCAGCGTCCGGGGTTGGCCTCACACCAGGTGTTGTAACGGGCCACGTACGTGTTGTGCTCGGCCAGGGTCTTGGAGAACAAAGTCTCCTTGGTGTCCAGGTTGATTGTCACCCAGTAGAGGTATTCGTTGGTCTTGGGCTTGGCGGCGGCGTCGATCGCCGTCTTGCCCGGCGAGCCGATCGGGCCCACCGGCAGGCCCTGGTTCGCGTAGGTGTTGTACGGGTTGGACTTGTCGGCCTTCTGGTCCTCGTCGATGTGGAAGCTCTTGATGCCGAGCCCATAGGTGACCGTGGCGTCGGACTGGATCAGCCCGTTCGTCTCGATGTTGTCCGGCTTGAGCCGGTTGTAGATGGCGCCCGCAACATCGCCGTATTCCGCCTGGCCGCCTTCGGCCTGGACGATGCTGGCGACCGTCACGACGTCGTACTGTTTCTCGGGATCCGTAACGCCCTGGGCCGTGAGTTCGTCCTGGGTGCTGGACACCAGAGTTTTCAGGACTTCCTTGGCAGGGGTGCCGAGCGGGAACCGGTGCTCGCCGGGGGCCAGGAAACCTTCGAGGTTCTGAGCCCTGGCCGACACACCGAACTGCCCGGGCGAGTCGCTGAGCGCCTTAAGTTGGGCGACCGGAACGCCGGTGCCCTCGGAGATCGCCTGGAGCGATTCCCCGATCCTGAGCCCGGCACTCAGGGCGAAGTACATGACCCTGTCCTGGTCCCGGTTCAGGAGCACGGCCACGGCATCGGAATTCTTCATCTCATTGCGCATGCTGAATTCACCGGGAGCCAGCGCCCCGCCGGAGGCCAGGAAATCCCGAAGGAAAGTGTCGGCGTTCGCGACCACCTTCTTGTCCTGCAGCTCGGTTGCGACGGACTTTGGCCCGGCACCTGGCGGCACGGTGATGACAACCTCGCCGGTTCCGGGGCCCGGATAGTCGGCCAGCGTGTCGCCGCCGAGGAGGGGTTTCAGGAACTGCGCGCCGACGGTGAGGGCCACGATAAAGACTGACAGGGTGAGCAGCAGCGCCAGGAAACGGCGCCGGCGGCGGACCTTCCTGGAAGGGCCCTTCGAAGTGGGGATGGCTGAACCTCCGGCCAGGACAACCCGGCCGTCTTCCTCGTGGTGGTATTCCGCCGGGCCGGCGTCCGCGTCGTCGTAAACGTAGTGGGCTTCGTCGGCGGGGTCGCCGTGGATTTCAGCGTGGTGGCCGGGTTCGTAGCCCGGCGCTTCGGCTTCATGGTGGGCTGCGTCGTGGTGGACAGCCTCAGGATGGGCAGCGTCTCGGTGGAATATCCCGCCCGCGTACTCGTGCTCGGGCACTTCGTGGACCGTCGCGTCGTGGCCCGCCCCACCGTGGAACTGCTCCGCGGCCGCGGGCTCTTCGTGAAACTGCTCTTCGTGCGCGGGCAACTCGTGCGCGGGCACATCGTGGATCTGCTCTTCGTGTGAGGACAACTCGTGCGCGGGGACATCGTGGATCTGCTCTTCGTGTGCGGGCAACTCCTGCGCGGGCGCATCCTGGATCTGCTCTTCGTGTGCGGACTCTTCGTGGACTTGTTCCTCATGCACGGTCGGGGCCGCCGTCGGCAACGCGGGCGTGCCGGCGGTCTTGGCCGGCTCGGCCGGGAGATCCTCGCCGGTCTCGAAAGCCTGCGGCGGGATAACGTCGTGACCCTGGGTTCCCTGGTATTTCTCCTGGGCCCTGATCTCCTTACGCGTCAGCGGTCGGCGGTCGGCGCCGAAAGCCTCACCGGCGGGGTCGTCACTGTTGACCGGGCTCACTGTAGCCTTCCAGTTTGGGCAAAATGCGTTGTGCAGAATGTGGGTCTAATACAGGCGTGGCCGGAACGATATCCCCGGTCGGCCCCGGTGCGGACTCCGCGTATACGCGGCTTCCGACCTCCGTCCCCCTGGCCCTTTGCATATCAATGGCATGTTGCAGGATACCTGCGGCCGCAACCTGATCAACCACCTTACGGTGATTCCGGGAGCTCATGCCAGCTTCATGCAGGTTCCGGTGGGCCGTGACCGTGCTCAGCCGTTCATCGACCAGCCGTACCGGGACCTCGGAACCACACTTGGCAAGTTTACCTGCCAGTAGCTTTGCGTAGTCCGTGGCCATCCGGGCCGAGGCGTGTTCCTCGCCCTTCATCGTCCGCGGCAGGCCGACAAAGACCTCGACCACTCCGAGTTCCACTGCAAGTTCCGCGAGGATCCGCACGTCGGTGTTCTTCTTCGTGTTCCGTGCCAGGGTCCGCAGGGGTGTTGCCAGGATGCCGTCACGGTCGCAGACCGCCACGCCTACCCGGACCGTGCCGACGTCCACCCCGAGTTTCACGCCCTGGGGGTAGTCGTCGGGCACGGCAGTTTCGTTCATGGCTCGTCCGCTATCGCCGGGTAATGGCGTCCACGACGGCGGTGAGAGCCGCGCCGACCTTGCCGGCGTCCGTGCCGCCGCCCTGGGCGACATCGTCCTTGCCGCCGCCGCCGCCGCCGAGGATGCCTGCCGCGAGGCGCACCAGGGCGCCCGCCTTGACGCCGGCCGTCCGGGCGGCGTCGTTGGTGGCGATCAGGATGACCGGCCGGTCATTGCTGACACCGGCGACCGCGACGGCCGCGGGCTCCGAACCGAGGCGTGTCCGCAGGTCCAGGGCCAGTCCGCGCAGGTCGTCCGCGCCGCTGACCTGGCCGGCGTCGTGAGCGATGACCTTGACGCCGGCGGCGTCCTGGGCCGTGCCCACGAGCTGTGCGGCTGCCGCGGTCAGCTGCTCCCGGCGCAGGCGGTCGAGTTCCTTCTCCGCCGTCTTGAGCTTTGTCAGCGTGGTCGCGATCCGGTCCGCGAGCAGGCCGGACGGAACCTTGAGCAGTTCGGTGAGTTCGGTGACCAGGGCGCGCTCTGCGGCGAGGTGCCGGAAGGCCTCCATGCCGACGAAGGCCTCGACGCGGCGGTTTCCCGATCCGACGGACTGTTCCCCGAGCAGGGACAGGCTGCCGATCAGCGAGGTGTTCTCGACGTGCGTGCCGCCGCACAGCTCGCGGGACCAGGCGCCGTCGATCTCCACGACGCGGACTTCGTTGCCGTAGTTCTCGCCGAAGAGTGCCATCGCGCCGAGGGCCTTGGCCTCGGCCAGCCCCATGATCCTGGTCTCCACCCGGTAGTTGTTGCGGATGGCGATGTTGGAGACTTCCTCGATCTCGGATCGGGTGGCCGGGCTGAGCCCTTCACCCCAGGCGAAGTCGAACCGCAGGTAGCCGGCCTTGTTGTAGGAGCCGCGCTGCAGCGCTTCCGGGCCAAGGATCTGGTGCAGGGCCGCGTGCACGATGTGCGTGCCGGTGTGGGCCTGCTCGGCGGCGTGCCGGCGTTCCCGGTCGACCGCCGCCTGGACGAGCGAGTCGGCGCCGATTTCACCCTCGCGGACGATTGCCTTGTGCACGCTCAGGCCCTTGACCGGGCGCTGGACGTCCAGGACCTCGACGACGAAGCCGTCGCCGGTGATCAGCCCGGTATCCGCGGCCTGGCCGCCGGCCTCGGCGTAGAACGGGGTCTCGGCCAGGACGAGTTCGATTTCGTCCCCCGTCGAGGCCTGGGAGACTTTGCGGCCGCCGGCGAGGATGCCGCGGACCTTGGACTCGCCGGAGAGTTCGGTGTAGCCGGTGAACACCGTTTCGCCGGCGGAGAGCAGCTCCTGGAAGGCACTAAGGTCTGCGTGCGACCCCTTTTTGCCCTTGGCGTCGGCCTGGGCGCGCTGGCGCTGTTCGAGCATAAGCTTGCGGAATTCGGGCTCGTCAACCTTCAGCCCGGCCTCTTCAGCCATTTCCAGCGTGAGGTCGATCGGGAATCCGTAGGTGTCGTGCAGGGCGAAGGCGTCGGCGCCGGAGAGCGGCCGGCCGGCGGACTGGGATTCCTTGACGGCGTCCTCAAGGCGGGCCGTGCCGGAGGCGATAGTGCGCAGGAACGCCTTTTCCTCGGCATAGGCGATCCGGCTGATCCGGTCGAAGTCCGTTTCCACGATCGGGTAGACGCCCTTCATGGCGTCCCGTGAGGCGGGCAGCAGTTCGGGCAGGCAGGCCTTTTCGACGCCGAGCAGCCGCATGGAGCGCACGGCCCGGCGGATCAGGCGGCGCAGCACGTAGCCGCGGCCTTCGTTGGAGGGCGTGACGCCGTCGGCGATCAGCATGAGGGAAGACCGGATGTGGTCCGCGACCACGCGCATCCGGACGTCGTCGGTGTGGTGCGGGTCCTCGGCGGATTCTGCGGAGGTGTACTCCCGGCCGGAGATGGCCGCCGCCCTGTCGATGACGGGGCGGACCTGGTCCGTCTCGTACATGTTTTCGACACCCTGCAGGATCATCGCGAGACGTTCCATGCCGAGGCCGGTGTCGATGTTCTTCTGCGGCAGTTCGCCGCTGATGTCGAAATCGACCTTGGAGCGCACGTTGTCGATCTGGTACTGCATGAACACGAGGTTCCAGATTTCCACGTACCGGTTCTCGTCGGCGATCGGACCGCCCTCGACGCCGTAGGCCGGGCCGCGGTCGTAGTAGATCTCGGAGCAGGGGCCGGCGGGGCCGGGCTGGCCGGTGGACCAGTAGTTGTCCGCCTTGCCCATCCGCTGGATCCGCTCGGCGGGCATGCCGGTGTTCTTGAGCCAGAGCTGCTCGGCTTCGTCGTCTTCTTCGTAGACGGTGACCCAGAGCTGCTCGGGCGGCAGTCCGTAGCCGCCGTCGTCAACGCTGCTGGTGAGCAGTTCCCAGGCGAACTTGATGGCGTCTTCCTTGAAGTAGTCGCCGAAGGAGAAGTTGCCGCACATCTGGAAGAAGGTGCCGTGGCGGGCCGTCTTGCCGACCTCCTCGATGTCGCCGGTGCGGATGCACTTCTGCACGCTGGTGGCACGCTTGTAGGGCGCCTGTTCGCGGGCCGTCAGGTAAGGAATGAACGGGACCATACCGGCCACCGTGAACAGCAGGGACGGGTCGCTGGAGACCAGCGAGGCGGAGGGCACCGCCGTGTGGCCCTTACTGACAAAAAAGTCGATCCAGCGCTTGGTGATCTCCTGCGACTTCATGAGCTGATTACGTACCCTTCAATATTCACTGCGTTCGTGGTTCACGCGTGTGGTCCGCGGAACGGTCTGGTCCCGGCCGACGGCCGTGCCGGCGGCCCCTGAACGGGTGCCGCCCAATTCTCATTCTCTCGCGGCTAGCGCCGGACTGCACCCCGGCCGGCTGAGCCGTGGACGATTGCCTTCTCCAGGCCGGCGTCGATGCCCAACGCACCCCGGAGCTCCGACTCCCGCTCGTTCATGCCCTCGCGGACCGCGTCGGCGAAGTCGTAGAGGCCGTCTGCGAGCCGGCCGACCGCGCGGTTCAGGCCCTCGGGGCCCAGATTGGACTGCGCTTCGGTGATCTTGCGGAAGGCGATGACGCCGATGGCGACGCCGATTCCCATCCAGATGATTCTGTTCATGTCAGGTTCTCCAGCTGGGGGTTAGCGGCTGCGGCGGCCGGTGGCGGGCTTTTTGCGGGCGGTGAAGGCCGAGCGCACGCCGTAGCTGAAGGAGGCGACCTTGATCAGCGGCGACCCGACGGTGGCGGCGACCAGTGAGGACAGCGCGGAGATGTTCGCGGACGCGTCCGAGACGTTGTTCGCGATCCCGTCGACCTTCTTCAGCTGCTGATTGGTGCTGGACACGGTGGCCGTGACCTCGTCCATCAGCGGGGTGGCGCCGTCGCTGATGGAACGGATGGAGGTCCGCACTTCGTCGAGCACTCCCCCGAGCTTCAGAATCGGCACCGCCAGCAGCAGGACCAGCAGTGCAAACACTCCGGCCGCGATCAGGCCGGCAATATCGCCACCAGTCATAGTCTTCATCTCCTTGTTGCGTCGTGTCCCTGCGAGCGTTCCGGGCTGACACAGCCGGCTGCCGCAGAACTCCCCCAAGTACCTTACATACAAAGAAGCCCGCGGCGCTTGCCACGGGCTTCTTTGTAAGGTGTCGTGCTGGATCTAGCGTGCGTAGAATTCCACGACGAGCTGCTCTTCGCAGGTCACGGGGACCTCGGAGCGCTTGGGGCGGCGGACCAGGCGTGCCTGCAGGGCGTCAAGCTTGACGTCCAGGTAGGCCGGAACCATCGGCAGGACGTCGCGGTGAGCGCCGGCTGCTGCAACCTGGAACGGAGGCATCGGCTCGCTGCGGCTGTGAACGTGGACCAGCTGGCCCTCGGCGACGCGGAAAGACGGGCGGTCAACGCGGATGCCGTCGACCAGGATGTGGCGGTGGACAACCAGCTGGCGGGCCTGCGCGATGGTGCGGGCGAAGCCTGCACGCAGCACGAGTGCGTCGAGACGCATTTCGAGCAGTTCAATCAGGTTTTCACCGGTCAGGCCCTTGGTGCGGCGTGCTTCTTCGAAGGCACGGGTCATCTGGGCTTCGCGGATGCCGTACTGGGCGCGCAGACGCTGCTTTTCGCGCAGACGTACGGCGTAGTCGGAGTCCTGCTTCTTGCGGGCACGGCCATGCTCACCGGGGCCGTACGGGCGGCGCTCCATGTACTTGGCGGCCTTGGGGGTCAGAGCGATGCCGAGTGCACGCGAAAGGCGTGCGGTCCGGCGAGCACGAGTGTTGTTCGCCACTTGTGTCCTTCCAATATCTGCGGTGTGAGTGTGTTACTGGCCTCCACGATGGAGAGCATCGGCCAACCGCTGCCTTTTGCTACTGGGCACAGGGCAAACCCATCCGAAGACAACGCAACAACGTGCGATGCCGGATTCGAGTGGATTGTGCGTCCGCGCCTTGCCAGACAACGAACAAGCCTACCACCTCGGCGCCGGCGGGCCGTCAGGCCGTCGCAACGGTCGCCGTCAGGTCAGCGCGTGCACGCCCCGGCTGCTGCGGCGCCCGTAGGATGCCGCGCCCAGGAATTCCACGGCCACAAACGCGGCGGACCCGACGACCCATTCATCGTGGCCGGGCGGAATCGCATAGGTATCGTTGGCGTGGATTGTGGTGCGTAGCCCGTCGGCGGATTCCACTGCCATCTCCCCCGAGATGCAGAAGCCGAGGTGGTGGTGCTGGCACAGCTCGGTCTGGTCGTCGGGTCTGAGGGATTCGGACCAGCGCCAGGCGGGTCCGAGAACCAGCCGCGCCACCGCGTAGTCGTTCACGGTGACAAGGTCGAATTCGGCGTTGTCGGGGCACCGTTTCTTGTCCGGTACATCAAAGGACTTAGCGGCCAAAGCTGTGACGAAATTCACGGACATGGTCCTACACCTAGGGAATCGGGCGGTAAAGCCTGGCACAAGGCCAGGCTACTGGGGTGCCGGCCGCCGACCGTAGGTGCTGGCGGCGAAGGGCCGGCGGGAGGTGCCGGTGTCCCCCATCCAGGCAGACACATGCAGCAGGTCCTTGCTGACTTAAACCCACGTTAGACCTCAGGGACCGGAAGTCAACGGCGAGTTTCCGGGCTCTCCGGTCACGCGCCCCGGATGATCCGGCGCAGCCGCTCCAGCCGGGTGGAGATGTCCCGTTCGGCACCGTTGCCGGTCGGCTCGTAGTAGTTGCGGCCCACCAGGTCGTCCGGCGGGTACTGCTGGGTGGCCACCGAGTGCGGGGCATCATGGGCGTATTTGTAGCCCTGCCCGTGTCCCAGCTGTTTGGACCCCGGGTAGTGGGCATCGCGCAGGTGGGCGGGGATGCCGTTGCCGAGGCCGGCGCGGACGTCCGCGATCGCCTGGTTGATCCCCAGATAGGCGGCGTTGGATTTGGGCGCGGTGGCGAGGTGGACCACGGCCTCCGCCAGGATGATGCGGCCTTCCGGCATGCCGATCAGCTGCACCGCCTGGGCGGCGGCGACGGCGGTCAGCAGCGCCGTCGGGTCCGCCATGCCGACGTCCTCCGCCGCGGAAATGACGATCCGCCGGGCCACGAACCGCGGGTCCTCCCCCGCCTCAAGCATCCGGGCCAGGTAGTGCAGGGCGGCGTCGACGTCGGAGCCCCGGATTGATTTGATGAACGCGCTGGCGACGTCATAGTGCTGGTCGCCAGCGCGGTCGTAGCGCACCGACGCGACGTCCAGGGCCCGTTCCGTGTGCTTGAGCTCGATCTTTACCGGAGCGGCACCGGCCGCGTCAGCGGCGCCGACCACGACTGCGTCGGCGTTGTCAACATCGCCGTACGCGACGCCGGCGGCCGCCTCCAGCGCAGTCAGCGCCCGACGGGCGTCCCCGCCGGAGAGCCGGACGAGGTGTGCCAGGGCTTCGGCGCTGAGTTCCACCTTGCCGCCGAGCCCGCGGTGGTCGGCCGTCGCCCGCAGCAGCAGTCCCTCGACGTCGGCGTCGGTGAGCGGCTTGAGTGTCAGCAGCAGCGACCGCGAGAGCAGCGGAGAGACGACCGAGAAGGAGGGATTTTCGGTGGTTGCCGCGACCAGGACCACCCAGCGGTTCTCGACGCCGGGCAGCAGGGCGTCCTGCTGGGCCTTGTTGAAGCGGTGGATCTCATCCAGGAACAGCACGGTGGTGGTCTTGAAGAGGTCCCGGGCGGTGAGCGCCTCCTCCATCACGCGACGGACGTCCTTTACACCGGCGGTGATGGCGGAGAGCTCAACGAACTTCCGGCCCGGGCCTTTGGCGATAACGTGCGCGAGGGTGGTCTTGCCGGTGCCGGGCGGCCCCCAGAGGATCAGTGAACTGGGTCCGGCGGGGCCGGTGGCGTCGGTTCCGGCGGCGAGCTGGCGCAGCGGCGAACCCTGCCCGAGGAGGTGCTGCTGGCCGACCACGTCATCGAGCGTCCGGGGCCGCATCCGAACGGCGAGCGGGCTGCGCGGTGAGGCGGAGCGGCGCGCAGAGCCTCCCTCGACCGTCTCGTCGGTGTCGCTGTCGTCCTCGATAGCGCTGCCGCTGTCCCGTCCTGCGCCAAAGAGATCTTCCACATAGATAGGCTACTTCTAGTTCCTGCCCGCCCCGACACACACCCCACAACGGAGACCCAAGCCATGGCACCCAGCGAAACCCGTGCGGCCTTCGTCTCCGGTGCCCGGCTGCCCGGCTGGGTGGAGCGCTTCGCGGCGAGCCACGGCGGGCTGGTGGAGGAGGAGCACGACGGCGGCCTGCAGCTGCGGGCCGCGGATGGCGCCGCGGCCCTGCTGCAGGCGCCGTGGCCCGACGACGGGCGTCCCGGGCGCGGTGCCGACGCCGTGGCGCGGCTGGCGTCGCTCGCATTGCAGCCGCGTTGCATCGGTGCCGTCCTGGTCCGCCGCGGCGGCTATTCGGTGGCTGTGGTCAGCGGCGGAGCCGTGCTGGCGTCCAAGACCGGCACCCGCCACGTCCAGTCCCGGACGGCGGCGGGCGGCTGGTCCCAGCAGCGCTTCGCTCGGCGGCGCGCAAACCAGGCCGATGCGCTGGTGGAGGCTGTTGCCGGGCATGCGGCCCGGATTTTTGCGGACCACCGGATCGAGTACCTGGCGCCGGGCGGCGACCGTACCCTGGCGGAGCTGGTCCTCGCCGAACCGGTGCTGAAGCAGTACGCCGCACGTCCCCGGCTGGCGTTCCTGGACGTCCCTGATCCGCGTGCCGTGGTTTTGAAGAAGGCGGCGTCGGACCTATGCACGGTGCGGATCCTGGTGACGGACCCGCCGGCCTAGAATCGGCCGGCATGGTTCAGCGGACGAGTATCATCAGCCTGCTTAGCATTTTGCCTAATGTGGTCTAAAATTATGGCATTAGCCGCCACATGCCGGCGGACCGACTGTAGGGAGAACGCTATGGGTCTGGATGACAAAATCGGCAACGCTGCCGAGAAGCTAGCAGGCAAAGGCAAGGAATCCGCCGGTGAGGCCACG
The DNA here is from genome assembly GCF_059383415.1 of Pseudarthrobacter sp. RHLT1-30-1. Taxonomy (NCBI): domain Bacteria; kingdom Bacillati; phylum Actinomycetota; class Actinomycetes; order Micrococcales; family Micrococcaceae; genus Pseudarthrobacter; species Pseudarthrobacter sp. RHLT1-30-1. The sequence continues at coordinate 43,742 of NZ_JBWZCG010000030.1, forward strand.
GGTGATGAGAGCCTGAAGGCCGAAGGCAAGGGCGACCAAGCCGCAGCCGACATCAAGCAGGCCGGCGAAAAGGTGAAGGACGCCTTCAAGCATTAGCCGACCAACAGCGGAAGGGAGGGCGCGGGTTCCGGACGGAATTTGCGCCCTTCTGCGTCCCCGCTTATGCGCCGAGTCCGTGCGTTTGGCCGCGTCGACGCTCATGCGCCGCGTCCATGCTTACTCGTCAGCCGGACCGGAGCGAGGCAAGCGCGAGCCTTCCTCGCTGGCGTCCCGGCCCGGCGCCGGCGACGCATCGCGCAGGACCGCGGGTGCCGACCGGGGACGCCGCGGCGCCCCCAGCGCGTGGACGAACCTTTCCAGCTGCTCCTGAAAAGTGCGCCAGTCTTCCGCATCCAGAGCTGCAGGGTAGGCATCAATTTCGGCCTGGCGGGCAGTGACCAGCGCCGCCCTGCCCGCCGACGTCAGCTGCACATGGAGTTGGCGTCGATCGGCGGGATTCCGCGTCCTTGTGATGTAGCCGCCCGCTTCCAACCGGGCCAGCACCCTGCCCAGGGTCTGGCTTTGGACATGCACTTTGGCTGCGAGCTGCTCCTGGTTCAGCGGACGGGGAGCGATTGCTTCCAGGGCGATCAGGGCGGCCCGGGTCATGTTCAGCGGCGCAAGCGCCTCGTTCTGTCGGTACCGGATCAGGCGGGCCGCTGTCATAACCAACCGGCAGGTGCCCTGGAGGTACGGTTCAATTTCGCGTGTCATGGGTGCCACGTTCCCGTGTCACGGGCTCCCGCGTCACTGGCTCCCGCGTCACTGGCTCCCGCGTCAGGGGTTCCCGCGTCCCGGACTCCCGCACCAGGGTCAAGAACCAAGGATTGACGATGACGCCGACGGACAGAGCCCGGAGCGCCGCGTCGCTCCGGGCGACGGTCAGGACATGATGTACTTCGGTGGCCTTGATTTTGCACGTTCCTACCATAAGCATGCTTACTAAGCATTTGGCAAGCATGCTTAGTAGTTGCGCGGCTGGCGTCGCGGCCAATTCCGCGGCTACAACCTCCCTGGTCTCAGCGGTCGCGCTCGTCCAGATCGTTTGGGAAAACACGGTGGCGCGGATTGTCACTCGATCCGCGAACATACACGCGGGGCGAACCCAAGACCGGAGCCTGTAGCCACATCGGCACCCGTGCAATCCAGCCAATGATCCAGAATCCGGCGCCGGCCACGACCATCAGCGCGATGCCACCCCAAAAGGCCCTCGGACACCACACCGGACCGAGCATGTCCTGTCCCAGTTCAGTGCTTCCGGCGACGGTGGCGAAGAGACCCGCGATCAGGAAGAAGCCGATAAAGCCTCCGCCGGCCCGGATGGCTTCGCCGCCGAGAACGCCTGACAACAGCAGCGGAAGCACGATTCCGGCACCGATCAGCCACATGGCCACAACACCGAGAGCCTCTCCTGCGTCCCCGTCAACATTGTCGCTGAGTGGTCCGATGATGAACCCGGCGCCGATCGATACGAACATAAAAGCGATGAGGATGGTGCTGGTCGTATTGATGAAGCGATCGCTGAAGCGGAACGTTCCGGTCGGGCTGCGGGTTTGCGCGGGCACCTGCCGCGTCGGCGCCCACGGCGTGGGCTGGCTTGCGGGGCTACTTTTTCTGGCTCTTCGCCTGTCGGCTTTCTTCTGGCGCACCATCAGCACTCCCAATTATCGATCAAATGGATAAATGGAGTCTACGGTGCAAAGGTGAGCCGACTGCCATCCCGCCGGCCGCCTGATCCCCCAAGAAATCCCGGAATGGGCCGCCGTTCCGTCCCCGAACATCTGCAGATGGAACGGCGGCCCGCTAGCAGTCGGACTGGCGATGCCCTGCGGCTACTCCTCCGGAGCCAGCGTGACAGTGACCCCGTTGAGTGCCGGGCTGAAGTCGAGCTGGCAGGAGAGCCGCGATCCGCACTCCTGGTAGCCCTCGGCCTCGACCAGGAGTTCGAGTTCGTCCTCGCTGCGTTCGCCCAGGCTGTTAAAGACTTCCGTCGCCAGGAAGACGTGGCAGGTCGCGCAGGAGGCGGTGCCACCACAGGATGCCAGGACCGGCAGGTCGTTGTCGCGGAGGGCCTCCATCAGGGTCTGGTCCGGTTCCCACTCGAGGTCGTGGTTGGCACCGTCGCGGTCGATGACGACGAGTTTGTTGCTGCTCATGGAAGTTCCTTTGCGTAGGGTGCGGGGGCAGTCAGGGCGTCGGCCGTCTCGGCGTCGGCCATAACGCAGTCAACGAGGGCGGTAGCGGGGTCCGCGGCGAGCGAGGGATTGATCCGCGCCCCCTGGGCAATCAGCTTCTTGGCGGGCCGGAAGTCGGCGAGGCCTGCGATGGTGTCGACGGCGGCCAGGCGCCCGTTCCGGAGGTACACCGCGGAGAACTTCCCTGCGGCGGGGTTGCCGCGCACGATCACCTCGTCGTCCGGGTGGCGGACGCCGGCAGTCTGGAGCCTGACACCGTGCTGGACGGTCCAGAACCAGGGAATCTCCGGGTCCGCGGCGGGCTGGCCGGTGAGGTGCGCTGCCACCACATCGGCCTGGGCCAGCGCGTTCTGGATGCATTCGAGGCGCTGGCTGGCACCGTCGAGAGTGCTGGTGAAGCGCGTAACGTCACCCACCGCGTAGATGTCCGGGTCGGAGGTCCGTCCGTGCCCATCAACAAGGATCCCGTCCCGGCACCGGAGCCCTGCGGCTTCCGCCAGCTCCTGGTTGGGCAGCACGCCTATTCCGGCGAGCACGACGTCGGCCGCGTGCGCGGCGCCGTCCGCGGTGATGACACGCTCCGCACGGTCGGAGCCTTCGACGGCCGTGACCGCGGCGCCAAAAACGAAGCGAACGCCGTTCTGGCTGTGCAGTCGCTCGAAGAATCGGGACACCGGTTCGGACGTCACGCGGCTCATCACGCGGTCCTGGAATTCGAGCACCGTGATCTGACAGCCTGCGGCCGCGGCAGCAGCGGCGACCTCAAGGCCGATGTACCCGGCGCCGATGACGGCGACCCGGGCTCCGCGGACCAGGCTCCGCTTGAGCTCGAGCGCGTCGTCCCTGGTCCGCAGCGCCAGCACCCCGGGAAGGCCGGCGCCGGGAACCGTCAGGGCCCTTGCCCGTGAACCGGTGGCGATGACAAGCCGGGAGTAGCCGTGTCCGCTTCCGTCGGACAGCTGGACGGTCCGGAGGGCCGGGTCGATGCTGTCGACGGTCAGTCCCGCCCGCCGGTCGATGCGCTTGTCTTCGTAGAACTTCTCTTTGCGCAGCACGGCGGACTCATCCGCGGCGCCGGCCTTGAGGAGTTCCTTGGAAAGCGGAGGGCGTTCGTAGGGGGTCTCCTTTTCTGCCTCGAGCAGCAGGATGCCCCCGTCCCAGCCGCGGGTGCGCAGGCCTGCGGCCACCGCGACGCCGGAGTGGCCGGCGCCGATGATGATTATGGGATCCTGGCGTGTGCCTGTGGGCTGCGGGCTAGGCATTGGACTCCCCCAGTTCCACGTAAAGGTGCTCGGGGCCGGAGTTGGTCAGGTTGTTTCCACGGACGTATTCGATGGGCTTGTCGGGGTGGAGGTTGAGTGAGTCCAGCTTTTCCGCGAGAAGTTGTACCGTGACCAGGACCTCCAGCCTCGCCAGCGGCGCGCCGAGGCAGCTGTGAACACCGTGCCCGAAGCCCAGATGCCCGTCGGTGTTGCGGTCGATGTCGAACGTCTCACCGTCGGGGTATTTGTTGCTGTCGCGGTTCGCGGCGGCGGGAAGCAGCCGGACGATGGAGCCGGCGGGGATTCGCACGCCGGCAACATCCACTTCTTCGGTGGTGATCCGGCTGGCGCGCTGTACCGTCCCCCGGTACCGGGCGAGTTCCTCGACGAAGAGGTTTGCGTCGTCCGGGTTCCGCCGGATCCGCTTCAGCAGTTCCGGCTGGTCGCTGAAGGCACGGAATGCGTTGGCGAGCAGGATGGTGGTGGTGTCGTGTCCGGCGACGAAGACGAAGGCACAGAGTTCCTTGGCTTCCTTCTCGCCGAGCAGGCCGTCCTTCCACATCCGGGCGATGTGGCCGCCCACGGAGTCGCTCTCCTCGCGGTACAGGCGCTCCAAATTGTCCTTGAGGTACGCGAAGAACTCCATGGTGCTTTGCTCGTCGGTTCCGGTCCCCTGGGCGTTGCGTGCCAGCCGGCCGAAGTAACTGAAAGTCTCATCCGACCAGAACTTCATCTTCTCGAAGTCCTCGGCCGGGACGTCCAACAGGGCGCTAATGGTGGACATGCTCAGCGGGATTGCGTAGTCGTCGACAGCGTCGCCCCCTCCCGCAGCAAGCATCGGGGCCAGGTATTTGCTGGCGTTCTCCCGAACCCGTTCCTCGAAGCGGGCGATGGCCTTCGGAATGAACGCCTGGGCCACGACCTTGCGAAGCCGGGTATGGTTCGGTGCATCGAACAGGGTCAGGAACGTCAGCGGGACCGGGTCAACGACCTGGGAGGAGAAAATCTTGGGGGCGCGCATGGCTTTACGGACATCGTCATAGCGGGAAATGAACCAGACATCCGAGACCGGTGATGCGGCGCGGAGGACCGGGGCGTTGTCGCGCATCCATTCATAGTGCGCATACGGATCGCCCTGGGTGCCGTCGTCTACGACCCTAAACGGTGCCATGCCTTCCGGCCAGGGGAGTTCATGGGCGTACGGGGGCAGTCCGGCCGAAGCGGCGGGGGGCACGTCGGCGGGCACGTCGGCGGGCAATAGTTCAGTGGTGGCAGCAGACATCGTTGTCCTTCTGTCGGAGTGCATCGACGTGATGTACGTCTCAACCAACAATGCCCAGTGAGGACCGTTCCATCCCATAGGGCTTCCGTTCATCGGTTGTTAAAGCCGCCCGACGGCGGGGCGGCACATCGGAATCCGCTGTTGCTCATCCCGGTTCCTTCACCTGCGGCGGCACGCAGCGGGAAGGTAGCGCAGGCAGTAGCTGTCGGTTCAGACGAGCCGCCTCGGAGCACCTTGCGGGGGCAACGGGGCCCGCCGCGGCTGGAGGCTTGCGTCGCTGTTCCTCCGCCCGGGATCGTGTCGCAGCAGGCCGCGGTTTGGACAGACGCCTCAACCTGTACGACGCGAGATAGCCGGTCAGGCGTGGTGGACCAGAAAGTGTTCCAGGGCGGACTCATTGAGGGGCTCGTAGTAGACCGGGTCGTCGGGGTCTGCGGCACGGAATGAGTACCCGGCCGTGAGCAGGTGCCAGTCCGGGAAGGGGTCCGCGGGCAGCTCCTGTTCCTGTTTTGGGAACGGATCCGGTGGCAATTCCTGTTC